>NZ_JAMYTD010000012.1:0-152696 GCF_040322255.1 Mesorhizobium sp. M0166 | reverse complement strand
GTCGTCGCCGAGCCGGAACCCGCTGAATACGTCAAGATTTGCGACGTCTACGGCGCTGGCTACTACTACATCCCCGGCACCGAAACCTGCCTGCGCATCGGCGGCTATGTCCGCTATGACATCGGCATCGGTGACGTCGGCTCATTCGACGGCGCGAAGACTACCGATCAGCAGGACGGCGACTCGCAGGATACCTACTACAAGCACGCCCGCTTCACGCTGAAGACCTGGACCGGCCAGGAAACCGAGCTCGGCACCTTGAAGACCTACACCGAGACGCGCTTCAACTGGGGTAACCACAACGATTACCTTGATGACAACTTTAACGGCGGTACGAGCGTTTCGCTGAACTTTGCCTGGGTCCAGCTCGGTGGTCTGCGCGTCGGTAAGGACGAATCGGCCTTCGATACCTTCATCGGCTACGCCGGCAACGTCATCCAGGATACGCTGGTCCCCTACGGCGGCTTCGACACCAATGTCGTCCAGTATTACTTCGATGCCGGAAACGGCTTCTCGGCCGTGGCTTCGTTGGAAACCGGTTCGGGCAGTGCCGCCGCTGATCCTGGTATTTTCCAGGACAGCAACAGCGGCAACGATTCCATCGACAGCTATGTCCCGTATGTTGTCGGCGGTATCAAATACACGCAGGGCTGGGGTTCGATCACCGGTGTCGCCGCCTACGACAGCACCTGGGAAGAGTGGGCCGGCAAGGTTCGCGTCGACGTTACGCCGATACAGAACCTGACTCTGTTCCTCATGGCCGGTTACGGTTCGGACGACAACATCGACCGCAACTTCTACAAGCAGTGGGGCGGCAACTGGGCAGTCTGGGGTGGTGGCACCTATACCATCAACGAGAAGACCTCGTTCAATCTCCAGGCCTCGGTTGACGACGACAAGAACTACGGCGTCGCCGCGAACGTCGCCTACGATATCGTTCCCGGCTTCACGATCACCGCCGAAGTCGATTGGGCCCACGACGGTCAGTTTGATAAAGCCTACGATCGCAACTGGACCAATGCCGACGACAAGGACAGCATCGGCGGCATGCTCCGCTTCCAGCGCTCATTCTGACAATCCGAGCCTGACTGAAATCCAAACCCGGCGGGCAACCGCCGGGTTTTTGCATCGGGGAACGCAGCTATCAACTCTCGATGCAAAAATGCGGCTGCGGCTGAAGATCGATCGCAGGGCTGGGCGATTGCGATGCTCGCTGTGCCCGCTTGTTCAGACGTGCAAGAAATAAAAACGTTGTTCCGATCTGAAGGGCTGGCCTACAGGGTCGACGGATCTCGGCAGCAAGTCACGGTCAGCCTCGGCCTGTCGAACGCAACCCACTTCTTCAAAGTTCGGCCAAATCGCCCAAGGCGTCAATCAGCGGCTGGATTGTGCTCTCATATTTTTTCCAGCGCTTGACGGATGAGCTATAGATCGGCTGCCGCACCTGCCAGCGACTGAGCGTGTTGACCGAACCGCCCTTGTCGAAAAAGCGCAGGCAGGCATCGTCCCAGGGCAATCCAAGATGATCGATGAGACGGCGGGATTGAGCCTCCTGATCCGCAACCAGCGTTTCGTAGCGGCTTTCGAAGATACGTCCGGGAAAGATCTTGTCCCAATGCCGCATCAGGCGATCATATTCCCGGTAATACAGTCCGAGGGTCTCAAGGTCGGCGTTGTAGCCATGCTCCTTGTTGAACCTCAAGACGAAGCACGAGACGCAATTGTCAATGGCATCGCGGCGGCAATGAATGATGCGCGCGTTGGGAAAGAGAATTCCGATCAAGCCGACAACCTCGAAATTATGAGGCATCTTGTCGACGATGCGGAGCGCGCCTGGCGCGTGTTGACGCAGATAGGACAGATATTCCTCGGCCAGCGCCCTCGACTGATCCCGCGTCATCGACATGATCGAACTGCGCAAGGCCTCATCCGGCTGCGTTCTGAAACCCATCAAGCCCGCCATTCGACGCAGCTTCGTGAGTTCCCCGGCGCCATGGACATCCGGATGGCTCGCGCAGATCTGCTCCGTCAGCGTCGTCCCCGACCTGGGCATGCCCAGCACAAACACAGGCACTTCGGACGGACTGCCGTGGCCAGCCTTGGCTTCCAACAGTGACGGGCTGAATATCTCGATCATGGAATCGATTCTGCGGCGGAACGACTCCAGATCGAAAGCATCGCCAGCGGCCTTTTTTGCCTTCTGGAAGTGATCCATCGCCTCATCGTAGCGCTCGAGATCGTTCAGCACTTTGCCAGCGGCATGATGGAGTTGAGATGCAACATCCGGGTTGAGCTTGGGATTGGAGAGTTCGCGCAGGATAGAACCGAGTTCCTCAGGCTTTCCGGTGAACTTGCGCGTGTTGACTAGGCTGTCGTAGGCCGCACCAAGATCGACACGACGTTCGATTGCCTGCTTCAGACAGGCTCTGGCTTCGTCCATGCGACCGAGGCTGGTGAGCGCACCAGCCAGGCCTATCCGGACCATGGGATGATCGCCATTGATCTTCAGCGCCTTCTCGTAAAGGGGCAAAGCCATCTCGGCCTTATCGAAGTTGACGTAGGAACGCCCTAGTCCGCAAAGCGCTTCCACCAGATCGGGCTTCAATTCGCAGGCACGCTGCAGGTGCTTGATCGCAAGCAAGCTGTCGCCGACCTTCAGGCAGGCCTCTCCCAGGCTGAGGTGGAAATATGGATTTTGAGGTGCCTGGCTTACTGCCCGCGCAAAATATTTAAGGGCCAACTCGTCGTCGATGCCGAGCCCCAACGTACCGAGGATGTATAGCGAAAGCGGGTGGTTGGGCGTGCGGGCGAGAACGCGATGGCATAGTTCCTCGGCCTCCGGGAGCCGCTTGGCTTGCTGGAGTTCAAGCGCCTGTCGCAACAGCATGTCGTCAGCTTGCGCGCGCGACGGCGGTTTCGCCTTCGGCGGTTCCACTTTCGGCGCCGGGTGGGACTTTATGTGCTTGGACCAGGCGGGCGGCAGTCGGTTGCTCATCATGTCTCGCTAGCAAAATGATCCGGTAGAATCCAGCCTGACCATTGCCGCTGGCCATGGAACTTGCGCAGGCCCAGCCGGCAGGCTAGCAAGAAGGCCCTTTTCGAACGAGCCTTTGCCATGCGCCCTCCCCTTACGCCGCTCATCGATGCGCTTCCCTCCACGGTGCCGTTTGTCGGCCCTGAGGCGCAGGAGCGCGACCGCGGCCGCGCCTTTCGCGCCCGCATCGGCGCCAATGAGAGCAGCTTTGGCCCTTCGCCGCGCGTCGTTGCCCGCATGGCCGAGATTGCCGGCGACATGTGGATGTATTGCGACCCCGATAATCACGATTTGAAGGTAGCCGTAGCCAGGCATCTCGGAGTCGGCGCCGAAAATGTTGTCATCGGCGAAGGCATAGACGGGCTGCTCAGCCTGGTGGCGCGCATGTATGTGGCGCCCGGCGACGCGGTGGTGACCTCGCTCGGCGCCTATCCGACCTTCAACTTTCATGTTGCCGGCGTCGGCGGCCGGCTGGTCGCAGTGCCCTATGAGAACGATCGGGAAAACCTCGACGGCCTGCTGGCGGCCGTGGCCAGGGAAAAGGCGCCACTGGTCTACCTGTCCAATCCGGACAATCCGATGGGCAGCTGGTGGGAAGCCGCCGAGATCAGCCGCTTCATCGAGGCCTTGCCGGAGACCACAATGCTGGTGCTCGACGAAGCCTATGGCGAATTAGGGCCAGCCTCAGCGCTGCCGCCGATCGATGTGGCGCGGCCGAACGTCATCCGCATGCGCACCTTCTCCAAGGCCTATGGGCTGGCCGGCATACGCTGCGGCTATGCGGTGGCCGAGGCCCAGGTGATTCGCGATTTCGAAAAGATCCGCAATCATTACGGCGTCAGCCGCATGGCGCAGATCGCCGGTGTCGAGGCGCTTGCCGATCAGGCCTGGCTGGAGAGCGTGGTGGCGCGGGTCGCCGCCGGGCGCCGGCGCATCGCCGGAACAGCCGAGGCGAACGGGCTGAAGCCGCTGGCTTCGGCGACCAATTTCGTCACCATCGACTGCGGCCGCGACGGCGCTTTCGCGCTAAAAGTGCTGCAGGCGCTGTTGTCGCGCGACGTCTTCATCCGCAAGCCGATGGTGCCGGTGCTCGACCGCTGCATCCGCGTCAGCGTCGGCCTCGACCACGAACTCGACATCTTTGCCGAGGAACTGCCTGGCGCACTGACAGCAGCGCGGGGGAATTGAAGAGCGCAACACCGGGACCCCAGTGCTGCCCGCTATTTCTCCCCGAGCAGGCGCATGACCCGCTTCAAGGCGTCCGATAATTCGGCAGCCGCTTCATCGGCGAGCCCGCCCGTCAGCTGGGCGAGGTCGCGATCCGCCGCAGCCTGAAGCCTGGCGAGCTCCGCACTTCCGCGAGCGGTCAGCGACAGGATGCGTCTGCACCGATCGGCTGGGTCAGTGCGCATCTCGGTCAGGCCGGCGGCGGCGAACCTCCTCAGGACGCGTGTGACATGGGCCGGATCGAGCCGGAGCTTGGCAGCGATTTCGGCGGCTGCCGGTCCGAGATCGAGGTGGAATGCCCGCGCAAGAAACCCTGCCTCACCGCCGCTATTGGCGGCAGCACGGGATCGGCGGCCCAATTCGAACAGCAGCCGCGCCTCGCCCAGCGTATAGGCGCTATGTGTCACCGTCTCGCCGAGGAGCCCGATCAGGCGCGTGTAGAAGCGATTGAAGCCACGGATCTCCGCGACAAGGGCATTCCATTCGGCCGGCATGTCGACCTCCTTCGGGCTGATCGCTCCGTAAGGACCATGATCGCCATTTATTTGACTTAGTCAATCATTTGATGAAGGGCACCGCCTATCTCGCCATGCGAAGCTCACGGACCGCGATCGGCAGAGAGACCTTCGATGCACGTATCGGCGGTTGAATTTGCACGGCGATGCGCCAGACTCGACTCAGAGGACGGAGAGCGCGATGACCGATCGGACGGTGCAGGTACGCATCTATGGCAAGGTGCAAGGCGTCAGCTACCGGGTCTGGGCGCGGCACGAGGCGTCGGCGCTTGGCCTTGCCGGGTGGGTGCGCAACGAAGTTGACGGCTCGGTGGCAGCCTTGATTGCAGGGGCCGATGCGGCGGTCTCGACAATGATCGAACGTCTTTGGCAAGGACCGTCAGGGGCAGCGGTTTCGAAGGTCGATGTCGAGGAGATCGAGGCTCGCGACATGTCCGCGGGTTTCAGGATTGTTGCCTAGCAAGCCATGATTCTCCTCACTCGCTTCCATCGCACAAAAATCTCCAGGGTGCAGATAGAGAAAACCTGAAGCCAACGCCCTGGCCGGACATGCCTCGGTCCTTGAATTAATTGAACGTTTGTTTTATTGTCTAAAAAAAGGCGGCTTGTCATGGCGCGTACGACCGGCTCCGACGGAGAGAAGACCGAAGCTGCGGTCCGCGAGGCGGCGGTCGGCCTGATTGCGCGTCTCGGCTACGAGGCGATGTCGATGCGCCAGCTGGCAGCCGAGGTTGGCGTGCAGGCAGCGGCGCTTTACCGTTACTTCCCGACCAAGCAGGACCTTCTGTTCACGCTGATGCGCGAGCATATGGAAGGCTTGATCGAGGCGTGGCGCGCAACACGCCCTGTCGGCGCCGATCCGGCGACGCGGCTCGCCGCCTATGTCGAAAACCACATCGCTTTCCATATCGAACGCCGCCACTCCACCCATGTCTCGAACATGGAGCTGCGCAGCCTGTCGCATGAAAAACTCACGCAGATCCTGCGCATGCGCACGGCCTACGAGAAGGAGTTGCGCGCCATCCTGCGCGACGGCGTCGAAGCGGACTTGTTCAGCATCGAAGACACAGGGCTCACCGCGATGGCGCTGATCCAGATGATGACCGGCGTCATCGTCTGGTTCCGGCCGGGCGAACGGCTGTCGATCGCCGAAGTCACCGCTACATATCTAGCAATGACAATGCGCCTTGTTGGAGCAAAGACCGATGGCGCGTCAACGAGCCACGACGCCGCGCCCCTATTCGGGCGCGCAAAGGACGCTCTAGCAACTTGATTTCGCGCACGATCCCGATTTTCGGGATCGTGCGCCGGGAGGAACGGCATGTACACGCATACGCTCAACTTCGGGCTTGACGAAGACATCGAGGCACTGCGCGACCTGGTGCGGCGCTTTGCCCAGGAAAAGATCGCACCGATCGCCGCCGAAATCGACCGCTCGAACGAATTCCCGGCACATCTGTGGGCGGAGCTCGGCGGGCTCGGCCTGCTCGGCATCACCGCCGATCCCGATTTCGGCGGCAGCGGCATGGGCTACCTCGCCCATGTTGTCGCGATGGAGGAGATTTCGCGCGCCTCCGCCTCGGTCGGCCTCTCCTACGGTGCCCATTCCAACCTCTGCGTCAACCAGATCAACCGCTGGGCAACGCAGGCGCAGAAGGAAAAATATCTGCCTTCGCTCTGCAGCGGCGAGAAGGTCGGCGCACTGGCGATGTCGGAATCGGGTGCCGGCTCCGATGTCGTGTCGCTGCGCCTGCGCGCTGAAAAGCGCAACGATCGCTATGTGCTCAATGGCACCAAAATGTGGATCACCAACGGGCCGGATGCCGAGACGCTGGTCGTCTACGCCAAGACCGATCCGGAACTCAATTCGCGCGGCATCACCGCGTTCATCGTCGAAAAGGCCTTTGCCGGTTTTTCGGTGGCGCAAAAGCTCGACAAGCTCGGCATGCGCGGCTCGAACACCGGCGAGCTGGTGTTCGAGAATGTCGAAGTGCCGTTCGACAATGTGCTGCACGAGGAAGGGCGCGGCGTCGAGGTGCTGATGTCGGGCCTCGACTACGAACGCGCCGTGCTGGCCGGCGGCCCGATCGGGCTGATGGCAGCGTGCCTCGACGTGGCGATACCTTACGTGCATGAACGCAAGCAGTTCGGCCAGCCGATCGGCGAATTCCAGCTGGTGCAAGGCAAGCTGGCCGATATGTATGCGACGATGAACGCGGCGCGTGCTTACGTCTATGCCGTAGCCGCCGCCTGCGATCGCGGTGAGACGGCCCGCAAGGATGCTGCCGGCTGTATTCTCTTCGCCGCCGAAAAGGCGACGCTGATGGCGCTCGACGCCATCCAGCTTTTGGGCGGCAACGGCTACATCAACGACTACCCGACCGGCCGGCTTCTACGCGACGCCAAGCTCTACGAGATCGGTGCCGGCACCAGCGAAATCCGTCGCTGGCTGATCGGGCGGGAAATCATGGCGGAGGACGCGTGATGGCATTCTTTTGAGATTTTGCCAAAAGCCGCACGAAGTGGCATACTTCGGAATATGTGCCACAACACAGGCGAGACGGACCATGGCGGGAAAAACGGGAAAGTCTGGATTTGACGAAGATCCGCGAGCACAGTTCGATGCCGGCGCTCGCAAAACGCCGCTTCGGGTTCCGGCGAAACGCGAGCGTGTCAAGCTTGGCGAGGGCGGGCGCTTCGTCATTCCTGCCGCGATGCGCGAGGAGATGGGCGTGAGGCCTGGCGAGGACATGATCCTTCATGTCGAAAACGGCGAGCTGCGGGTAAGATCGTGGCTGCAGAATCTGCGACGCGTGCAGGCCGAATTGTCAGCGCTGAAACGGCCCGGTGAAAGCGTCGTCGACGAATTTCTGAAGGAGCGGCGGGAAGAGCAAAGTCGAAGCGACAAGCGTCTCGACCGGCTTCACGCCGAAGGGACGGGAAAACGGGCGAAATGAAGCCGTACGTCATGGACAGCTCGGCGGCGCTCGCAATCCTGCTCAACGAGCAAGGCACCGACAATGCTTTGGGGTTCGCGCCGGACGCGCAATGCAGTTCAATCAATGCGGCCGAAATCATCGCCAAGCTGATCGACAAGGGACGCAGCATGGAACAGGCCGCGGACGACCTCGCCAGTCTCGGCATGCCGATCGCCGTTTTCGACGACGCGATGGGCATCGCGGCCGGGCAGCTTCGCCAATTGACGCGGCATCGCGGCTTGTCGCTGGGCGATCGGGCTTGCCTGGCGCTGGCAATTCGCGAGAATGCCATTGCCGTCACCGCCGATCGCGACTGGGGCGACCTCGATGTCGGCTGCAAGATCGAGCTGATCCGGTAACGCCATGGCCCCCCTCACCTCGCAGATCTCGCCCGCCTCCGACGCCTTCCACGCCAATGCCGAGCGCATGCGGGCGCTGGTCGCCGACATCGCTGAAAAAGCTGCCGCCATCGAGCGCGGTGGCTCGGAGGAAGCGCGTGAACGGCACGTCTCCCGCGGCAAGCTCCTGCCGCGGCAACGCCTCGCCCAATTGCTCGATACCGGCTCGCCCTTCCTCGAGATCGGCCAGTTCGCCGCTTGGTCGATGTATGGCGAGGACATCCCTTCGGCCGGCCTCATCGCCGGCATCGGCCGCGTCGAAGGCACCGAAGTGATGGTCGTCGTCAACGACGCCACGGTGAAGGGCGGCACCTATTATCCACTGACGGTGAAGAAGCATCTGCGTGCACAGGAGATCGCGCTACAGAACAATCTGCCTTGCGTCTATCTGGTCGACAGCGGCGGCGCAAATCTGCCTAATCAGGACGAGGTGTTTCCCGACCGCGATCATTTTGGCCGCATCTTCTACAACCAGGCCAACATGTCGGCCGCCGGCATTCCGCAGATCGCCTGCGTCATGGGTTCGTGCACGGCCGGCGGCGCCTATGTGCCTGCGATGTCGGACGAGACAATCATGGTGCGCAACCAGGCAACCATCTTTCTCGGCGGGCCGCCGCTGGTGAAGGCGGCCACCGGCGAGGACGTCACCGCCGAGGACCTCGGTGGCGCCGACGTGCACACAAGGCTTTCCGGCGTTGCCGACCATTATGCGCTCGATGACGAGCATGCGCTGGCCATATGCCGGCGTATCGTCAAAAACCTGAATCGGAACAAGAATGTAAGCTTGGCCTTGCAGAAATCGATTCCGCCGCTTCACGATCCACATGAACTCTACGGCATCGTGCCTACGGATCTGCGCCAGCCTTACGACGTGCGCGAGGTGATCGCCCGCATCGTCGACGGCTCCGAGTTCGATGAGTTCAAGCAGAATTACGGCACCACGCTGGTCACCGGCTTCGCTCACCTCAGCGGCATGCCGGTCGGCATCGTCGCCAACAATGGCGTGCTGTTTTCGGAAAGCGCGCTGAAGGGCGCGCACTTCATCGAGTTGTGCTGCCAGCGCAGGGTGCCGCTGATTTTTCTGCAGAACATCACCGGCTTCATGGTCGGTCGAAAATACGAGGCCGGCGGCATCGCCAAGGACGGCGCCAAGCTGGTGATGGCGGTCGCCACCGCCAAGGTGCCGAAAGTAACGATGATCATCGGCGGCTCGTTCGGCGCCGGCAATTACGGCATGTGCGGACGCGCCTATTCACCACGCTTCCTGTGGATGTGGCCGAATGCCCGCATTTCGGTGATGGGCGGCGAGCAGGCGGCAACGGTGCTGGCCGTCGTCAAGCGCGAAGGCATCGAGCGCAAGGGCGGCGAATGGAGCGCCGAGGAGGAAGCGAAATTCAAGAAGCCGATCCTGATGAAGTACGAGCATGAAGGGCACCCGCTCTATTCGTCGGCAAGACTCTGGGACGACGGCATCATCGACCCGGCCAAGACCCGCGAGGTGCTGGCGCTCAGCCTTTCAGCCGCGCTCAACGCCGAGATCGAGGAGACACGCTTCGGCGTGTTCAGGATGTGAGATGAGCGAAACCGGCCAGAGGATTCGCATTCAAACCGGCGACATCACGAAGCTGGCGGTCGATGCCATCGTCAACGCCGCCAACACCTCGCTGCTGGGCGGCGGTGGCGTGGACGGCGCCATTCACCGCGCGGCCGGTCCCGAGCTTCTGGCAGAATGCCGGACCTTGAATGGCTGCAAGGTCGGCGACGCAAAAATCACCAAGGGCTACAGGCTGCCCGCGCGCTACATCATCCATACGGTCGGGCCGGTCTGGCAAGGCGGCAGCAAAGGAGAAGCCGAACTGCTCGCCTCCTGCTATCGCCGGTCGCTCGAAATCGCCGCCGCAAAGGACTGCCGGACGGTGGCGTTTCCAGCGATCTCGACCGGGGCCTACCGTTATCCGAAGGATCAGGCGACGCAAATTGCTGTCGGTACCGTGAGCGCCTTCATCGGCCAGAACATCGTTCCGGAAACCGTCATTTTCTGCTGCTTCGACGAGCCGACGGCCGAATTGTATCAGCGGGTCGTTGCTGCACTCGGCAGGGTGTGACCCTGCGCCGGCGGCACCCGTCCACATCTCCATAACTATTTTTTGCTTCTTGATCTGGCCAGACGAAAGAATCGCGGCTATTGATCATCGCAAATACCAATGGGGATTGGGCGAAGATGAGGCGGCGGGTTTTTCAGAGAACAACTGTGCATATACTTGCGGGGTTGCTTATATTAGCGACGCCTGGCGTCGGTGCAGCGGAGTCGTTGGCAGGAAGCAAGGGCGAGACCCGTTTCTATCCCTATTTGCCGCAGAACCCGAAGGATCCATGTACCAAGGCCTACAAGGCCTATGTAGCGGCCGGCGGCCATTCAGCCTATGCAACCACCCCGTATTCCCGGGTGCGTTCGCTGTACATCATCTGCGGCTCGCGCTTGAATGCACCGTCACAGCAAGCTGCCGAAGAGTTGGCGTTGAAATCCTGTCAGGCCACCCGCAACAGTTACAGGGTTACAACAGGTGGGGGCTGCGAAATCGCTGCCTCCAAATAAGCGAATATCTTTCAGTGTTGGGGTTTCTCAAATGGGCTGGGCAATGAAATCTTTATCCATCAGGCGAACAACCATATCGGTACTTGCACTGCTTATGGCCTCTGCACCGAATGTCGGCGCCGCCGAATCGCTGGCGGGAAGCAAGGGCGACAGCCGTTTTCCGGTCTATTTTGCACCGGGTACAATCGGAGGCTGCGGCAAGAATTACAAGGACTATGTGGCGGCTGGCGGTCACTCGGCCTACGCGATGACGCCGTTCAACTGGGCAACCGAATTCACTATTTGCGGTGCTTATCTGAATGCAACATCCCAGAAGGCTGCCGAAGCGCTGGCGTTGAAATCCTGCCAGTCCGCGCGCAGCAAGTACAAGGTCACGACTGCAGGGGCATGCGCCATAGCTGCCTCCAAATAGGCCGACACTCGGCGGCCTTCGACGTTTCCAATGGGTGGGAAAAAATGAAGTCTATCAGCGTCAAACAAGCAGTCTTCTTGCTAATAACTGGGTTGCTTCTAATCTCGGGCTCCAATGTCGGCACGGCGGAATCACTGGCTGGAAGCAAGGGCGACGTCCGCTTCTACCCGTATTTTCCGGCAACCGCGGATCGGCCATGCACCAAGGCATATAAGGCCTATGTGGCGGCCGGCGGCCATTCAGCTTATGCGACCACTCCGTATTCCCGGCTGCGTTCGTTGTACATCCTGTGCGGCTCGCGCTTGAATGCGCCCTCGCAAAAGGCTGCCGAGGATATGGCGATGAAATCCTGCCAGGCCACCCGCAGCCGTTACAGGGTCACGACCGGGGGAGCTTGCGAAATCGCGGCATCAAAGTAGGCAGGCCTCGCTTGCCTACCCTTTGACCGCCAGACTACAAAGCAGGGCATCGCCGCAGCTCGCGTGACGAGAATTCGCGCCGTTGGCGGCAAGCTCTGCCTGTGGAGGCCCGATGTTCGCCAAGATCCTGATCGCCAACCGTGGCGAGATCGCCTGCCGGGTGATCTGCACGGCACGCAGGATGGGTGTGCGCAGCGTCGCGGTCTATTCCGATGCCGACGCTCACGCCTTGCATGTCGAAATGGCCGACGAAGCGGTGCATATCGGCGCCTCTCCCGCCACCGAAAGCTATCTGCGCGGCGACACGATCATCGCGGCTGCCTTGGCCACAGGTGCCGAGGCCATCCATCCGGGCTACGGCTTTCTTTCGGAAAACCCCGATTTCGTCGACCAGGTCGCGGTGGCTGGGCTGATCTTCATTGGGCCGTCGGCGGCCTCGATCCGTGCCATGGGGCTGAAGGACGCGGCCAAGCGGCTGATGGAAAAGGCCGGCGTGCCTGTCGTTCCGGGCTACCATGGCGAAGCGCAGGAGATCGTGTTGCTCGCCTCCAAGGCGCGCGAGATAGGCTACCCCGTACTGATCAAGGCGCGCGCCGGCGGCGGCGGCAAGGGCATGCGGCGCGTCGAGCATCCTGATGATTTTTCTGAAGCACTGTCGGGCGCACGGCGCGAGGCGAAAGCCGCGTTCGGTGACGACCGCGTCTTGGTTGAAAAATATGTCGACAAGCCGCGCCACATCGAAGTGCAGGTGTTTGGTGACAATTTCGGCAACGCCGTACATCTTCACGAACGTGACTGCTCGGCGCAGCGCCGCCACCAGAAGGTGATCGAGGAGGCGCCTGCCCCGGGCATGACGCCGGCACTGCGCAAGGTGATGACCGAGGCGGCGGTGAAAGCCGCCAAGGCAATCCACTATTCCGGCGCCGGTACCATCGAGTTCATCGTCGATGCCTCGCAAGGTCTGAAGGCCGACCGTTTCTGGTTCATGGAAATGAACACCCGCCTGCAGGTCGAGCACCCCGTCACCGAAATGGTCACTGGCATCGACCTGGTCGAGTGGCAGCTACGGGTAGCCTCCGGCGAAAAACTGCCGAAGACGCAGAGCGAGATCGCGCTCTCCGGCCACGCCTTCGAGGCGCGCATCTATGCCGAGGACGCGGCGAGAGGGTTTTTGCCGGCGACCGGCACCTTGCACCATTTGAAATTTCCGCAGCCGGCACCGGAGGGTGCGACCTTGCGCATCGAAACCGGTGTGCGCGCCGGCGATGCGATTTCGCCGTTTTACGACCCGATGATCGCCAAGCTGATCGTTCATGGCAGGGACAGGCGGGCGGCGCTCTCGGCGCTTGGCGCGGCGCTGTCGCAGACCGAAATCGCCGGCTCGACCGTCAACACCGCCTTTCTTGCCGCGCTGGCCGCTGATACGGATTTTGCGGCGGGCGATGTCGATACCGGCCTGATCGCCAGGCATCAGCAGGCGTTGACGGCGGTTCCGCCGCCGAGCCGCGAGACGATTGCCGCCGCGGCATTTGCTGCTTCCGGTGCGGGCAACTTGCCGTCCTCGGACGATCCCTGGTTGTCGCTAACAGGCTATGCGCATTTCCATCCTGTAGCGCGGCGCACGCTGCTGAAGTTCGGCGAGCAGGAGATCGTCGCGCGCGTGTCGGTGCGGCCGGACGGACGGTTCGAGGTGGCGCTTGATGCGCCCTATGAGAGCGTCAATTCGCATGATCTTCGCGCGGCGCCTCGCCTCGCCCGCTGGCCGGGCCACGTCACGGTCTTCGAACGCGCCATCGGCTACAGTTTTGCCGTGCCGGATCCGCTGGCGCGAACCGCCGAAGCTGCCGCCGCTTCCGGCAGCCTGCGCGCGCCAATGCCCGGCCTGGTCAAATTGGTGCGTGCAGCCAGAGGCGAGTCCGTAATCAAGGGCCAGCCGCTGCTGATCCTGGAGGCGATGAAGATGGAGCACACCATTGCCGCGCCGCATGACGGGGTTATCGCCGAGATCGCTGCCGAAGGCGCGCAGGTCACCGACGGGACCGTGCTGGTTCGCTTTGCCGAGGAACCTCACCAGCTGGCTGCTGTTTCCCTATCCACGAAGTGATCTCGAACGCGTCACAAAGGCATCGCCAAAAACAAAATGGCCGGGTTTGACCCGGCCATGTTCGATTACAACAGCGCTTCTTGCGGCGCCGCGGCCATTACGGCTGGATCGGCGCGTATTTGCCGTCGTGCCACTGGTTGATGTCGTAGCTGGCGTTCTTGAGGTCGCCCTTCTCGTCGAAAGTGACTGAGCCGACAACCGTGCTGATCGGCTGGCCGTTCTTTAACGCTTCGGCGACTTTTGCCGGATCGTCGCTGCCGGCGCGTTTGATGCCTTCGGCGAAGGTCTGGATCACCGCATAGGAAAACAGAGTGAAGCCCTCCGGCACGAAGCCGCCGGCCTTGATCTTGGCGATGGCTTCCTTGGCTTCGGGCTTCGCCTGCGGATCGGACGGGAAGACGAACATGGTGCCTTCGCCGGCCGGACCGGCAACCTGCCAGAATTCTGGCGTGGCAATCGAGTCCGGCATGATCAGCTGATACTTCAGGTTCTGTTCCGCCGACTGGCGCAGGATGAGGCCGGCTTCGGGGTGATAGCCGCCGAAATAGACGACGTCAGGCTTCAGGTCCTTGAGCTTGGTGACAAGCGCCGCGTAATCCTTTTCACCGGCGTTGATGCCTTCGTACATGACCTCCTTGAGACCACCCGCATTCATCGTCGCCTTGACGGCGTCGGCCACGCCCTGTCCGTAGGCGCTCTTGTCATGCAGGATGACGACGTTTTTGCCGGCATATTTCTTGGCGATCCACGGACCGATGAAGGCGCCTTGCGCATCATCGCGCGTGTAGAGACGCATGATAGTCGGCCAGCCGGCCTTCGCCGCCGCATCGGTCAGCACCGGGTTCGACGAAGCCGGGCTCATCATCAGCGCGCCGGCTTCGGCATAGACGGCAGAGGCCGGGATGCTGGAGCCCGAACAGGCATGGCCGTCGATGAACTTGACACCATTGGCGACGATGCGGTTGGCGACCGAAACCGCCTGCTTCGGATCGCACTGGTCGTCCTCGATGTCGAGTTTGACCTGGCGGCCATCGACGCCGCCGGCCGCGTTGATCGCGTCGGCAGCGGCTTGCGCTCCGTGTTTGAACTGATCGCCGATGGTGGCAAGCTGACCGGTCATCGGTCCGACCACCGAAAAGGTGATGTCATCGGCGAAGGCGACCGGCGCGGTCATCATCAAGCCAAATATGGCTGCGCTCAAAATACTGAATTTCTTCATGGTGACACAACTCCTCCACTCTCGCGCGACCATTCCGGCCGCGCCTCTTCCAGAGTGGCGGGAGAATTTCATCCTTCACCGGAGCTGTCTAGACGCATCGCCGGCACTCAATTGGGCCTGCAACACGCTGTCCCAAAGACAAAGCCGCGCCAGCCTTGTTCCGGCCGGTCGCGGCTTTTGTCATCAAGCTTCCCGAGGTGGGACCCGCTCGCCTTCCCTGTTTTGTCCAGTTTATTGCACGGCTCGTCCGCCGTGTTCTTGATCTTGTTGGCCCAGCCGTCTTGCGCGGCCTTGATTTTTCGGGCCCGGCCGTCTGCGCGGCCTTGATTTTTCGGGCCCGGCCGTCTGCGCGGCCTTGACCCGAAGCGTCCCTGTCGTGAGGTCATCACCCCTGTGAAGTCGATGCCGGCGAATTCAGTGCATCGTCATCCATTCGCGGGCTTCGCGCAGCGCCTTAGCGATTTCGACTTTCGACATGGCGGCCGATAATTCAGAGCGCAGTTCCGCAGCGCGGGCCGAACCCTTGATCGCGGCGATGTTGAACCATTTGTGGGCGGCGACGACATCGGTCTCGCAATCGCGGCCGGTCGCATACATCATGCCCAACTCGAAAAGAATATCGGCCTGGGCAGTTGCCCCCATGGCGCCGAAGCCGGCTTCAAGCATTTCAAAACGTGCCATTTCAAATCCCCTGTTCTGGCTCCCGAGAGCTGTCTCCGTCTGTCCCTCGGTGTCCTTGATTACCGTCGGGGGCGGCGCTCTTTCGATGCTTTGGAGAATGCCGCGGAGGCTTGAATCCGTCGTTAAATGGCGTGCTTAATTTGAAGAAAACAAAGCTAAAACAAGAGGTAAACGCGAAAATTCGTTAAGGATACAAAGCCAGCAATCGCGCCGGTTTGCACAAAATTTGAAGAAAACTTGCGAGGCGCAGATCAAGACTCCGCTAACCACAGAAGACAAAGACGTGTGCGGCCCCGTTTCATTTTTCGCCGGCGCGGCCGTTCGGGAGCGGGCAAAAACCCGCAATCTTTCCGTTGCGGCGCCGCTTTTGTTTTTCCGGGAGCTGGACTAGCTTACGTTTGCGTAAGGGGCAGACACCCGGGACGGAGCCCGATTGGACTTACCTGAGGGAGGAAAGACATGTTTCGACAAGTGAGCCTGGCCCTCGCGGCCGCAATAATGATAACCGGCGCGGCATGGGCCGATCCGATCGAAGGCAATTGGAAAACGCAAGCCGGATCGACTGCCGCCATTTCGAGTGGCGGCGGGGCATTTTCGATTACGCTCAAATCCGGCAAATTTGCCGGCAAGAACATCGGTTCACTGAAGGTTGCCGGCGACAATAAATATGCCGGCACCATAACCGACCCGGAAACGGACAAGACCTATTCGGGCAAGGCTTCGCTTTCCGGCAGTTCGCTCAAGATGAGCGGCTGCGTGCTCGGCGGGCTGATCTGCAAGAGCCAGACCTGGCACAAGCTCTGATCGTGCTTTTCCTGCCGGGGTGAGCGGGGCCAGTCGGCCCCCGTTTTCATGTTATCGGTCTCGCAGCCATGGCGTCGCCATGGGTCGCTGCACCCAAGGCGGACCCTCTCAGAGATCATCAACCATTTTGAACCCCAGATGAACGCCGGGATCAGAACCGGTTCAGCCTGGGCAGGGCATTGTCATGCGAGTTGAAGGAGACACCGCGCAATGCTTACCCGCCGCTTCACCATCGTCTGCCTGTTGATGAGCCTGTTCGGCATGCTGTTCGCCGTCCTTGTCGCCGAAGCCGGCCGTCCGGCCCGCGCCTGGGACGTTGCCATTTCCTGCCGGCTCGGTTGCCCGAACCAGCTTCGCCACTGAACCCGACAGCGAGATTTAGAAACGCGCCATGACCCGCCTCACCGCCAACGTCGTCAAGACCCTTCGGCTTCTGCCGCGGACGGCGCTCATCCTGATGCTTCTGGCGGCCCCGGTCCTGGCCGTGCCGACGATGCGCGCCGATGCCGGTTCGACCATCGAGGCGCCTGCGCTGAGGAAGTCCGGCGTCGGCTTTGTGCTGCTGGTCAGCCTGCGGCGCGGCTGATGCATGTCGCGCAAAAAGTGCGCAGCGGTTTTGCGACGACGCATGCATAAAAACAAGAACCTAAAGCGTGTCGCATGAGGCTGGACGAATGCGACGCGCTTTAGGCCGCTGGAAAGAAAAACGCCCACAGCGCGTCCTGAGACCGCCTTACCCCCTCCCAACGGCGCACCCAACTCTCTATATTGGGTCATGGAAAAGCGAATCTATCCCCGAGCCATTGAATCGGTCGTCACGCCGGAGCCGTTTACCCGACAGAGCTTCGACGATGCCAAGAAGGCGGTCGCCGCCTTGCAGGTGCTTTACGACCGCAATACCAAGTTCCTGCGCGATTCATTTACCGCGCTCGCCGCGGGCGGTGACAACAACAAGCGCTACCGGGCCTTCTATCCGGAGATCGGCGTCACCACGAGTTCGTTCACGCAAATCGACTCGAGGCAGGCTTATGGCCATATGCCGATGCCAGGGCATTTCTCAACCACCATCACCCAGCCTGCCCTTTTCGAAAGCTACCTCACCGAACAGCTTCGGCTGATCATGCGCAACCACGGCGTTCCGGTCACGGTCTCGGAATCGACCACTCCCATCCCGCTGCACTTCGCCTTCCTCGAAGGCACACATATCGACGGCGCTGCTGCCGAACGCATCAAACGGCCGATCCGTGACCTGTTCGACGTGCCAGATCTCGACGGCACCGACGACCAGATCGCCAACGGCACGTTCGAAGTGGCATTGGGCGAGGCACGGCCGCTGGCACCGTTCACCGCGCAACGCATCGATTATTCGCTGCACCGGATGTCGCACTATACGGCGACCAGCCCCCAGCATTTCCAGAACTTCGTGCTGTTCACCAACTACCAATTCTATATCGACGAATTCGTCACCCGTGCACGCGAATTGATGGCCAATGGCGGTCACGGATATGTCGAGTTCGTCGAGCCGGGCAACATCGTGACCAAAGTGGGGGACGGCGCGCCCGGTGAGAGTGCTGCGCCCCCTCGCCTGCCGCAGATGCCGGCCTATCATCTGAAGAAGCCGAACCATGGCGGCATCACCATGGTCAATATCGGCGTTGGTCCTTCCAACGCCAAGACGATCACCGACCATATTGCGGTGCTCCGGCCGCATGCCTGGGTGATGCTGGGCCACTGCGCCGGCCTGCGCAATACGCAGGCGCTGGGCGATTATGTGCTGGCACATGCCTATGTACGGGAAGACCATGTCCTCGACGACGATCTTCCGGTCTGGGTGCCGATCCCGCCGCTAGCCGAAATCCAGGTGGCGCTGCAGGAAGCGGTCGCCGAGGTCACCGGGCTTTCCGGATATGATCTCAAGCGCATCATGCGCACCGGCACCGTCGCCACTATCGACAACCGCAATTGGGAGCTGCGCGACCAGCGCGGGCCGGTGCAGCGGCTGTCGCAGTCGCGGGCGATCGCGCTCGACATGGAATCGGCGACGATTGCCGCCAATGGCTTCCGCTTCCGGGTGCCCTATGGCACGCTGCTTTGCGTATCCGACAAGCCGCTGCATGGCGAATTGAAGTTGCCGGGCATGGCGACCGAGTTCTACAAGCGGCAAGTAGCGCAGCACCTGACCATCGGCATCAGGGCGATGGAGAAGCTGGCTGAAATGCCGATGGAGCGACTGCATTCGCGCAAGCTCAGGAGCTTTTCGGAAACTGCCTTCCAGTAAATGCCGAATTGCATGTGTCGGTCCAGGTCAGGACATTTCGTCATCTTGATTGAGACGCATTTCTGCCGATAGACAAAGCCATGGCACATGTTCGGGACATGACGGTTGCTCTGGCATTCGTCGCAATGCTTGCACTCTCGGCGGCGCTGGTGGCCGGGTTCTTCGGATCGCTGCATCCAGCCCTCGATTCCTTTGCTCATTTTCGCGTCCATTTTTCGGTGCTGATGGCGCTTTGCGCGCTGCCGCTGCTCGCCACCTCGTTTCGCCTGCAGGCCGCGGTCGCATTGCTGTTTGCGATAGCCTCCCTTGCCACCACGTCGAATGCCTTGCCGCTTTCGCGGCTATGGCAGGTGCAGGCCGCCTACGAAGTCAAACCCGGTGGCGGGGCGGTCTACCGCTTGCTGCAGATGAACCTCAGATTCAACAATCCAACGCCTGAGAAGGTGCTGTCGCTGATCGGCCGGACCCAGCCCGATGTGATCACCCTCGACGAGGTGTCCGAAATGTGGAAGGAAAAGCTTGGGCTGCTGTCCGGCGCCTATCCCCACCGGATCCTCTGCCCATATCCCAATGGCGTGTTCGGCGTTGCGCTGCTGTCCAGACGACCGTTTGCCATAGGCACGGAGCCGCACTGCGACAGCCGCGGCGCGATGGCGATCGCCACGGTCGATTTCGGCGGAACCGACGTCGATGTCGCCGCCATCCATCTCACCTGGCCATGGCCGCACAACCAATCACGGCAGATTGGAGGGTTGTCTGACGAAATCGCCTCGCTTGGCGAGACGTCGATCCTGGCGGGCGACTGCAACGCAGCGCCATGGAGCGCCGCCGTCCGGCGCGTCGCATCGCTTGGCAAGCTGACTGTAATGCCGTCGGTCGGCCCGACCTGGCTCTACAGAAGGCTGCCGGATTTCCTGCGCTTCGCCGGACTGCCGATCGACCAGGTTTTCAGCAAGGGCGCCATCGTTATCCGTTCGGCGTCGACCCTTGAGGACACCGGCTCAGACCATCTGCCGGTGCTGGTGGAGTTTTCGCTACGGTCGGATGAACAAAAGCCGCTCGACGAGCACCAGACGGCGACCGCGCTTGCGGCGCTGCCTGGCGGGACGCGAAGCTGAAAATCCGCAGTCCAATTATTGGCCGACAAAAGCGCGGATGAGGTGCTCGACAGGGCCGCCGTCGCGATGCTCGTGCACATCGAAGGCGATCTGCTTTGCCTCGTATTCGGCATAGATGGCATTGATCCGGCGCTTTGCCTCGCGACGTGCCTCGAAACAGTGCGGGTCATCACCGACTGCCAACCCTCGAACCGACTTTTCGGTGGCCCGCATCATCTGTCTGGCGATGCGGCCATGGGTCTCTTCATGGGCGCGGACGCCAGCGAAGAACCGCTTCCAGCGCTTCTGCAGCGCCGGCGACGTGGCTGAGGCTAGTTTGGGATAGGTATAGAAGAGATTGAGCGTCCCGTTGGCCTGGCGCAGGCGGCAGACGCCGTTTTCCGTGTAGGCGTCGAAGGTCCAATCATCGACGCTGTAGCCGGTCTGGGCGATGGCGTGGGTCATGAAGCCGTGCTTCGGCCCACCGCGATCCATGGCCTCGATCAGGGCCGCGCCGGTGGTTCCGGCAATGTTATAAGTTCGTGTCTTGACCAATACTTTAGTGTCGGCCAAGGCTGAAGGGGTGCACAACGCCCAGATCGCCACAGCGCTCGTCAGAACTGCCAGACGCATTTTTCCTTCCTCCCTGTCGCCACAGAAAGGAAACACAGGCAGGCGGTCTATTCAACAATCCTACGGTTGCGCTGCTCCTCATCTTGTTTGGTCCGGAGCAAACCTTGTGACTTACATGTTCTGGTAGACCGGGCCCTCGCCGCCCTGTGGCGGCACCCAATTTATGTTCTGGTTCGGGTCCTTGATATCGCAAGTCTTGCAGTGCACGCAGTTCTGCGCGTTGATGACGAAGCGCACATCCTTGGCGGCAGGATCGGCGGCGGCATTGCCATCCTTGTCGACCCACTCATAGACGCTGGCCGGGCAGTAACGCGTCGAGGGCCCGGCATAGACGTCATGCTCGGAGCGCTTCTGCAGGTCCATGTCGGCGACGAGCAGATGCACCGGCTCGTTCTCCTCGTGGTTGGTGTTGGACAGGAACACCGACGACAGCCGGTCGAAGGTCAGCACCCCGTCCGGCTTCGGGTAGGCGATCTTCTGGTGCGCGGCGGCCGGTTCCAGCGTGGCGTGGTCGGCCTTGCCGTGCTTCATCGTGCCGAAGGGCGAAAAGCCGAACAGCGTGTTCAGCCACATGTCGAGGCCGCCAAGGCCGACGCCGACAATGGTGCCGAAGCGCGACCATAACGGCTTGACGTTGCGCACTTTCTTCAGGTCCTTGCCGATATCGGTAGCGCGCCAGGCGGCCTCGTAGGAGGCCAGCTCGTCATTGGCGCGGCCGACGGCTATCGCATCACAGACATGCTCGGCCGCCAACATTCCCGAGAGCACGGCATTGTGCGAGCCCTTGATGCGCGGCACGTTGACGAAGCCGGCCGCGCAGCCGATCAGCGCGCCGCCGGGGAAGGACAGTTTCGGCACCGACTGCCAGCCGCCTTCGGTGATGGCGCGGGCACCATAGCCCAGACGCTTGCCACCTTCGAAGGTGCCGCGGATCGCCGGATGGGTCTTGAAGCGCTGGAACTCGTCAAACGGCGACAGATAGGGGTTCTTGTAGTTCAGGTGAACGACGAAGCCGACTGCCACCTGATTGTCCTCGAGATGGTAGAGGAAGGAGCCGCCGCCGGTCTTCATATCGAGCGGCCAGCCGAAGGAATGCTGGACAAGGCCCGGCCGGTGGTTTTCCGGTTTGACCTGCCAGAGTTCCTTGAGGCCGATGCCGTATTTTCCGGGCTCACGGCCGTCGGAAAGGTGGTATTTGGCGATCAGCTGCTTGGCCAGCGAGCCGCGCGCGCCCTCGCCGATCAAGACATATTTGCCCATCAGCGCCATGCCCGGCGCAAAGCCCGGACCGTGCGTGCCGTCCTTCTCGACACCCATGTCGCCGGTGACGACGCCGGTGACCGCACCGGCCTCGTTGTAGAGCAGGCCGACCGCGGCAAAGCCCGGATAGATCTCGACGCCCAGCGCCTCGGCCTTTGTCGCCAGCCAGCGGCAGACATTGCCGAGCGAGACGATATAGTTGCCATGATTGTTCATCAGCGGCGGCATCAGGATATTGGGCAGACGGAACGAACCGGCGGGGCCGAGAACCAGGAAATGGTCGTCGGCGACCGGTGTCCTGAAGGGATGACCCTCCTCTTCGCGCCAGCCGGGCAGCAGCCGGTCGATGCCGATCGGATCGACGACGGCGCCGGACAGGATGTGCGCGCCGACTTCGCCGCCCTTTTCGAGCACGACGACGGAAAGCTCGGGATTGACCTGCTTGAGACGGATGGCGGCGGCGAGGCCGGCCGGGCCGGCGCCGACGATCACCACGTCGAATTCCATGCTTTCGCGTTCGATATCGCTCATCGACCCCTCACTGGCTCGCTATTCCCGGCATCTTGCTGGCTCACGCGCTGCATAGCGCATCAAATAGCGACGGGAAACCGGCGAGGACGTGACAATACCGATTTCGTCGAAAAGTCACGTCCTGCCGCACAGACTCGTCGTGGCGAGCATCAATCTTCAATCCTATTCCGTTTGCACAGATATGTCGCACCGATGTTTTTAATTGTTCGACGGCTTGCTTATCGGCCATACTTCCCGCCATGCGCATATTCGGGCCGGCTGGCTTTTCATCGACGCGCTTTTTTTTCACGCCCGGCCGGATTTGCCGTGCGGCGCTCTTGGCGCTTCTGCCGCTTACGGCCCTGGATGCCCATGCCGAGCAGCAACTGGTCTGGGCGACAGGCGCCTATTCCTTTTCCGATGAGCGCGGCGGCTTCCGCATCACCGGGGCTTCCGGCATCGGCACGAAGGAGGATCCGCTAGTCATCACCGAAGAGCTGAATTCAGCGACGCCGGTAACGCTGGCCATTCGCACGACAAAGCCGATCCAGCCGTTCGGCAAGGCGGGAGACTTCGCCAACGGCCTGATGTACATGCGCATCGACGTGCTCAACAATAGCGGCCAGGCCTGGGTCGAGTTCCAGTTCGAACTCCAGGAGATCCTCGATCAGCCGAGCGTGTTCGGCGACGGCCTGTCGTTCGACCAGCGCAACAAAACGCCCGAAAATATCTGGTCGAGCAGCTACGCCGATTTCGACCGCAATTTCGAACCGTATGACCGCCTGCTGTTCAAAAACGGCAAGATCGACCCGCTGAAGACCGCCAGCTTCTATTTCCTGATCACCGACTACACGCCGCGCTGGACGTTCTATCTGGTGCAGGATCCGCGCATACCGTCGAGCTGAACTTGCAAATTCAAGCGCCGCGGCCGAATGTGAAACCATGACTGCCGCCCCCCACAATAGCCGAGCCGATCTCGCCGAGTTGCTGGCCTTCTACGCCAGCGCCGGCGTCGACGAGGCACTTGAAGAACAGCCGGTAAACAGGTTTGCAGAAGCCAGGCCGCCGGAGCGGGCGCCCGCGGCGGCCGCTCTGCCGGCCGGTGAAAATGCGGCGCCACAACGTTCGACGAGCGTGTCGCGCGCCGAAATGGGCGAGAGACCGAATACGGCACCGGTAGTGCGAACGTCCCCGGCCATGTCAACGGTGCCCGATGAGGCGCAAGCGGCATTGGCGCGGCAACTGGCGACGTCGGCGGCAAACCTCGACGAGCTTCGCCAGCACATGGCGACCTTCGACGGCTGCAATCTCAAATTCACCGCCAAGAACCTGGTGTTCGCCGACGGCAATCCGACTGCCGCGGTGATGCTGGTCGGCGAAGCACCGGGCCGCGACGAGGACATAGAGGGTCTGCCGTTCGTCGGCCGTTCGGGCCGGCTGCTCGACCGCATGCTGGCCGCGATCGGTCTTGATCGGAATTCTGTCTATATCGCCAATGTCATTCCCTGGCGGCCGCCGGGCAACCGCACGCCGACGCCGCACGAGACCGAGATCTGCCGGCCGTTCATCGAGCGGCAGATCGAACTGGTCAATCCGAAGGTGCTGGTTAATCTCGGCGGCCCGTCGGCAAAGACCCTGCTCAACACCTCCGAAGGCATATTGCGGCTGCGCGGCAACTGGCGCGTCCACACGACCCCGTCTGGCGTCGCCATTCCCGCCATGCCGACCCTGCATCCGGCCTATTTGTTGAGAACGCCGGCGCACAAGAAGCTGGCGTGGCGGGATTTCCTCGAAGTGAAGGCGAAGTTGCGTGCGCTTGGGTAATGGGTGCAGAGCGCGTCTTCCGTTCTCCCCTTGCGAGGAAGGAAGGGCGGCATCATGACCTCGCAGGTAATTGAAATGCGCCCACTTCCGGCCTAGTCGTCTCGTCATGACAGCAGCCCAGATTTCCGCCGGCAGTCTCATTCGCGAATGGCGTACACGCCGGCGCATGAGCCAGCTCGACCTTGCTATGGAGGCCGAGATCTCGCAGCGGCATCTGAGTTTCGTGGAAAGCGGCCGCGCCGCACCCTCGCGTGATATGGTGTTGCATCTGGCAGAGCAGCTCTCGATCCCGCTCAGGCAGCGCAACCAGCTGCTGCTGGCCGCCGGCTTTGCTCCGAGCTTCAGCGAACGACCACTTGACGATGCCTCGATGGCACCGGCGATGGCGGCGGTCGAGACCGTGCTCAAGGCGCACGAGCCGTTCCCGGCGCTTGCCGTGGACCGGCATTGGAACCTGGTATCGGCGAACGCCGCCATCGGCCCGTTCCTCGCCAATGTCGCCGATGCCTCCCTGCTGAAGCCGTCGGTCAACGTGTTGCGCCTCAGCCTGCATCCCGGCGGCATCGCGCCGCGCATCGTCAACCTTGCGGAGTGGCGGACGCATCTTCTGGAGCGGCTAAAGCGGCAGAACGACGCTACCGCCGATCCGGTTCTGGTCGAGCTCGAGCGCGAGCTTCGGGCCTATCCGTCCGGCCTTAAAGGCAGCCGGCCGGCGCCGGTCGAACCAAACGCGATTGTCCATCCGCTCAAGCTTGCCCATGGCGACGCGGTGCTGTCGTTCATCAGCACCATCACCGTGTTCGGCACGCCGCTCGACGTGACGCTGTCGGAACTGGCGATCGAATCTTTTTTCCCCGCCGACGAGCAGACGCGGGCGGTGCTGATGCGGCTGGCGAAAGAGCGGACCGACGCAACGAAGGGCTGATCACCCTTCCGGCGCGACGGCCTTGCGGGTGCGGGTGCGTTCGAGACCCAGCTGGCGCTCGCGCCAGATGATGAAAATCCCCGCCGCAACCACGATCATGCCGCCGACCAGCATGTTGATCGTGGCGACGTCGCCAAAGACCAGATAGCCGACGACGACGCCGAGGATCATCGAAGTGTATTCGAAGGGTGCCACGACGGAAGCCTCGGCATGGCGATAGGCCGAGGTCATCAGGATCTGGCCAAGCCCGCCGCAAAAACCCGCGGCAATCAGAAGCTCCGCCTGCACTGGCGTCAGCGCCTGCCAGCCGAATGGCAGCGAAAGCAGCGCCATGACGCTCGCGGTCACCGAAAACCACAGCACGATGGTCGCCGTCCGCTCGCTCTGGACGAGGTTGCGAACCAGGAGCATGGCGATGGCCGAGATCGCCGCGGCGATGAGGGCGGCGATGACGCCGAGCACCTCCTGATCGCCAAGGGCAGCGCCCGAACTGAGCAGCGTCAGTTCCGGCCACGAGATGATCAGCACCCCGACCAGGCCGACGGCAACCGCACTCCAGCGATAGATGCGGATGGCTTCGCCGAGGAAGATCGAACTGAACACCACGACCAGCAGCGGCTGCGCGTAGTTCAGCGTGATCGCCTCCGGCAGCGGCAGCCGCGTCAGCGCGAAGAAGCCGAGCCCCATGGCACAGACACCGACGACGCCGCGCGCAATGTGGTTGAGCGGGCGCTTCGTCGAAAAGGCGGTTCCGAGTTTTCCCTGGAAGGCGAGGAAGGCGATGATCGGAAAGATGGCGAAGAAGGAGCGGAAGAAGACGATCTGGCCCGCCGGCACGGTGCCTGCCGCCTTGATGCAGGACGACATGCCGACGAAGACCGCCACCGATACGATCTTGAGCACGATCCCGGTCAGCGTGCTGTGCTCGCCGGCGTGGTCGCCGGCAGCAAGCACTGGCAAATCCGGTCTGGCTGTCACGCCCCTTTTGCTTCCTTGATCGCCGCCCAGATGCGCGCCGGCGTTGCCGGCATGTCGATATGCCTGATGCCGTAGGCGCGGCAGAGCGCGTCGGTCACCGCATCGAGCGCGGCAGGCGTCGACCCGATCGTACCCGCCTCCCCGGCGCCCTTGATGAAGGCCATATCCTCGCGACGCGATGTAGAGGCGCTCATTCCGAATTTCGGCGTGACGACGGTCATGGAAGCCTCGCGACGATGCTTGGGAAATGATCGCCCGAAATAGACGTCGCTGCAGTTTTGTCGAGGGAGTGTTTCGTGTAAAGAGCGCAGACTTCAAATTATTTGGACCAGCGGACCCGCCCGCCGCTCCCGGACCGACAGGAAAAATCAAGGAATGCGCACAGATACCGGCCAGGTCTTCAAGCTCGAAGACTATCGCCCCAGTGATTATCTCATTCCGGAAACCAGCCTGACTTTCCGCCTTTCGCCTGAAGCAACGCATGTCACCGCCGTGCTGACGGTCGAACGTCGCGACGGGATTGCGGCGTCGGTGCCACTGGTGCTGGATGGCGACGGGCTGACGCTCCGCAGCATCGCCATCGACGGCCAGGAACCGAGCCCTGCGGATTTTCTCGCCACGCCCGACCAACTGACAATCATTAGCCCCCCTGCGACAAGGCGCTTCCAACTGAGAATCGAAACCGTGCTGGCGCCGGCACAGAACGAAGCGCTGATGGGCCTCTATCGCTCCAGCGACGTCTATTGCACGCAATGCGAGGCCGAGGGCTTTCGCCGCATCACTTATTTCCTCGACCGCCCCGACATCCTGTCGGTCTATACGGTGCGCATCGAAGCTCAGCGCCATGAGGCGCCGCTGCTTTTGTCTAACGGCAACCCGGCCGGCAGCGGCGAGCTTGCCGGCGGCTGGCACTATGCGGTCTGGCACGACCCCTTCCCCAAGCCGTCCTATTTGTTTGCGCTGGTGGCGGGCGACCTCGGCAAGATCTCGGACCGTTTCGTTACCCTGTCTGGCCGCAACGTCGAGCTCGGAATCTATGTCGAACCGGGCAAGGAGAGGCTCGCCGGCTACGCCATGGACGCTTTGAAACGGTCGATGAAATGGGACGAGGAGGCATTCGGCCGCGAATACGACCTCGATGTCTTCAACATCGTCGCCGTGTCCGACTTCAATATGGGCGCAATGGAGAACAAGGGTCTCAACATCTTCAACGACAAATACGTTCTGGCCGACCAGGAAACCGCGACCGACGCCGATTTCGCCAATATCGAGGCCATCATCGCGCATGAGTATTTCCACAATTGGACAGGCAATAGAATCACTTGCCGCGACTGGTTCCAGCTTTGCCTGAAGGAAGGGCTGACGGTTTTCCGCGACCACGAATTCTCGGCCGATCAGCGCTCGCGCGCCGTCAAGCGCATCGCCGAGGTGCGTACGCTGCGCGCCCATCAGTTTCCCGAGGACCAGGGGCCGCTGGCGCATCCGGTCCGACCTCGCCGCTACCGCGAGATCAACAATTTCTACACGGCGACGGTCTACGAAAAGGGCTCGGAAGTCGTGCGCATGATCCATACCATCCTCGGCGCCGAGACGTTCCGCGCCGGCATGGACCTCTACTTCGAACGTCACGACGGCCAGGCGGCGACGATCGAAGACTTCATCAAGGTGTTCGAAGACGTGTCCGGTCGCGACCTGTCGCAGTTTTCGCTGTGGTACCATCAGGCCGGTACGCCGAACCTGACCGTCAGCTCGGCGTATAATCCTGCGGCGCGGGAATTCACGCTCGAAATCGAGCAGTCGGTGCCGCCAACACCGGCGGAAAGCCGCAAACGGCTGATGCACATTCCGTTTGCGTTCGGCCTGGTTGGCGCCGGTGGCGAGGCGATAGCCCATAGCGGCGTCGAAGGGGCGAATGTCGAGGACGGTGTCATCCATATCCGCAAACGCCGCCATGTCGTCCGGTTTTCCGGGATTGCCGAGCGGCCCGCCATGTCGCTCAACCGCGGCTTTTCGGCGCCGGTCACGCTTTCGGTCGAGCAGCGGCCCGACGACCAGTTTTTTCTGGCTGGCCACGACAGCGACGCCTTCTCGCGCTGGCAGGCGTTCAACACGCTTTTGACCGATGCGCTGATTGCAGCCTTTCGCCAGATCCTGGACCACAGGCAACCCGAGTTCGGCGCCCGGCTGACCGGGCTTGCCGGCAAGATAGCCGGCGACGAAGCGCTCGAACCCGCCTATCGGGCACTGGCGCTGGCGCTGCCCGGCGAGGCCGATATCGCCCGCGACATCGGCAAGAACATCGACCCCGATGCCATTTTCGGGGCGCGCGAGGCGCTGGGGGTTGCGATCGCCGAGGCCAACAGCGAGGTATTCTCCAACCTTTACGATCGGCTCGCCGACAATGGTCCGTTCAGCCCTGACGCGGCCAATGCCGGGCGGCGGGCGCTGCGCAATGTCCTGCTGGACTATCTCTCCTTGCTGCCGGGAGGCGCGGAGCTCGCCGCCCGGCACTTCCAATCGGCGACCAACATGACGGATCGTGCCGCGGCGTTGACCGTGCTTGCGCACCGTCACCACGGCTCACCTGAGGCGACTAAGGCGCTGGCCGATTTCGAGGCGAAATATGCGACCGATCCGCTGGTCATGGACAAATGGTTCCAGATCCAGGCCAGCGTGCCCGGCCCGCAAACCGTCGACGCAGTGCGCGCCTTGATCAGCCACCCAGCGTTCTCGATGGCCAACCCGAACCGGGTACGGGCACTCATCGGTACGTTTTCCAGCACCAACCAGACCGGCTTCCATCGCGCTGACGGCGAAGGCTACCGGCTTTTCGCCGAAACGGTGCTGCAGGTCGAAAAACGCAACCCGCAGGTGGCCGCCAGGCTGGCGACGGCGCTCAGGTCGTGGCGCTCGCTCGAACCCGTGCGGCAGGCCAAGGCAAGGGAAGCGCTGCTTTCAATCGCCAATACCGAGAAGCTGTCGGCCGATTTGCGAGACATCGTCGAGCGCACCCTGGCGTAAGGTGCGTTGATATTCAGACGACGGGTGTCAGCCGGCTTCGCTGAATGGGCTGGCCGAGCGCGGCGTCGCCGTCTCGCCGAAGGGCGGCATCGTCGTCGACGACCGCATGCGTACGACGGAAGCCGGCATCTATGCTGCCGGCGACGTTACCGGCCGCGACCAGTTTGTGTACATGGCCGCCTACGGCGCCAAGCTCGCCGCCAGGAACGCCCTCAACGGCGACAGCCTGCGTTACGACAACAGCGCCATGCCAGCCATCGTATTCACCGATCCGCAGGTAGCGAGCGTCGGGTTGACCGAGGCCGCGGCGCGCGGCCGGGTATGCCGTTCGCGCCTCGACGATCGGTCTCGACCAGGTGCCGCGTGCGCTTGCCGCACGCGACACCCGCGGCCTGATCAAGCTCGTCGCCGACGCCGGTAGCGGCCGCTTGCTCGGCGCACATGTCCTTGCGCCGGAAGGCGCCGACAGCATCCAGACCGCGACGCTGGCGATAAAGCAGGGACTCACCGTCGACTACCTCACCGATACGATCTTTCCGTATCTCACCACTGTCGAGGGCCTGAAGCTCGCGGCGCTGTCGTTCGACAAGGACATCGCCAAGCTGTCGTGTTGTGCTGGCTGAACACCGCCAGATTGAGCCGGTCGTGTCAAAAGCGTCGCTGTGCAGTTAATTTTAGTCGATTTTTAATCTTTTTTCGCCGCGCCTCTGGACAAGGCGAATCACCTTTGATTCTTTAGTGACGATTCGGAAGTGCGGCGTTGCCGGATCGTCAAGCGGGACAGAAAATCGGGGAGTGCCATTTATGGCGAAGGCGGACGCGTGGGGCGCGCCCGGTGGGACGGCGTTTGAGCGTCGCGAGGCGCGAAGCGACGGTCTCGCAGGCAATACGCGGCTCATCGCCGAACCTGCCTACCGACGGCTGCTGGCAGCCGAGCCGCTGTTGCGGCGATCGATACCGGCCCTCATTATTATGTTTCTGTTGATCATCGCAGTACTGCGCTTTCTGTCGCTGATGAACGAGCGCGACGAGATCGAGCGCGACGCCAAGGCGATCCTTGCGCTGGCCGCCGGCCAACTGGCCAGTTCGATCGCCGCCGACGCGACCATGGTTTCCGCGCCCGGCGCGATCCAGGACCTGCTGGAGAGCACCGGTCGTCAGGGCGCGATGGGCCGAAGCCACGTACTGGCGATCACCGACAGCGCCTTCAAGATCATTGCCGTATCGCCGCAGTCGATGCACTGGGAGGGGCGATCGCTCGATGGCGTCGTGCAGGGCGGGCAGCCGCTGTTCATGTTCGGCGACCGCGCCGGGGTAATGGAGGTCAGCATCGGCGGACAGGACTGGTACGCGGCAGTGAGCCTGGCGAATGGCCGAAGGGGTGCCGCGGCAGCGTTCGTGCCGCAGGAGGCAGTTTTTGACGCCTGGCGCAAGACGGTCTCACTCAACGTCACGCTGTTCGTGCTGACGGCCGGTGTGCTGATCATCATCCTCTACGCCTATTTCGGCCAGGCGGCGCGCGCCCAGGCCGCCGATCGCATCTATCTCGAAGCCCACCAGCGCATCGACATGGCGCTGGTGCGCGGCCGCTGCGGCCTTTGGGACTGGGACATGGTGCGCGGCAAGATGTACTGGTCGCGCTCGATGTACGACATGCTGGGCTACGAGCCTTGCGACACGATGCTGTCGTTCGGCGAAGTCGACGAAATCATTCATCCCGAGGACGGCGATTTGTTCGAACTCGCCAACAGGATCGTCGCACGCGAGATCGACCATATCGACCAGGTGTTCCGGATGCGCCATGCCGACGGGCAATGGGTTTGGATGCGGGCAAGAGCACAGGTTATCGATCCGGAAGCGCCGGAGATCCAGCTGATCGGCATCGCCGTCGACGTCACCGAGCAGCGGCATCTGGCGCTGCGCTCCGAAGCCGCGGACCTGCGCCTGAGGACGGCCATCGAAAACATCAACGAATCCTTCGTCTTGTGGGATTCGTCCGAGCGTCTGATCATGTGCAATTCCAAATACCAGCAGGACAACGGCCTGTCGGATCGCGATGTGATGCCGGGCGCCCCGCGCGCCGTGCTGGAAGAACGCATGCTGGCCTTCGCCTCGGAGCGGCGGCTTGCCAATACCAACGGACCGCAGGGGGGCGTCACCTTCGAGCGCCAGCTTGCCGACGGCCGCTGGCTGCAGGTAAACGAGTTGCGGACAAGGGACGGCGGCACCGTCTCGGTCGGCTCCGACATCACCCAGATCAAGCTGCACCAGGAGAAGCTGGTCGACAGCGAGCGCCGGCTGATGGCGACAATCCACGACCTCAGCCTTGCCCGCCGCGCGGAAGAAGAACGGGCTCGTGAGCTCGTCGAACTCAATCGCAAATACATGAAGGAAACCGAGCGCGCCGAAGCGGCAAACCGGGCCAAATCCGAATTCCTGGCCAACATGTCGCACGAGTTGCGCACCCCGCTCAACGCGATCATCGGCTTCTCGGAACTGATGGAACGACGGCTGTTCGGGCCGCTGGGTTCGCCGCGCTACGAAGAGTATGCCACCGACATCAACGGCAGCGGCAAATATCTTCTCGGCGTGATCAACGACATCCTCGACATGTCGAAGATCGAGGCCGGCCAGTTCGCGCTGGATCAGGAAGAAATCGATCTCTGCCCGCTTATCAGGGAGACGGTTCGCGTCGTCTCGCTGCAGGCGGCGGAAAAGTCGATCACCGTCGAAACCCGCATTGCCGATTCGCTGACGCTGTTCGCCGACCGCAGGGCGATCAAGCAGATCCTCATCAACCTTCTGTCCAATGCGGTGAAGTTCACCGGGCAAGGCGGCCACATCTCGGTCAGAGCCCGCAGCATTTCCAGCGCGCTGATCCTGACGATCGAGGACAATGGCTGCGGCATCCCGAAGGCGGCGTTGAGCAAGCTCGGGCGGCCATTCGAACAGGTGCAAAACCAGTTCTCCAAGAGCCATGCCGGCTCCGGCCTCGGCCTCGCCATCTCGCGCTCGCTGGCCGAGCTTCAGGGTGGCGCGTTGAAGATCCGCTCGACCGAAAGCATCGGCACGATCGTCTCGGTACGCATCCCGATCAAGAAAGCCGCGCAGGCGGTCAGGGCGGCGGCGTAAAGCGTTTGGAAATTTCGAAAAGTCGGCGGGACAGCGCCCCCCTCTGTCCTGCCGGACATCTCCCCCACTTGGGGGGAGATTGGCTCTCATTTACGCCAGCTCTTTTTCTGCAACGTTGAAAATTGGCGAAGCCCGGAGCGCAATCCGATCTCCCCCCTCGTGGGGGAGATGTCCGGCAGGACAGAGGGGGGCGCGAAGAAATGGAGCCTTTGGTGTCTCCGGCGGCAGGTGCCGCCGGAGTTCATACGATTATATTTACTTCATGCCGTTGCCGCTGCCACCCCATTTACCGCCCTTCGGCAGTTCGTTCTTCTCGATCTTGCCGTCATTGTCACGGTCGAGCATGGCGAAGACCTTCTTCTGGCGGCTGGTGATGTCGTCGGCGGTCAGCGTGCCGTCGCCCTTGGTGTCGTAACGGGCGATGATGCGCCTGGCCATCTGCTCGAAGCGTGCCTTCTCCAGCGCGTCGGCGAGCTGTGCCACGGTCAGCTTGCCGCCATTGTCAGCGACCATCTTCTTCAGCCGGGCGTTCATGGCGTCGGAGAACTGGTCGAAGGTGATGGTGCCGTCATTGTCCTTCATGACCTTGCCAAGGCGCATCATCATGCCGTCGCGCGGCCCGGCGCCGGAGTGCTCGTCTGCATAGGCAGCGGTGCCGACGGCGCCGGCCAGGGCTGCGAAAACGAGTGCAAGTCTGGTTGTCTTTCTCATGGTCTTCTCCTGTTGCATCGTCACCCCCGATGCTAGAGCGGCGGACCTTCAATCCCCCGCTCTATCTCTTTGATTGAACATCGGAACCTCCCAAAAGCAGGTCGTAATTTTGGGTCCGATGCTCCCATCCGTACGGCTGGTTGCAGTCACGGCTGTTTCGCACGAAGCAGAAGGTCGAAATCCTTTCTGACCTTCTGCGACGTCTCCTTGAGATGCGCTTCAAGCACACCGAAATCCGGCAGGTCGGTGACCGCCAGAAGCAGATCCGAAAGCCCTGGCGGAACGTCGTCGCGTTCGAACGCGCCGGTAAGGCAAAGCCGTATCATCTGGGTCAGCGCCAGATAGAGCGAATAGGCATCCACCAGTTCCTGCCTGACCTGGGTGCTGGCGAAATCCGGCGCCAGGCGCGACAGGACCTCAGCCGTGCCGGTGGCCCTGCGGCCTGCCTCGATCTTTCCCGTGATCACCGCAACCTGGGCTATGAATTCGAGATCGATGAGGCCGCCCGGGATCAGCTTGATGTCCCAGGGATCGCGCGGCGGCTTCTCCTTGTCGATCATGGCGCGCATCTCGGATGCCTCGGATATCACCTTGGCTGGATCGCGCGGCAGAGCGAGCACTGCGGCAACTTCCTCCTCGACCTCGCGGCAGAGCTCGGCATCCCCGCCGATCGCGCGGGCCCGCGCCAGCGCCATGTGCTCCCACGTCCAGGCGTCCTGGCGCTGATACTTCTTGAAGGCATCGACATGCGTGGCCACCGGCCCCTTGTTGCCGGACGGCCGCAGGCGAAGGTCGACCTCGTAGAGCACGCCCTCGGCGGTCGGCGCGGAAACGGCGGCGATCAGCCGCTGCGTCAGCCGGCTGTAGTAATGCGACGGGGCAAGCGGCTTGTCGCCGTCGGACTCCTCGGCATCGGCGTCGTGATCGTAGAGCAGGATGAGGTCGACGTCGGAACCCGCCGTCAGTTCGCGGCTGCCGAGCTTGCCCATGCCGAGCAGCGCCACCCTGCCGCCGGCAACATAGCCATGACGCAACGCGAATTCCGCCATTACCGCCTGCAATGCCGCCTCGATGGTCAGGTCGGCGAGATCGGAAAAAGCGCGGCCGGCACGCGGCGGATCGATCGACCCGGCAAGCAGCCTGACGCCGATCAGGAATTTTTGCTCCGAAGCAAAGATGCGCAGCCGGTCGAGCACGTCCTCATAGGCCCTGTCGCCTTCGAGAAAGGCGGCAAGGCGCGCCGACAGATAGGCGCGGTTTGGCAGTTCGCTCAGCAGCGCCGGATCGAGCAAGCCATCGAAGACATGCGGCCGGCGCGTGATGATGGCGGCTAGCCGCGGTGCCGCGCCCATGATCGTCGCCATCAGCTTCAGCAACGCCGGATTCGACTGCAGCAGCGAAAACAGCTGGATACCGGCAGGCAGGCCGGCAAGGAATTCGTCGAAGCGGATCACTGCCTCGTCCGCCCGCCGCGTCTGGCCGAAGGCTTGCAGCAGCGCCGGCGTCAGTTCGGTCAGCCGCTCGCGCGCCTCCGCCGACCGGGTGACGCGGTAGCGGCCGAAGTGCCAGCCGCGGATAACCCGGCAGATGTCGCTCGGCCGCTGGAAGCCGAGCCGCTGCAGGGTCTGCAGGGTATCGGGATCGTCGACGTCGCCGGTAAAGACCAGATTGCCGATGCCGGCCGAAAGCTCCGGCGCGGTTTCGAACAGCGCTGCATAGTGGCGCTCGACCTGGTGGAGTGCGGCGCGGAACGTTTCGGCAAAGCCTGCTGCATCGGCAAAGCCCAGCATGCGGGCGACGCGCTCCAGCCCCTCTTCGTCCTCCGGCAGGATATGCGTCTGCTGGTCGGCAACCATCTGGATGGCGTGTTCGACGCGGCGCAGGAACCAGTATTGCCTGGTGAGCGCATCGCGCGCGTCGGCGGTGATCCAGCCGCGCGCGGCGAGCTCGCGGAGCATCGGCACGGTCTCGCGGCCGCGCAATTCGGGAAAGCGGCCGCCGGCGATGAGCTGCTGGGTCTGGACGAAGAACTCGATCTCGCGGATGCCGCCGCGACCGAGCTTGACGTTGTGGCCTTTGACCGCGACCTCGCCATGGCCCTTGTGGGCGTGGATCTGGCGCTTGATCGAATGGACGTCGGCAATCGCCGCATAGTCCATGTATTTGCGCCAGATATAGGGCTGCAGTTCCTTCAGGAACACGGCGCCGGCGGCAACATCGCCGGCCACTGGGCGCGCCTTGATCATGGCGGCGCGCTCCCAGTTCTGGCCGCGCGCCTCATAATAGCGCAGCGCCGCCTCGACCGGGATCGCCAGCGGCGTCGAGCCGGGGTCGGGACGAAGCCTGAGATCGGTACGGAAGACGTAACCGTGCTCGGTGCGGTCCTGGAGGATACGGACCAGCCGGCGGGTCAGGCGCGAAAACAGCTCTGTGGCATCGAGCGGATCGACGACGGCAGGCGCATCGGGGTCGAAGAAGACGACGAGGTCGATGTCGGAGGAGAAGTTCAGCTCATGCGCGCCGAGCTTGCCCATGCCGAGCAGAATCCAGCCCGAGCGTCGCGCCGGATTTTTGGGATCCGGCAATCGGAGCTTGCCCTGCTCATGCGCGTCGCGGAGCAGGAAATCGACGGCCGCACGCGTGCAGGCGTCGGCAAGCTCGCTTAGTCGACGCACCGTCAGCGAGGTCTCGGCCTCGCCGGCGAGATCGGCCAAGGCGATCAGGAAATGCGCCTCCGCCTTGCATTGGCGCAGCTCCATCATCAGGCTGCTTTCAGAGACGGCCTCTGCGCGTGCTGCCTTGTCGACCGCGGCGCCGATCGATGACAGCCGCGCCTCGACCGTCCCGTCGAAAAGCGCATCGAGTATCCGCGGCCGGCGGCGCGCCGTATCGCGCAGGAACGGTGATAGGTCGAACACCGCGGCGAGGAAATCCTGGACGACCCCCTTGCCGGCCAGAAATTTCGCCAGTCGCGGCAGTTCTTTTTGCCGCGCGGCGTCGGCGATCTCCGACAATTCCTGCCTGGCGCGGCCTGCATCCAGCGGAACGAGCTTTAGCGCGGGCTTCAACAGCCAGTCCGTTTCCAGGCGTCGCACTGCCATCCTCGTCACCATCAGCGATCCTCCCGCCCGGGAAAACTCATGACGACGGACAAGCCGGGATTGCCGGGCAGAAGCTCAAGCCGTCCATTGTGGAACGTCATGATCGCCTTGGCGAGGCTCAAGCCAAGGCCGGAACCCGGCTGCGAGCGGCTCTTTTCCAGCCGCACGAAACGCTCGGTCACCCTGGCGCGGTCGACATCGTCGGGAATGCCCTGGCCGTTGTCGGAGACGGCGAGCCTGATCTCGCTACCGACACGCTCCAGCGTCACGCGAACCGTAGGCTTAGACGTCGAGTCGGTCGAATATTTGATCGCATTGTCGACGATGTTGGACAGCGCCTGGCCGATCAGCTCGCGATTGCCGTTGACCGCGAAGGCACCTTGCACCGAGGTTTCGAGGGTCACGCCCGCCTCCTCCGCCACCGGCTCGTAGAGTTCGACGACGTCGTGCACGGCAGCGGCCAGATCGACCCTGGTGGTGCTTTCGGAGGAGTAGCCGGCCTCCAGCCGCGAGATCATCAGGATGGCATTGAAGGTCTTTATCAGCTGATCGGATTCGGCGATCGTTCCTTCCAGCGCCTGCCGGTAGTCGCTGGTGTTGTTCTTGCCGGAAAGCGTCGCCTCGGCGCGGTTGCGCAGCCTGGTCAGCGGTGTCTTCAGGTCGTGGGCGATGTTGTCGGAGACCTGCTTCAGACCCTCATTGAGCGTAGCTATCCGGGCCAGCATGGAATTGAGGTTTTCCGACAGCCGGTCGAACTCGTCGCCGGCGCCGGTGACCGGCAGCCGGCCGGAAAGATCGCCGCCCATGATGCGGCGGCTCGCCTCCGACACGCTGTCGATGCGCTTCAGCGCCGCGCGCCCGACGAAGAACCAGATCAGCAGCCCGCCGACGCCCATCATGCCGAGCGCCAGCATCAGAGCGCGGCGAATAACGGCGCGGAAGCGCTCCGGCTCGCCGAGGTCGCGGCCGACCAGCATGATCATCTGGTTGGGCAGGCGCAGCACCAGGGCAATGGCGTTATGGCCCTTCTCGCCTTCGGCCTGTACTTCGCTCTGGGCGGGCTCGTTCGGGTCGGAGACCGGGTTGCGTTGGCGCTCGAGCTCGCCCTCGCCGAAGCGGCGGTAGGAGAACGGTTCGGTGGTCCAGCCCTCGGCCTCGATCACGCCCGGCTCCAGGCTCTGCACGTTGCCGGTCAGGATCTGCCCGTTGGCATCGGCAATCAGATAGAGATTGGCGCCGGGCTGGCGGGAGCGCTGCTCGACGACGCGGACCAGCACCGGCAGGCCGCCGCGCTGATAGGCGCGGGCAAGGCCGAGCACCTCGTCGTTGATCGTCTCCTGCGTCTGGGCGGTCAGCATGCGCGCCGACAGCGAGGTCATGTACAAGACCAGCAACACCGCGCACAGCGCAAAAAGCAGAAGATAAAGCGCTGAAAGCCGCGCTGCCGTCGTCCTCATGATGGCCGGCACGGAAAGAGCCATGGGATTCTAGCCGCTTTTCAGCATATAGCCGGCGCCGCGAACCGTGTGCAGGATCGGCTTGTCGAAGCCCTTCTCTATCTTGCCTCGCAGCCGCGAGATATGAACGTCGATGACGTTGGTCTGCGGATCGAAATGGTAGTCCCAGACATTCTCGAGCAGCATGGTGCGCGTCACCACCTGGCCGGCATGGCGCATCAAATATTCGAGCAGGCGGAACTCGCGCGGCTGCACCGTTATCTCGCGCCCGGCGCGCCGCACCGAGTGCGACAGCCGGTCGAGTTCGAGATCGCCGACCCGGTAGACGGTTTCGGCTTCCCTGGCGCTGGCGCGGCGGTTCAGCACCTCGACGCGGGCGAGCAGTTCGGAAAAGGCGTAGGGCTTGGTCAGATAGTCGTCGCCGCCGGCGCGCAGACCGGTGACCCGGTCGTCGACTTCGCCCAGCGCCGACAGGATCAGCACGGGCGTCGTATTGCCTCTGGACCTGAGCCCGGCGATGACAGACAGGCCGTCGCGGCGCGGCATCATGCGGTCGACGACCATGACGTCATAGTCGCCGGAATCGGCGAGCGCGAAGCCGGTTTCGCCGTCGCCCGCGACATGGGCGGTATGGCCGGCCTCGGCGAACGCCTTCTGCAGATAGTCGGCTGCCTCGCGATCGTCTTCTATGACGAGAATCTTCATAGAACCGTTATACGCGATTTCGCTGGAAGATTGAGTGGCCGGCATATGCATCGTGGCCTTCTCCATGGCGTATCGCGAACAAAGTGATTCAGGGATACGCGGTAAGTCTTTGTTTTAGCATGTCGTAGCCTAAAACCGCTTCACGCCTTGAGCGGCATGTTCGAGCGGCAGCGGGCGATGGGAAGCCCGCTGCCGCTGGGGCGGAACACGATGACTGACTAACGTATTCAGGCCCCGTGCTTTCCCGGGCGGCGGCTCGGGGGTGTTGAAAACCGCCGCACCGGAAAAGTCGAACCGGTCGTCAGCCCTTGGCGACAGGCAGCGCAACGAAGCGGTTGCTGTCGTCGCGGGTGATCTGCATCAGCACCGCCTTGCGGCCGGACTTCACCGCGTCGGCCATCGCCTTGTCGACGTCGCCGGTGCCGTTCACTTCCGTCGAATTGACGGAGGTGATGACGTCGCCGGGCTGGATGCCGCGATCGGCGGCATCGCTGTTGGGGTCGACATCGGTCACCACAAGGCCCTTGCCATTGTCGGACTTGGTGACGGTCAGGCCGAGATCGGCGAGCGTGTCGGTCTTCGGCGCTGGGGCAGGCTGCTGGTCGGCCGAGGCCTGCTTATCGTTCGTCGGCAGCTTGCCGAGATCGACCTTGACCGCCTCGCTCTTGCCGTTGCGCCACACGGTGACATCGACCGATTTGCCGGGCGGGTATGCGCCGATCAGACGGGCGAGTTCCTTCGGCGAAGCAACGTCCTTGCCGTCCACCTGGGTGATCACATCACCGGCGGTGATGCCGGCCTTCTTGCCAGGACCGTTGTCCTGCGCGCTGGCAACGAGCGCGCCCTTGCCGGACCCAAGGCCAAGCGACTCGGCGATTTCGGGGGTGACCGGCTGGATCTCGACACCGAGCCAGCCGCGCTGCACGGTGCCGTTCTTCATCAGATCCTGCACGACCTGCTTGGCGGTCGAAGCGGGAATGTCGAAGGCAATGCCGACGCTGCCGCCCGACGGCGAGAAGATCGCGGTATTGATGCCGACGACCTGGCCGTTGAGGTTGAAGGTCGGGCCGCCCGAATTGCCGCGGTTCACCGAGGCATCGATCTGGATGAAGTCGTCATAAGGGCCGGCGCCGATATCGCGGCCGCGGGCCGAAACGATGCCTGCGGTAACCGTGCCGCCGAGGCCGAACGGATTGCCGACCGCCACCACCCAGTCGCCGACGCGAACCTTGGAATCATCGGCGAAGTCGACATAGGTGAACCTGTTGCCGTCATCGACCTTGAGCACGGCGAGATCGGTGCGCGGATCGGTGCCGATCAACTTGGCGTCGAGTTCCTTGCCGTCATTGGTCACCACGGTGAAGGCGGTGCCCTCCTCGACGACGTGGTTGTTGGTGACGAGATAGCCGTCATCGGAGATGAAGAAGCCGGACCCTTGCGCCACCGGCCGCGGCTGGTCGTTGTTGCGGTCACGGTGTCCAAAACGGCGCATTCCGTTCGGGCCCTGATCGCCGCCCTGATCGCCAAAGCCGCGGAATTCGCGGAAGAACCGGCGCAGCTGCGGATTGTCGGGAAGATTGCCTAGGCCGTCCTCGTCGTCCATCTGGCCGGAACCGTCATCGGCCGTCGACTGGATCTTGGCTTTGACGCGGACGCTGACGACCGCCGGCGAAACGCGCTCGACCACATCGGCGAAGCTCGGGACCTGGGGTGCCTCGACACGTACGGCATCGGCCAGCACCGGGGCTGTCCCGGTGGCAACAGCACCAAAGCCGATCGCGCCGGCAATGGCCAGGGATGCGGCTGCGGCCAGCAGGCGTTTGCGGGTGCGAAGATATGAATTGGGGGCAACATTCATGGTTCTCGTATCCTCTTTTCAAGGGACGCCCCTTGATTGGCATCCTCGACAAAGGAAATAGCGAGCCGCACATTACGGCGCCATTTCCGGTACATGAAACTTTCGTAATGTATCACCGACAAAGGCGCATAAATCTCTGGTCGTGCCCGTCCGGTGCCCTATCAATTCAGCACAAGGCTTTCACTGTGACAGCAAACGCCACCATCACGATTCGGGTTTCGTCCGAAACCAAGCTGAAGCTTGAGCAGATCGCCGCTGTCACTCGGCGCAGTAAATCCGTCCTCGCGGCCGAGGCGGTTTCGGCCTATGTCGATCGCGAGCTTGAGATCATCGAAGGTATCAAAGGCGGCATGGCCGACGCGGCAGCCGGCCGTGTCATGTCCCACGACGAAGCCATGGCGGAAATCGACGCCATCATCCAAGCGGTGGAAGCCAAGCGCGCGGACAAGGCGTGAAGCGGTTCGTCGCCTGGTCGCGCGAAGCACTGGACGACATTAAACAGCAAGTCGCCTTCGTCGCACGAGAGAGCCCGGCCGCCAGACACGTCGCGCGACTGGCCGCCGGAGGAATGGCCGGATTAGCGGACTAGCTATCCAGCATCTTGTCCAGCGCCGCCTGTTCCTCGGCAGTTAACGCAGCGGTCGCCACAGAGCGGCGCGAGCGGGCGGCCAGCAGCATGAACGTCCCGCCAACGAGCAGCAGAAGAACTGGCGTCCCCCAGAGCAAGACATTGCGCAGATTGAAGCGTGGCTTCAGCAGCACGAACTCGCCGTAGCGCGAAACGACATAGTCCATCACCTGCTGGTCGGTATCGCCAGCGACCAGGCGCTGCCGCACAAGGATGCGCAGGTCGCGGGCGAGGTCGGCATCGGACTCGTCGATCGACTGGTTCTGGCAGACCATGCAGCGCAGGCCTTCCGACAAAGCGCGCGCCCGCGCCTCGAGCGCCGGGTCGGCGAGCACTTCGTCGGGCTTGACCGCCTGCGCGGCGCCGGCAAACAACAGCCCCAGCAGCAGGATCAGCGAGGCCAGTGTGACCCTGCTCATTGCGGGCTCGCCGATGGCACGGCGGCCGCGGCCTTGCGGCGCGACGGTGCGCCGACGCGCAGGCGACGGTCGAGCAGCGACATCGCCGCGCCCGCCATCATCACCAGTCCGCCGCCCCAGATCAGCGTCACCAGCGGCTTCCACCACAGACGAACGACCACGGAGCCATCGCTGCCCTCGTCGCCAAGCGAAAGATAGAGCTGGCTGAAGCCGATCGTCCTGATGCCGGATTCGGTCGTGGTCATCTGGCGCACCGGATATGAGCGCTTGGCCGAGGTGATCTCGCCGGTGACGCTGCCGTCGGCGCCAAGCAGGGCGAAGCGGCCGCGATCCTCACTGTAGTTAGGCCCCTGGGCCGGGTAGAGCCCCTCGAAGCGCAGCTTGTGGCCGGACAGTTCGACGGTCTCGCCGGCATGCATCGCCAAGATTTTTTCGGTGCCGAAGCAAAGCGTGCCGACAATGCCGAGCGTCGTCAGACCGAGGCCGAGATGCGCAAGCGCTGTGCCGAAGACCGAGCGCGGCAGGCCGGCGAAGCGCCTGAGCATGGCGGCGGGCGCGACGGTGCCGAAGCCGGATTTGACGGCGAGATCGGTGAGCGCGCCGCAGATCAGCCAGAAGGCAACGCCGACACCAAGTGCCGCCAACACCGATGCGCCATCGATGAACAGGGCCGTCACCAGCACGGCGAGCAGCGCCGCCGCGAAAGCCGCCATTAGGCGCTGGGCGACCGCGAAAATGTCGCCGCGCTTCCAGGCGAGCAGCGGCCCGAACGGCACGACGACCAAGAGCGGCACCATCAGCGGGCCGAATGTCAGGTTGAAGAACGGCGCGCCGACCGAAATCTTGTCGGCAGACAGGGCTTCGACGACGAGCGGGTAGAGCGTACCGACCAACACGGTGGCGGTGGCGGTGGTCAGGAACAGATTGTTCAGCACCAGCGCGCCTTCGCGCGAGATCGGGTGAAACAGGCCGCCGGCCGTCAGCCGGGAGGCGCGCAAGGCAAACAGCGCCAGCGAGCCGCCGATGAACAGCGTCAGGATGCAGAGGATGAAAACGCCGCGCGTCGGATCGGTGGCGAAGGCGTGCACCGAGGTCAGCACGCCGGAGCGAACCAGGAAGGTGCCGAGCAGCGACAGCGAGAAGGTCAGGATCGCCAGAAGCAGCGTCCAGATCTTCAGCGCCGAGCGCTTTTCCATGACGATCGCCGAATGCAGCAGCGCCGTGCCCGCCAGCCACGGCATGAAGGATGCGTTCTCGACCGGGTCCCAGAACCAGAAGCCGCCCCAGCCGAGTTCGTAATAGGCCCAGTAGGAGCCCATGGCGATGCCGCCGGTGAGGAACATCCAGGCAACCAATGTCCACGGCCTTACCCAGCGGGCCCACGAAGCGTCGATGCGGCCCTCGATGAGGGCAGCGACCGAGAAGGAAAAGCAGATCGAGAAACCGACATAGCCGAGATAGAGCAGCGGCGGATGGATGGCGAGGCCGAGGTCCTGCAGGATCGGGTTGAGATCGCGGCCCTCGATAGGCGCCGGATTGAGCCTGACGAACGGGTTCGACGTCGTCAGGATGAACAGGAAGAAAGTGGCGCCGATCGCGCCCTGCACGGCAAGCACATTGGCCCGGAGCGTCGCCGGAAGATTGCCGCCGAAGACGGCGACAAGCGCGCCGAAGAAGGTCAGGATCAGCACCCAGAGCAGCATCGAACCTTCGTGATTGCCCCAGGTTCCGGTGATCTTGTAGATCAGCGGCTGCAGCGAATGCGAGTTCTCCCAGACGCTCTCAACCGAAAAATCGGAGCCTGCGTAGGCGGTCGCCAGCGCCACGAAAGACAGCGCCGTCAAGGCAAAGCCGGTCAGCGCGGCCGGTGCGCCGACGGCCATCATCTTGTGGTTGCCGGTGCGCGCACCGAACAGCGGCACCATCGTCTGCACCAAGGCCAGTGCAAACGCCAGGACCAGGGCGAAATGTCCGGTTTCAACCATTGTCGCCGCGCTCGCTAGATCTTGCCGCAGGTTCTTGCCGCAAAACCGTGGAACACTTTTGCGGAACCTTCCTAGTCACTCTTGCTCTCCTGCCAAACGCCCTTGGCCTTGAGGCCGTCGGCCACTTCCTTGGGCATATAGGTCTCGTCATGCTTGGCCAGCACGCTATCGGCGACAAAGACCCCGTCAGGGCCGAACGAGCCTTCGGTGATCACGCCTTGCCCTTCCCGAAAAAGGTCGGGAAGAATGCCGGTATAGGTAACCTTGACGTCCTTCTGGTTGTCGGTCACCGAAAAGGCGACGGTGGCGCCTTGGCTACGCTCTACTGTGCCTTTTTCGACGAGACCTCCGAGCCTGATGCGCTGGCCAGGCTGAAGGCTGGCGGTGGCCAGATCGGCCGGCATGTAGAAATAGGAGGCCTTCTGGCCAAGCGCATAGAAGGTCAGTCCGGTTGCAACACCGAGAAACGCCAGCCCCGCGGCGATCACCGACAGTCGTTTCTGCTTGCGCGTCATCGTCTACTCCGTCGCCGTCACGCCGAGCGAGGCGGCAAAGGCGGTGAATTTCCTGGCCTGGTCGCTGTCGGCGCCAAAGACGGCGATACCGCGATTGAGCGCATCACGCGCCTGATCTGTCTTGCCCAGTACGGCATAGGAACGAACGAGCTGCATCCACCCTTCCTCGTCGCGCGGATTTTGCCGAAGCCTTTCGTCGAGGCCGGCAACCATGGTGCTGATCATGGCTTGCCGGTCCTGCGGCGACATCGAGGAGGCAGCATCGATATCCTCGGCGCTCGGCCCTTTCGCAGGCGTTTCCGAAGCGACGCTGCGGACGGCGGATTCGGCCAGCGCCTGCTCGACGGCGCCGCGCCACGGCGAGCCCTGCGGCAAGGCGGCAAGCATCTTTTGCCAGGCCGCCGTGGCTTCAGCTAAGCGGCCTTCCTGTGCCATGCCCATGGCGAGATAGAACGAGGCCTTCGGATTGGCCGGATCGAGCTTCAACGCCGCCTCGAACGCCGCCTGCGCCTCGGCCGAGACAATGCCGCCGGCCGCATTGGCGATCGCCTCGCCAAGACCCGCCTGGCGGGCGGCGCTGTCGCCGTCGAGGCGGATGGCATTGCGATAGGCGGTCACCGCATCGGCGTATCGCTGCATGCGCAGATAGACCGGCGCCAGCACGTCCCAGCCGCGGCCATCGGATGGGTTGGCCGCCAGGTGCGCCTCGGCGCGGGCTATCAGCTCGTCGACCGAGCTGTCGGCGGGGTTCTTGGCCAGGCGCTCGCTGAGTGGCTGCGACGGCAGGTCGGGTGAGCCGAGCTGGCCATAGAGGCCCCAGCTGACCAGCGGAACAACCAGCACGGCAGCCGTCGCCACCAGCCTTGCCGACCGCGACGGCTGCGTCGCCGTGTCGCCGGCCTGGCCGGCATTGCTCAGGCGAAGGATGCGGCGGGCGATTTCGGCGCGAGCCTCTTCGGCCTCCATTGGCTGGATCAGGCCACGCGCCATATCACGGTCAAGCTCGGCCAGCTGGTCGCGATAGACTTCAAGGTCGTGATCGCCGGCAGCGGACGCGTTCTTCGAGCCGCCGGTCAACGGCAGCAGCACCGCCAGGCTTGCGCCCAGCGTCAGGATTGCGGCTATGACCCAGAACAGCATGGCTCTTCCAATAGAACGAGACCCTTGCCCTGCCAACACAAGCGTGCTGCGACGCTTTGGCGGGGCCGCTCCGATCGATAATGCATGTCGCGCAAAAGTGTGCAGCGGTTTTGCGATAACGACCATGCATCAAAACAAGAACTTAAAGCGCGTCGCACGAGGCCGGTCGAACGCGCCGCGCTTTAGTGCCGGACCGGAATCGGCGGATCGACGGCCGGACCAGCTACGTCAGCGGCGTCCAGCTGCCGTCGGCATTGCGGCAGGCGGTTCCGCGGGCGGTGGCGCTAGCGGTGCCGGTAAACACCGTATGGGTGTATTGCCGGCAGTCCTGCGATCCGACGCGATAGGGCTGGGCGGCAACCACTTCGCCGCGATGGGCCGAACTGTCGCTCTTCCAAGCCACTTTCTGGCCGCTCGCCGTGTATTCAAGCGCCTTGTATTCCGCCTCGAGCGCGCTGCGCTTCTCGGTCTCGCTCAGGCCGGCGCCGATCGAGCTGCCGACGAGGCCGCCGCCCATGGCGGAGATGATTGTCGTCGCCACCTTGGCGCCGCTGGGGGGCGTCGCGGCCGGCGTCGCCGTAACGGCCGGGCCCTTGCCGAGCGTCGTGCAGCCGGAGACGGCGAGCAGGGCGGAAACGAGCGCGACGCGAATCTTCATGCCAATACCGGCTTTCTTGAGCTGGACCGCCGCGCTGTCAGCAGGCTGACGCGGCCATAATGTCGATGTTTGTCGGAAATTTGGCCGCAGCCGGCCACCAGGAAAAGCAATCTGGAAAAGCATTACTGAAGGCTCCGCAACCGAACCATCGCCTTCAATCCACCCATGACGGATCGTTCCAGCGCCAGAACGCCTCCATACTCGTTGACAAGGTCGGCGACAATGGCAAGTCCGAGCCCGCTGCCCGGTTTTGTCTCGTCGAGACGCCGGCCGCGCTGCAACACCTCGCGCGCCTTGTCGTCGGGAATGCCGGGGCCGTCATCCTCGATGCTGATCTCGAACAGATTGGCCGCGCCTTCCTTGCCGGCAACGGGCTTGACGGAAACGGCGACGGCGCTCCTTGCCCATTTCATCGCATTGTCGAGCAGATTGCCGAGCAGTTCCTCCAGATCCTCGCGTTCGCCGGCAAAGACGATGTCGGTGGCCGGCAGCGACAGCGACAGCGCTGTCTGCGGGTTGAGCTTCTGCAGCACCCGCACCATGCGCTGGACCAGCGGTGTCACCGGCGTCCGGTAGACGACGCTGTCGCGCTGCGCGGCGACGCGGGCACGTTGCAGATAGTGGTCCACCTGCTTTTGCATGGAGGCAGCCTGCTCAGCGATCAGCTGGCCCTTGGCGCCACCCAGCGCCCGCCCCTCATTGAGCAGCACGGCAAGCGGCGTCTTCAGCGAGTGCGCCAGGTTGCCGACCTGCGTGCGCGACCGCTCGACGATGCGCCTGTTGTTCTCGATCAGCGCATTGGTCTCGTTGGCGAGCGGTTCGATCTCGGCCGGGAAACGGCCGTCTAGGCGCTGCGCGGTTCCTTCGCGCACCATGGCAAGCGCGTTCCTCACCCGGCGCAGCGGCTGCAGGCCGAGCAGGATGGCAATCGCATTGATGGCGATCATGCCGACGCCGAACAGCGACAGATAGGTCAAAAGGCGCCGCTGGAAGGTGGCGATTTCCTGCTCGAGCTCGGTCTGGTTGCCCATGACACGGAAGCGCGCGGCGCGGTTTTTCGCATCGAGGACGAACTCGCTCTCGAACACCTCCAGTTGTTCGCCTTCGATGCCGTCCGCTGAATAGCTGCGCTGGAAGCTGGCATTGAAGGGCACCTCGGCAACGCTTGGCGACGGGATCGCCTTGGTCATCGACGACGAATGGAGATCGCCGTGCACACCTTCCGAGGCGGGCTCGACCGACCAGTACCAACCGGAATTCGGCTCCGAGAACCTCAAATCGCCAAGGTCGGGGGCGCCCGTCAACTGGCCGCTTTCGGAAACGCCGACCGAGCCGATCAGGTTGAACAGATGCGCCGAAAGCAGGCTGTCGAAACCGCGCTCGCTAGCCTGGCGATAAAGCGTGGTGATCAAGGTGAAGATGACGACCAGAGTGAGGATCGCCCAGACCGTGGAAAAGGCGATGACGCGAAACGCCACCGAACGCGGCCATGACCGCAGCGACGGCGTGTTCGAGACGGCGGGTTTTGTAGGCAGCGGTTCCGCGTTACGCCTCCGGCTTACGCATGCGGTAGCCCATGCCGCGAACAGTTTCGATCATGTCGATGCCCATCTTCTTGCGAAGCCGTCCGACAAAGACCTCGATCGTGTTGGAATCGCGGTCGAAGTCCTGGTCGTAGAGATGCTCGACCAGTTCGGTCCGGGAAACGACCTCGCCCATATGGTGCATCAAATAGGCAAGCAGGCGGAATTCGTGCGAGGTCAGCTTCAGCGGCACGCCGTCAACGTCGGCCTTGGAGGCCTTGGTGTCGAGACGCAGCGGCCCGCAGGTCAGCTCGGACGAGGCATGCCCGGCAGCACGCCGGATCAGGGCGCGCACCCTGGCCAGGATTTCCTCGATGTGGAAAGGTTTGGTGACGTAGTCGTCGGCGCCGGCGTCGATGCCGGCAACCTTGTCGCTCCAGCGGTCGCGTGCCGTCAGGATCAGCACCGGCATCTTGCGGCCGCCGCGCCGCCAGCGCTCGACCACGCTGATGCCGTCCATCTGCGGCAGGCCGATATCGAGCACCACGGCATCGTAGGGCTCGGTGTCGCCGAGAAAGTGCCCTTCCTCGCCGTCGAATGCGCGGTCGACGACATAGCCGGCATCGACCAGCGCGTCGCCGATCTGCCGGTTGAGATCCTTGTCATCTTCGACGACGAGTACGCGCATGCGGAAGGCCTGTTGAAGCTGTTCAGATATAGGCCGATTCCGGCAGACTGGGAAACGGCACGGTTCAGTTCAGCGGAACGACGATCTCCGAGCGACGGGGACGCTGCCCATCCTTGCCCGGAACGAGCACGACGATGACGCAGACCGGCTGGCCGCCGCGTGTCGACTGCGAGGCCTTGGCCAAGGTGCCGCCATTCTGCTCCGCCACCTGCTGGCCGATCGCGTAGCAGTCGGACGCGGCGAGGACGACTGGCTGAGTCCACTCGGGCGCGACAGCGGGGATCGCCATCGCTTGCGACGCAAGCAGGCCGGCGGCTGAGAGCGCCAGTGCCGCGGTCCGGAAGTGGAAGCGAAGGGTTTTCATGGCCAGCGTTCTAACGCGCCGGTGCTGAACGTGATATGAACGGTGAACGCTCGAATGCATGCCCGCCACACCCCTGAAGCGCGAGATTACCGGATTGCCATTTCGCCGCCCGGCCCCGCGAAATCGCCAATGTTTAACCTAGCCCTCCAATCCTTCGCCGACAACCGGCATCATCTGGCGGGCAGGACCATTTGGGAGGACGAAGCATCCGGCCCAAGGCAACCGATGGCAGTTCAGGCGAACCGAACCTGAAACAAAAAACCCGCCTCTGCGGCGGGTCGCTGGCGCCATCAGCACCATAGTTGAATTAGTAGCATAGCTGCCGGCACAAAGCAAGAACAAAATTGCCCGATTTGCGAAAAGGTGCCCGGTGGTCAGCCCTCGTCCTTGATCACGGCGCGGAAGCGCAGCAGCCCGTGATGGGCCGAAAGGTCCTCGTCGTAGCGGGCTTCAGCGAATTCGAGCTTGAGGTGGGCGCGGCGATGTCCGCCAAGCGAGAGTGCCGTATCGCGCAGGCGGGTGCTGACCAGGTCCATGATGTCATTGGTTTCCTTGCTGGCCTCTGATTTCGACCAGACATGCAACGTCAGCAACTGTTCTGTGTCGTTCTCCATCCCCGTTGCCCAATCGTAGACGCTGGTGCGGCCGAAGGTCATGTGGGGGAACGCAACATTTTCCGGCGCATGGTCGAACAGTCTTGCATCGCCCAGTGCCGCCGACAGGTCGGGATCGCCGTTCACTGCCTCGAATATGGCCCTCTGCAATTCGACGGCCGGCGCGGTCATCGTCTTTCCCTTCGCCCGTCGCGTCGACCTCCCGGCTGCGTAGCTGCGTTGCATGAAGGCATCCCGGCAAAGCTCGAATCAGCGCGTCTCATGCGGATTATGAACCTTCATGCTCTCAGGAATAAGCCCTACTCCTGCAACCCGCGATCCCGCGGCCTTTCGCGCCACGGACGCCCTTGAGAGTGACGCGAATTCATTTGGCATGCAGGGAGTTCGAAGAACGATGCTATGAAGATGTCTGGTTTCCAAACATTCGAGGTCGTTTTCGTACGCGAGCCACCGCTGCTGCCTGTTTTCGGAAAGCTTGGGTTCAGGGCGCCGACGGTCGCGATTGCGGCGCCGACCATGTCGATGACCATCGAAAATTTGGTCAACCGCACGCGGGAGGTGCTCTCGGCGCACGGTAGCCTGGCCCTGAAGCTGTCCGTCGTTTTGTGGACGGTGCTTGTCCTGGCGGCAGTATTCTTCGTCGCCCAAGCCTGACCGAGCGACACTCATCGATCGGGCGGAACTAAAGGACGCCAAGATGGCAAACCGCTACGCGCTGCGTATGGAACGTTCTCACTGCTGGACCGTCACCGGCCAGCCGGTCGAGCTCAAGCAGCAACCCATGGTCGGCATAAACACGCGCGATGCGGGCGGTCGATCGGCTGAACAGTCGTGACATCGCGGCGGGCGAAGGCGGACCGGAAGCGCCGAGAAAGCGTCTTGTGGACGGATCGCGACGGATCTAGCGAAAATCGGCCGCAGTCAGCACATATATGCTCCTGCGGGTGCGGGCATAGGCATTCCTGGCAACATCGTGGATCGAGTTGGAAGCCGTGTCGAATGCCGCCAGGTAGGTAGCTTCCGAGGCCGCCGTTCCCGGCTGCATCTTGGAGATGGCATCGGTTGCGACCGAGAAGGAAATCTGGAACATGCCGTCATGGCCGACGAAGCGGATGCGTTTGCTTGCCTCGTCGTAGCTGCGGCTGGGATTGGGAAATGTCAGGCTCATGATTTGGCCTCCGTCGATGCGGATACGGCATGCTTGACTGTCCGCGCCGCCCGCTTCTTCTTTGGGGCGACCGGATTCAGAGCTGCCGCCGCGCGATCCGCCTCTTCCTTGGCCAGTCGCAATTCCCTCAGCTTCGCCGTCTTGATCATCCTGGCCTTCGCCTCCGAGAGATATTCGGCAGTTGCTTTGTTCCGCTCCGCTGTTTTCTTTTGATTTTCCATGAAGCGAGCCTGAGCTTTTTCCATGATGTTCTGATTGCCTTCGGCCATCGGTAAAATCTCCCTTGCAGCGAAAGTCGTGAATGTGAGCTTCACCGTAAAATAGGTGTTCAAGGACAGAAATTCAATTTCATTAATATTCGGCAAGGCCCCGAACACCGGGGGATGGCCAAGCAAAATAATACATTCAATATTTGACATGCCCTATGAATATTTTTTGGCACTCCTATCAATCGAGTGCCAGAGCGCCTATAGAGAGGGGCGGCCGCCTAAGCCGGCCCCAGAAAGAGTCCCCATGAAATTCCGGCCACTCCACGATCGCGTCGTCATTCGGCGCGCCGAAAGCGACACCAAATCCAAGGGCGGCATCATCATCCCCGACAATGCCAAGGAGAAACCGCAGGAAGGCGAAGTGATCGCCGTCGGGCCGGGTGCGCGGGACGAAAGCGGCGTGCTGATGGCGCTCGACGTCAAGGCCGGCGACCTCATCCTGTTCGGCAAATGGTCCGGCACCGAGGTCAAGATAGACGGCGAGGACCTTCTGATCATGAAGGTGGCCGACATCATGGGCATCATCGACAAGAGCGAGATGGGCATCATCGACAAGAGCGAGATGGGCATCATTGCCAAGAGCGTGGCTGCCAAGAAGGCCGCCTGATTGGAATGCCGCGCGCCCAACCGGGCGCGCAAAGGATGCTCCAAGCTTTGATTCAGGCGCGCTGCAAGCGTCTTGCCACGACCAACCGAACTGGAAAAAATCATGTCTGCCAAGGAAATCAAATTCTCCACCGACGCGCGTGACCGCATGCTGCGCGGTGTCGAAATCCTCAACAACGCCGTCAAGGTGACGCTCGGCCCCAAAGGCCGCAACGTCATCATCGACAAGGCCTATGGCGCGCCGCGCATCACCAAGGACGGGGTGACGGTGGCCAAGGAAATCGAACTTTCCGACAAGTTCGAGAACATGGGCGCACAGATGGTGCGCGAAGTGGCCTCGAAGACCAACGACCTCGCCGGCGACGGCACCACCACCGCCACAGTGCTTGCCGCTTCCATCCTGCGCGAGGGCGCCAAATTCGTCGCCGCCGGCATGAACCCGATGGACCTCAAGCGCGGCATCGACCTTGCCGTCAGCGCCGTCGTCAAGGAAATCCAGGCCCGAGCCAAGAAGGTCAAGTCCTCAGGCGAGATCGCGCAGGTCGGCACCATTGCCGCCAATGGCGACACCAGCGTCGGTGCCATGATCGCCAAGGCGATGGACAAGGTCGGCAATGACGGCGTCATCACCGTTGAGGAGGCCAAGACCGCCGAAACCGAACTCGACGTCGTCGAAGGCATGCAGTTCGATCGCGGCTATCTCTCGCCTTATTTCGTCACCAATGCCGAAAAAATGCGCGCCGAGCTGGAAGACCCCTACGTGCTCATCCACGAAAAGAAGCTCGGCAATCTGCAGGCGCTGCTGCCCATCCTCGAAGCCGTGGTGCAAAGCGGCAGGCCGCTGTTGATCATCTCCGAGGACGTCGAGGGCGAAGCGCTGGCGACGCTGGTCGTCAACAAGCTGCGCGGCGGCCTCAAGGTCGCGGCCGTCAAGGCACCTGGCTTCGGTGACCGCCGCAAGGCGATGCTGGAAGACATCGCCGTGCTTACCGCCGGACAGATGATTTCCGAGGATCTCGGCATCAAGCTGGAGAACATCACCATAGACATGCTCGGCCGCGCCAAGCGCGTGCTGATCGAGAAGGACACCACCACGATCATCGACGGCGCCGGCGAGAAGACCACGATTCAGGCGCGCGTCCAGCAGATCAAGGGGCAAATCGAGGAAACCACTTCCGACTATGACAAGGAGAAGCTGCAGGAACGTCTCGCCAAGCTGGCGGGCGGCGTTGCCGTCATCCGCGTCGGCGGCGCCACCGAATCCGAGGTCAAGGAAAAGAAGGACCGCATCGACGATGCGCTGAACGCCACGCGCGCCGCCGTCGAAGAAGGCATCGTTCCCGGCGGCGGCGTCGCGTTGCTGCGCGCCAGGGCTGTGCTGAACGGGCTGACCGGAGCCAATGCCGATATGACGGCGGGCATTTCGATCGTGTCGAGAGCGCTCGAAGCGCCAATCCGGCAGATCGCCGAGAATTCCGGCGTCGAAGGTTCGATCGTCGTCGGCAAGCTCGCCGATAGCAAGGACCACAACCAGGGCTTCGATGCCCAGAACGAAGTCTATGTCGACATGATCAAGGCCGGCATCGTCGACCCCGCTAAGGTGGTGCGGACGGCGCTGCAGGACGCGGGCTCCATTGCGGCGCTCCTGATCACTGCTGAAGCCATGATCACCGACGTTTCAGCCAAGGAAGCCGCTGCTTCGACCGGCGGCATGGGCTATTGACCAGCTGCCGGAAACAAGCCTGAAAGACAGCCGCCGGGGTATCTTCCCCGGCGTGCCCCTCGGCAAGGAGATCGATCCATGATCGCATTCGTCCCGAAGCCAAATGCGGCGGCGAAGACCAAAGTGGCCGAGGAAAGCCGCTTCGATCGCATTCGCAGGCTTGCCGACAAGCACAGGAAAGCCGACGCCGGCACAATAGGCCGCGACCCGAAAAAGATCGCGGACAAGCGTCCCATGTGATCCGCGAGATCAGCGTCAGATCATGAGACCGGCGGCTAAAAGTCTACAGGCATCCGTTTCCAGCGCCGACGGTTGTCAAGTCAACGGCTTGTTACCTCGGCATCCCGCAAACTCGACCTGACGCTGCGGACGAGGACGAGCATGGTTTCCACCGCCTCTTCGTCAGAGAGGCCGTGGTTCTCGACAAGCGACAGCCAGGTCGTGAAGTCCAGCGCATGTCCTATCGCGGCAACGAGCAACCTTGCAGTTCCGCCATCCGGGTCGAGGTAGCCTTGTGAAAGGATCGCGACGCCTTTTGCGAGAACCTCTCGCCGGCGGGCCAGCGCGGCAGCGACAACCGGCATTTCGGCATCGCGATACAAATTGGCTAGGAGCTGCCGCTTGCGCCTGTAGTAGCTGTACAGTTGGAAAAGCGCCGTCCGGAGCCGGACTTCCGGTTCGACGATCGATCGCCAGGCTTCAGGGTTGGGGGGCGGGTCCTGGCCGAACGAATATGCCGAGCAAGCATTGAAGACCGCTTCCTCGTCGGGAAAATGGCGGTAGACGGTTAGCCGTTGCACCCCCGCTTTCTCGGCGATGGCGCTCACCGTCGTTCGCGATGGACCCACCGAACTGTGCAGATCGAATGCTGCGCGGGTGAGCGCAAGATGGGTCTCGGCCTGCTTGATCGCGCGTCGCTGCAGCCGGTATGAGCGACGCTGGCCTTCTTTCAGTGAACTCATATGATCACCGATATTGACTTGGGTGTGAATGGCTCGTAGAAATGGGTGATCGGCAGCGTACACCCATTTTCAGGAGGATGATATGGAACGCGCAGTGCCTGATCCAAGCCTCCAACGTGCGACGGCTTACTCGCCTCACAGCCATTCATCGGACCCCATCACAATTCTGCCTGGAGCTGGTGACCGCTTTGACTTGGGCGGTTTCGGCATCCACTGGAAGATAGACGGATTCCACACCGGGGAGCGCTTCTCCATCGTGCACCATCCGCTCGCCCCTCGTGCGCTGGCCGCGCCCTTGCACCGGCATCACCGTGAAGACGAATATTCATATGTGCTGAGCGGCAGTTTGGGCGCGTTGCTTGGAGAGAACGTTGTTACCGCCGGGCCGGGCACATGGCTGTTCAAGCCGCGAGGCGAATGGCATACGTTCTGGAACGCGGGCGACACGCAGTGCGAAATCATCGAGGTGATTTCGCCCGCTGGCTTCGAGAACTATTTCCGCGAACTGGCCGTCATCTGGCCAGACAGAACAAAGTCGGGCGAACTTTTGCGGAAGTACGAACTGGATATGGACTTCGATAGTGTTCCAGGCCTCTGCACCCGATTTGGACTGACATCCGCACGCACCGCCGCTGCAACGGTCGCACGGCAGAAATAGATACACGCCTGATCGCCTTGCGAGTGCATGCCGTTCGCGACGGCAGGCCGCTGCAGCAGACCCGCGAAGGTTTGACTGATTCCGCTGAAAATCACTGGGTGTGCGGGCGGCGGTACCAGGCCATTATCGCGTCTCGCCGCTGATCAGCCCGGCACGGTTCTTGACGACCGTCGCAACGAAGCGGATGACGGCGCGCACCGGCGCCTCTCGCGCAGGGCCGTCAGCATCTCACTGACGCCGCACGGGAGCCGTCTTCCCTTCGACAAACCTCCCGCTCATCTTCATCGCCCTCATCTTCATCGCCCTTGTAGGCAGCGCCAAAATGGACGAATAGTCATAGCGGCGCGCCGCCGTGAAATTGCCGGCATGCGGTTTCTCAGTTGGCGGCATCGCCGCAGCCGGATCCTGGAATGGCCAGTCCTTTGGAACCACGCAAGAGAAGAGGTCCAATCGCCGCAAGGCTGCTGGCGGTGGATGCGTGGATCGATTCCTCGGCCTACGAAGTCGGCTTCAGGGCGCGCCAGTTCTGGGAGGCGGCGACCATCTTCTCGCGGCGTTTCCGCGTCGGCGGCTGGCGCCGCGGCCTGATCGAACTGTTGAGTGAAGGCTTTACGCTCGGTGCCGGCGGCATCGTCGTGCTTTTGGCGCTGGCCTTGCCGGCCTTCCAGATAACCGCCGGCGACTGGCGCACGCAAGGCGACTTCGCCGTCACCTTCCTCGACCGCTACGGCAACGAGATCGGCCAGCGCGGCATTATCCAACGCGATTCGGTGCCGGTCGACGAGATGCCCGACCATGTCATCAAGGCGGTGCTGGCCACCGAGGACCGCCGTTTCTTCGACCATTACGGCATCGATGTGCTCGGCCTGTCGCGCGCCATATTCGAGAATGTGCGGGCAAATTCCGTCGTCCAGGGTGGATCGAGCATCACCCAGCAGCTGGCCAAGAACCTGTTCCTGACAAATGAACGGACGTTCGAGCGCAAGATCAAGGAAGCCTTCCTGTCGCTGTGGCTCGAAGCCAATCTGTCGAAGAAGGAAATCCTGCAGCTTTACCTCGACCGCGCCTATATGGGCGGCGGCACATTCGGCATCGAGGCCGCAGCCGATTTCTATTTCGGCAAGAGCGTCAAGGACCTGAACCTCGCCGAGGCAGCGATGCTGGCCGGCCTGTTCAAGGCGCCGACCAAATACGCGCCGCACATAAACCTGCCCGCTGCCCGGGCGCGGGCCAACGTGGTGCTGTCCAACCTGGTCGATTCCGGCTTCATGACCGAAGGCCAGGTGCTGCAGGCAAGATTGCACCCGGCCGAAATCGTCGACCGTGGCGAGCAGAAGAGCCCCGACTATTATCTCGACTGGGCCTTCGACGAGGTCAAGAAGATCGCCGCCAATGGCGGCCCGCACTCGCTTGTCGCCCACACCACCTTCGACGCCAACATCCAGAAGGCAGCCGAAGAATCGATGGAGTTCCACCTCCGCCAGTTCGGCAAGGAATACAACGTCACCGAGGGCGCCATCGTCGTCATCGAGACCAATGGCGCGGTTAGGGCGATCGTCGGCGGCCGCGACTACGGCGCCAGCCAGTTCAACCGCGCCACCAAGGCACTTCGCCAGACCGGCTCCTCGTTCAAGCCCTATGTCTATGCGACAGCGATGGAGCATGGCTTCACGCCGGATTCGGTGGTTTCCGGCGGACCCATCTCCTGGGGCAGCTGGTCGCCCCACAATTACAATGGCGGGTCGGCCGGCAACGTCACGCTGATCACGGCGATGGCCAAATCGATCAACACGGTGCCGGTGCGGCTGGCCAAGGATTATCTCGGCATCAAGCCGATCAAGGCGATGGCCGAGGCGATGGGCGTCGAGTCGCCGCTGGAATCGCATAAGACCATGGTGCTCGGCACGTCGGGCATGACCGTGATGGATCAGGCGACGGGCTACAGCGTGTTCGCCCAGAACGGCTTTGCCGGAACCCGGCACGGTATCAGCCAACTCTTCACTCGTACCGGCGAGGTCGTCTACGACTTCGCCAAGGATGCGCCGCCGCCGCACCGGGTGCTGTCGGAGCAGGCGCTCAAATACATGAACACTATGCTGGCTGCCGTTCCGGTGATCGGCACTGCCCGGCGCGCAGCCCTTCCAAACATCGTCGTCGCCGGCAAGACCGGTACGACCCAGTCCTACCGCGATGCCTGGTTTGTCGGCTTTACCGGCAACTACACGGCTGCCGTCTGGCTCGGCAATGACGACTTCACCGCGACCAACAAGATGACCGGCGGCACGCTGCCGGCCATGGTGTGGCAGCGGCTGATGCTCTATGCGCACCAGAATATCGACCTCAGACCGATCCCCGGCCTCGATCACCCCTTCGTCGATGCCGAAATCGCCGCCAAGGCCAAGGAAGCGGAAAAGAAGAACGCCGAACAGGCAGCAGCCGATGCCGCCGCCGAGCGTCCGCCGGTGCTGTCCAGCCGGACCACCCAGACCCTGAAGGAACTGACCAAGCTGTTCCATGCGGCACCCGTGCTCGATGCGCCCGCTGCGCCGGAGACCCTGTCGGCGCTGTGACGACCAATTCCGCGAGGCCGCTTGCCACAAGGCCCTGCGCCGCGATATCCCCGAGCGGCAATCTTTCAGTCCCGGCCTTCGGTTCCCTGCCTCCTCATGCTCAAGAACGCCTTCCTGACACTGCTCTCGATTGCCATCGCCGTCGTCGGCGGTGGCGGCAGCGTCTGGTATGCACTGAAGCTGCAGGACGGCGTCGGCGCCATCAGGATCGGCCAATGGACCGCCTTCCCGGATATCGGCACGCCGACGGCAGATCCCTATTCGAAGGCCCGCGTGGCTCGCGAAGGCGTGCTGGCGCTCGGACAGGCGGAAGGACTGTCCTTCATAGCCGAGCGCGATTCCGGCGGCGAACAGCTCAAGCGGCAATGTGCCTACAAGATTGCGGGCGGCTTTCCCACCGCCCGGTTCTGGACGCTTTATGCCGCCGACCAGTCGCTTGGCGTGGTCGGGACCGGCAAGCCGAGGCTGGCTGCGCTGCAGTCCTATCAAGTGCTGCGCCAGGCTGACAATTCGGTGGTCATTTCCGTCGGCAGCCGCCCTGCGCCCGGCAATTGGCTGCTGACCAGCGGCGCCGGCAAGATGTACCTGGTGCTTACGTTCTACGACACGCCGATCGCCAGCAGCACCGGTCTCTCGGACGTAACGCTGCCGCAGATCCAGAAGGTCGGCTGCAATGCGTAGCCTGCTGCACGCCGTGCTGCTCGGCCTGCTCGGCGCCGGCATCGTGCACATCATCGTGCTGCTGCTCGTCCCCGAGTTTTCCGAACGCGACGCCTGGTCGCGATTGGCCATGGCTTCGGATCTCTACAAGATGACCAGGCTCGACGCGGAAGCCGGCGGCGCGCCGGTGGTGAAATCGGTCGATCCGCTGTTTTATGCGGCGGCTTGCCGCTTCGACCTTGCCGAGGGGATGGTGCGGGTCAAGGCGCCGGGCAAGGTGCCGTTCTGGTCGATATCGGTCTATGACCGCGGCGGCCACAACATCTACTCGTTCAACGACCACAGCGCGACCGCAGGCGTGCTCGACACCGTTGTGCTGACGCCCGCCCAGATGATCGAGGTGCGCAAGGATCTTCCCGAGGAACTGCAAGGGGCCATCTTCGTCGAGGCGCCGATAGAGGAAGGCGTCTTCGTCATCCGTTCGTTCGTGCCCGACGACAGCTGGAAGCCGATCGTCTCGCGGTTTCTCGAACAGAGTTCCTGCGAACTGCAGGATTTTTAAGCCGGTTCCGATGCTCAGTGATGAGGTACCGGCAATGTCCCCGAAGGTCCAGGCTTGTCGGGGCCGGCCGGCCGCGTGTCGCCCGTCAGCGGCCGCTGCTCGTAGCGCACCCCGGGAAAGATGATCACTGCCGCCGGCGCGGTTTGTTGTGCTCGATTGGTTGCCGCCGTTCGCGGCACGAAAGACAGTACCATGCCCATGGTTCGCGTATTCCTCTCGGTTGCCCCGGAGCACAACGCAACGCCTCCGTAGTCGATTAAGAAGGCAGTAGGTTAACGGAGCGCTAACGGATCGCCGCTAAATTGATCTTTGTTCTTGGGAAACGCGAAACCGGTACAGCCCGGCAGAGCGCTGTCCAGATCGTGTCGAGTGTCGGGCGTATCCTTCGTGTCAGCTTCGGATTTCAGGCAAATCGCAGCAGGAGCTGAATCGGGAAAGGCCGAAAGGCTGTTTCGCGCCGCCGTGTCGGCATTCTGTTCGCTCACCCGCCCTTCGCGCCGCGAGATCGCGCAGCTCGAAGATCTGACGCTGCCGCTGTTCGATAATGTCTCGGTCGAATCGCGCCGCTACGTCGCGGCAGCCCTTTCCGAATGCGAATATGCACCCGCCGCGCTGGTGCGGCGGCTTTGCCAGGAGCGGGTCGACATCGCCGCTCCGCTGCTCATCCGCTCGCGTGCCCTCAGCGACGTCGACCTTATCGCGCTGATCGGGCGTCACGGCCTGCCGCATGCCCGTGCTATTGCCCGCCGCAAGGATCTCAATCAAACGATCGCGGATCTCATCAAAGTGCTCGAAAGGCCGACGCTGGTACGGTCGCAGCAGCCCGAGGCGACTGCCAACGCCGCGTCTGAAAACGCCGAAGTGGTTGCGGCCGATGCCAACAGGCAGGAGGCTTCCGATGCCGCCGCCGAAACTGTCCGCCACAGGCTGCGATCCATGATGCGCGCCGAGAGCGGCACCGCCATCGGTTCGTTCGTCGAGCCGCAAACCTACGTCAAGCTGCGCGAAACCGCACTGACCGGCAATGCGGCGTTCTTCCAGACAGCGCTCGCCGATGCGCTCGAAGTCGATTTTTCAACGGCGCGGACGCTTACCGTGAGCCACAACTACGCGCCGCTGCTGGCCGCCCTGCGCGCGCTCGACCTCAGCGAAGACAAGGCGTTCCTGATCACGGCCGCAATCTATCCGACCGCGTTTCCGCACCCGCAGGCGATCCGCATCTTCCTCGACCGCTACCGCCTGCTGCACCGCGACGCGGCATTGGATAGGCTCCGCGGCTGGAAGGCAGACACCGTGTCGAAAATCGTTCGCAAGCCCGGGCGCGTCGCCGCAAATGCCGACCTGCGCAAGCCGAACAACGCCGATATGACCGCCGCCCCAAAGGCGCGTCGCGTCTGAAGGCTTGCCGTTACGACGCCTTGACCGAGATAAGCTCCTCGACGGGAATGGCGCCCGCCTCGATTTCGACCACCCAGATATCCGGATCGAATCTCTTCTCGCGCTCCAGCCTCGCGTCAAAGATGGCGGCATCGTCGCCTTCGCCAAGCAGGCTGAAAAAACGGTCGTCCGGCCTGGCCGAATCGTAGCTCGTCTGCGGCGCCGGCCCGAACAGCGCCATCTCCCCCAGCCTGCCCCGCGCTAGCACGAAAACCGCGCCGGCTTCCGTCGCGCCGCGCTTGACCACGGCGGCAAAGCCGCCGGAGCTGAAAACCCGGCGCAACAGCGCCGACACCCACAGATCGGTGGTTACGCGCATAAGAAATTCCTGGACATGCGGCGGTCCTTACAGCATCGGCCGGAAGACCGTAAACGGTCTTTGCCGAGCCTACCGCCAAGCGGCCGTCACGACCCTCAGTTGGTCAGGCCGATCTCGCGCATCTTGACGTAAACGATTTCGTCGGGCTCGCCGGTCTCGGGCAGGCCGAACAGCGCCTGGAATTCCTTGATCGCCGCCTTGGTGCGCGCGCCGACGACGCCATCCAATTGCATGTCGTCATTGCCGAACGCTTTCAGTCCGGCCTGAATCTTGACGATGCGCGGATCAGGCGTTTGCGCTGCCGCATTTGCCGGTGCGGACACCGGAATGGCGGCCGGAGCAGCGGCCGTTTCGACCGGCCGCGGCACGGGATGCGGAACCACGGCCGCGGTCTTTGGCGTGGCGCCCAGTTGATCCAGCAGAACGCCGTCGATCTCGCCGGAGGCATTCAATCCGACCTTCTGCTGATAGGCTTGGATGGCCTTGCGCGTATTCGGTCCGGGAATACCGTCGACGGTGCCGGAATAGAAATCGAGATCCTTCAATATGCCCTGGACCTGTTCGACGACCGGGTCGCTCTTGATCGGCGCAGCGGCCGGACGCACGATGTTGATGGTGGTTTCGGGCTCGTCGCTGTCCGCCCGCGGAAAGCGCTCGATGCTTCTGGTGGCGAAAAACGCGCCGGCATGCGGAAAGGGCTGGTACCAAAGAGCGTTCGCCGAGACGTAGAACAGTGTCACCAGGAACGCGGTGGAGCCGCCGACCACAACAGGATTGCGCGAGATCAGGCTGCCCAGGGCCATCGCTCCGTGCTCGAAGGCATTGCCGCGGCGTTTGACCGCCTTAGGCTGTTTTGCGGAGCGACCCATTGCTCTCCCCTTTGCCACCGTCCGCTCTGACTTTGGCCGCGGACATCGGCACCACGCCGGTCTTCTCCCCCGAGCGGCCCGTCGGGCCGCTCACGGGAAGGCTGATCGTCACCGTGGTGCCCTCGCCCGGCATGCTTTCGATCGACATGGTGCCTTCGTGCAGCGCCACCAGCCCCTTCACCAGCGAAAGCCCGAGCCCGGTGCCTTCGAAACGGCGGGTATAGTCGTTCTGGATCTGCATGAACGGCTTGCCGAGATTGGCGAAATCTTCCTCGGCGATGCCGATGCCGGTGTCCCGGACCCAGAAATGCAGCCGCGAGCCGATGCGCTTGGCGCCGATGACGACATTGCCGCCTTCGGGCGTGAACTTGATCGCGTTAGAGACAAGATTGATCAGGATCTGCTGCACGGCGCGACGGTCGGCATTTATTTCGCCTGCGTCCGGCGCGATCTGGGCCTGCAAATCGATGGCCTTTGCCTCGGCTTGCAGGCACATCATCGACTGGCACATCTCGACCGCTTCGCGGAAGCGGAACGGTTCCGGTTCGGTCGCGTAGGCGCCCGATTCGATCCGCGACACGTCGAGTATTGAGGTGACGACGGCAAGCAGGTGCTGGCCCGAATCCCTGACCAGCCCGACATATTCCTTCTGGCGCGGATCCTTGAAGCTGCCGAACATCTCGTGCAGCAGCATGTCGGAAAAGCCGATGATCGCATTGAGCGGGGTGCGCAACTCATGGCTGACGACGGCAAGGAAACGTCCTTTTGCCACCTCGGCGGAGGCAGCCGCCTCATTGGCGGCGGCAAGCTCCTGGCGCAGTCCGGCCAGTTCATCGTTCTCGCGCAGAAGAAGCGTAAAGACAGTCCCCTGCGCCGGCGCGCGCATCATCTCGAGCGAGAACGGCCGGTAATTGTCGGCTGTCACGCCGCTGCTCTGCGGCAGCCGGACGCGAAGGTCGAGCCGGCGCGACAGGGCGCCATCGCGCATATCGGCCAGCGCACTGAGATACGGGACGCGGTCGGACAGATGGATGCGATCGAAAAGTCCGGTGCCGAAAAGCAACTCCGGTGGCAGCCTCAGCATCGTGCGTGCCTTGGCCGAGACGTCCAGAACCTCGCCATGCGCCGCGATTCGCAGCACGACGGCGTCGATGAGGTCTTCGAGCCGGTCGCTGCCGGCCGGATCGAGCTGTGCGCTGGCGGCGCCACGAAGCGGAGCGATACGCGGAATGAGCGTGAGTGCCCAGGCCAGTGGTACCAGCCAGTGGCATGCGGCGATTTCGGTCTGGTCGAGCGGCAAGACGGAACCGGCTAAAGGCTGCAGCAAGACTGCGACAAAGGCCGATATGGCGCCCCAGATCACGGCACGGCGCGACTGGCCGATCCACCAGGCTTCAAACGGCAGCGCCACCGCGAGCAGGGCAACCGGCGATGCCACACCGCCGGCAGCAGCGATAAGGGCACCGAGCGCAACGCTGCCGACGACCAAGGCGAGTTGGCCGGCCAGAGTCATCTTGCCCGATGCAGCCACCAGCAGGGCGGCGAACCAGCAAAGGCCGAACGCCGCAAAGATCGCAGCCACAGTCACGGCCGCACCCATGCCCGACGTGACCAGCGTCACCGCTGCACCCGCGCTGAAGAAAGGGGTCGCCAGCATGACGCCAATGAACCGGCTGTGGCGGCGACGATCGCTCTGGCCGAGCACGGACGGATGAACCATCCGTTCGCAACCGGCGGCTATCGCGCCCGGCAACTCGGCGTATCTGGCCTTGATCGCACTCAACTCAACGCACCCGGTCCTGAACGGCCCTGCTTTGCAGGCGGCTTTTGTCGATCCGAAACTCGCATCCAGCGTTTAAGGAATGGATAAGGCTGGACCGATCGTCCCCCGGCAGGCTGCAAATATCGGGATACCGGCGGGGAAAAACCGGGGCAATTGCCGCCATAGTAAACGGAGCGTTATCCGGACCGCCCGCGCCTGGCGTTGCGGCCGATGGCATCAAACTGTCACCAATGCAAAAAATAACGAGGAAAAACAAGTGGTTGGACGGTTATCATTTGCTGAATAAAATCTGAGCCTTTCGAGGCTAATGAACTTCAAAACGCTTCGTTTCGAATCTGCCTAAAATTTGAGGAAAACTGTTGCTTTCGGGACAAGCCGTCCTTTGCGCGTCTGTGCCAGTATCGCGGTACAAGGGTCGTGCGGTTCGGAGGCACGACCGTCATAGAGGACAGACAGATGGGCTTTCTGATAAGAGCTGCTTTCTGGTTTTCGCTGGTGCTTCTGGCGCTCCCACTGGGTGTCGGCGCCGATGATGCGGGCCGCGAAAGCGTCGGGCCGCTCCAGGCGCTGTTTGCCGCGCGCGAAGCCGTCGGCGACATCGCCGGTATCTGCGAGCGCAAGCCGGACGTGTGCGAGACCGGCAAATCGGCAATGCACACCATCACCGCCCGGGCGAAGGAGACCGCCAAGATTGCGGCCGCCATGCTGGACGACAAGGCCGCTGAACCCGATACGGTGACGACTACCGGCAGCGTGCCCGAGGAAATGGTCTTGCCGGCGAAAGTCGATTTGCCGGCGAAACTGCATTTGCCGGCGAAGAACTGAGACGGTTTTCGGCCGAATCCATCGCCAGACCGCAAGGCTACTCGCTTTCGGCGCCTTCGGCGTTTCTCCTCTTTTTCCGTGACGTGGCAGCGCCGGATGACTATATCCGGGGAATGACGACGACGATCCAGACCATCCGCGAGGACTTTTCCCTGCTCGACGAGTGGGAAGACCGTTATCGCTATGTGATTGAACTGGGTGAAGCGCTGCCGCCGTTTCCCGACGAGCAACGCATACCCGCCAACAAGGTGCCCGGCTGCGTCAGCCAGGTCTGGTTGACCACCGAACAGGGCGAAGGTGCCGACCCCGTTGTCACCTTCAAGGGCGATTCCGACGCCCATATCGTGCGCGGCCTGGTCGCCATCATGCTGGCGCTGTTTTCGGGACGGCCGGCCAGCGAAATCCAGAGGACTGACGCAGAGGCAACGCTAAAGGCACTCGGACTTGACGAGCACCTGTCGCCGCAGCGCGCCAATGGTCTTCGCTCTATGGTCAAGCGCATCAAGCGTGATGCCGAAGCAGCGTTGAAGCAGACCGCCTGACCGGACGGCAGTTGCCGGCACCATGGCGGGTTCGACCTTCACCCATAATACGAAACGGCGCCCGCAGGCGCCGTTTGAGTGTCAAACCGGAAGAGCCGCTTGTCAGCGTCCCTTGCGCTTGCGGCCGAGACCCATCTTCTTGGCGAGTTGCGAACGGGCGGCCGCATAATTGGGCGCAACCATCGGATAGCTCGGGTCCAGGTTCCACTTTTCGCGATACTGGTCCGGCGTCAGATCATAGTGGGTCATCAAATGACGCTTGAGCGACTTGAACTTCTTGCCGTCTTCAAGACAGATGATGTAGTCGTCATGCACCGAACGCTTCGGATTTACCGCCGGCTTCTGCTTGTCGGCAGGCGGCTGCTCGGCGGCCCCGCCCACGCGCCCGAGAGCGGCATGGACATCGGCGATGAGGTTCGGCAATTCGCCGACCGGCACGGGATTGTTGCTGACATAGGCGGCTACCACGTCGGCGGTGAGCTCGATCAGCGCGTCACTGTTTCTGGAAGGTGTTTCGGTAATATCCATGGCGTTCAGGCCCCAACGAGAATTGTTTCTGTTTGCGCCCGTTTCGATAGTTGGGCATCGCGCGAACTTGTGCAGGAAAAAGCCTCCGCGATTCGCGTCGCGGCATCTTAATGGGCCGGGCCGCCAAGTAAGTCAATTCGCTTCTTTCGGTCTATTCAGCGATACAAGTCAAATCTTCCATATTCAGCTTCACTCTTTCGTGCAAAGCGTAACTTTGCCGTTTTTTCTGGCCAGACAGCATCGACTGACGCCGCGGCAAGCACCCATTACACAAACGGCAGCAGGTAAATAGAGTTCGATGCTTGACCCTGCCGGCGGCATTACAGCCTGGATGATCGGCGAATTCAGTAAAATCATAGGTTGCGAAGCGTTACTGTTGCTCGCGAGCCGTCGCCGGTGCGGCGCGCCGTTCATTGAAATGGGGTAATGTATTTCCGTAGACCCAGCCATATCGGCCACTTGCCAAGCCGCGAAGGCAGTTGCATGAGATTGACCGGCACTGGCAGGGGTCATCGCAGCGACGGCGAGAACCGCGGCAGTCCGAGAAGAACATTCGTTATCCGCTCCTCCAGCCCGTCCCCTCGAGCCCCCACGACAATAGATCATAGCCCTTGAACCCGCGCTGCTCGGCGTGTTCATTCGCCATTCAAGTAGCTTCCACAGCGAGACGCAATGACCAAAACCCCAGTGTTTCCGACCGCCACGTTTCCGACCGCCACCCCGCCGCAACCGGAGAAGCGGCCGATCTTCGACACGCATCACGGCATGACGCGGACGGATGACTACGCCTGGCTGAGGGCCACCAATTGGCAAGAGATGTTCAGGGATCCGTCCCTGCTCGACGGCCAAATCCGCGCCAACCTCGAAGCCGAGAATGCTTACCAGGCGGCGCTGATGGCCGATACGCTCCAACTGCAGAAGCAGCTTTTCGCGGAAATGAAGGGACGCATCAAGGAAGACGATTCTTCCGTGCCGACGAAGGACGGGCCTTACGCCTACGGCTCCTCCTTCAAGCTTGGCGGCCAGCAGCCGCGTTATTTCCGCACGGCGCGTGACGGCGGCGACAAGCAGATCTTGCTCGACGGCGATGCCGAGGCCGAGGGCAAGCCGTATTTCCGCCTGGGCGGCGTCGATCATTCGGACGACCACAGCAAGCTGCTCTGGGCCTTCGACGACAAGGGTTCCGAATTCTACACGCTGCGCGTCCGCGATCTGGCCGGCGGCAACGATCTGGCGGACAGGGTCCCGGACACCGGCGGCGGCGGTGTGTGGGATGCCGGCAATGACGGTTTTTTCTACACCCGCCTAGACCCCAACCACCGTCCTTCCAAAGTGCTGTTCCATGCGCTTGGCGATGGTCCTGAAAACGACCGGCTGATCTACGAGGAGACCGATCCCGGCTTCTTCATGGATGTCGGCGGCACGCGCTCCAACGAGTGGATCATGATCGGCATCAACGACCATGAGACCTCGGAATACCGCATCATGAGCGCCAACGATCCGTTCGCCGCGCCGAAGCTGGTTGCGGCGCGCCAGACCGGCCTGCAGTACGAGCTCGAGGAAGGCGGCGACATCTTCTTCATCCTCACCAATGCCGACGGAGCCAAGGACTTCAAGATCATGACGGCGCCGGCCCATGATCCGGTGCGCGCCAACTGGCAGGAACTGGTGCCGCACGAAGCGGGACGGTTGATCCTGTCGGTGATCGGCTTCAAGGACCACATGGTCCGGCTCGAGCGCAGGGAAGGCCTGCCGCGCATCGTGGTGCGCGACCGCAGGAGCGGCGAGGAGCACCTGATCTCCTTCGACGAGGAAGCCTTCTCGCTCGGCCTGGCCGGCTCCTACGAATACGACACCGAGATCATGCGCTTTTCCTATTCGTCGATGACGACCCCGGCGCAGGTCTTCGATTATAACATGCGCACCCGCGAGCGCGTGCTGCTCAAGACCCAGGAAGTGCCGTCCGGCCATGACCCGGAACACTACGTCACACGCCGGCTGATGGCACCCGCCGCCGACGGCGAACTGGTGCCGATCTCGCTGCTCCATCACCGCGACACACCGCTCGACGGGTCGGCGCCTTGCCTGCTTTACGGCTACGGCTCGTATGGCATCACCGTGCCGGCCGCGTTCAACACCAATCTGTTTTCGCTGGTCGACCGCGGCTTTGTCTACGCGATAGCCCATGTTCGCGGCGGAAAGGACAAGGGCTATGGCTGGTACGACGATGGCAAGCGAGCGAACAAGATGAACACGTTCACCGATTTCATCGCGGTCGCCCAGCACCTCGTCGCCGAGCGCTACACGGCCCATGACCGCATTGTGGCACAGGGCGGTTCAGCCGGCGGCATGCTGATGGGCGCTGTCGCCAACATGGCACCGCAATGCTTCGGCGGCATCGTGGCAGAGGTTCCCTTCGTCGACGTGCTCACCACCATGCTCGACGCCAGCCTGCCGCTGACGCCGCCGGAATGGCCGGAATGGGGCAATCCGATCGCCTCGGCGGAGGATTACCAGACCATTGCCGCCTACTCGCCCTACGACAATGTCGCCGCACTCGACTATCCGCCGATCCTGGCGCTGGCCGGCCTGACCGACCCGCGCGTCACCTATTGGGAGCCGGCCAAATGGGTGGCACGGGTGCGCGACCGCAAGACAGGTGGGAATCCGGTGCTGTTCAAGATCAACATGGATTCAGGCCATGCCGGCGCGTCCGGCCGGTTCTCCAGGCTGGAGGAAATCGCCTTCACCTACGCGTTCGCGCTCAAGGTGACAGGCAAGGCCGAGCTTGCGGCGTGAAAACCCCGGGGGTGAGCGGTTATTGCCTTCCGCCCCGAGACGTGGCTTTCATTCGCGGTCAGACTTGCGGAGACGCCCACCAATGATCGATCTCACCACATTGATTGCGTATGTCGCGGTTGTGCTTGGCTTTGTCTTCATCCCGGGTCCTGCCACCCTTTTGACCGTGGCGCGGGCTACCAGTTCCGGAACCAGGGTTGGCATCGCGACCGGCGCGGGGATCGCGGTCGGCGACGTGGTTCACACCTTCATGGCGATCGTCGGCATTTCAGCGATCATCGCCACGTCGGCGGCGCTTTTCAGCATCGTGAAGTACATCGGCGCGGCCTACCTCATTTATCTCGGCATTCGCGCGATCATCGAGAAAACGCCTGCCTATCCGGCCGCCGGTGAACTTGCGATCCCCGCTACCAAAGCATTTCGGCAGGCTGTTTTGACCGAGGTTCTCAACCCCAAGACCGCGCTTTTCTTCCTTGCATTTCTTCCGCAGTTCGTGCGGCCTGAAAACGGATCGGTGATGCTTCAACTGGCGACTTTGGGCGTGATCTTTGTTCTGTTGGGCCTCGTCAGCACGGTGGTTTTCGCCGTGGGTGCGGGCGGCCTCGGCGCTTTCCTGCGCCGAAGCCCGACGGTGCTGAGATGGCAAGGCAAGGCTGTCGGCGGCATCTATTGCGCCTTGGGCATTCGGTTGGCGCTGCAACAGCGCTAGGGTCTCGACAGGCGACGCCGTATGAAGCTTCGGAAACTGAGCAGGCACAGCTGATTTTCCGCTCGCAATTGCGAAGGTCGCGCAGTACCCAGTGCGCGGCCTTTTTCACGGTCGCCGCCAACACTCAATCACCCAGGGATCTGCCATGTTGCTCGTCGATGTCTATCTCGACAAATCGCCCATCCAAGGCATCGGCGTCTTTGCCAAGAACCACATTCCCCGCGGCACGCTGGTCTGGAAGCTCGACACCAAATACGACCGCCGCATCGAGGTGGCGACCTACGAACGGGAAACCGGGCCGGTGAAAACCTATCTCGACCGCTACGCCTATCCGGACCGGCGCGACCCGAACTATATAGTCTTCGAAGCCGATGACGCGCGCTACATGAACCATGCCGACGACCCGAATTGCGACGTCTCGCAACCGGAGGAGACCTATGCCTTGCGCGACATTGAGCCCGGCGAGGAAATGACCTGCGACTACAATCACTTTTTCGAAACCGGCTTCGACTTTCTCGGCGACCGCTGACGCAACGGCCGTCAGCTCGCCGGCTTCTTGCGCGCCGGATAGCCGTTGGGGTGCGGCGGCACGGCTTTCAGATAGGCGGCGATCGCCGTGCGGTCCTCCGGGGTCAGCACGGCCATGTTCCGTTGCACGTCGACCATGGCGCCGCCGACCGTATCGAAATCCGGCGTGAAGCCGGTTTCGAGATAGTTGGCGATGTCGGCTTCGGACCAGTCGGCGATGCCGCCCTCGCCCGACGTGATGTTGGGCACGATGCCGCTGCCTTCGGCGGCGGCCGCACCTGCCAGCCATTGGCTCTTCGTGGTGCCGCCGGTAAGGTCCCGCGGCGTGTGGCATTCGCCGCAATGGCCCGGGCCTTCGACGAGATAGCGGCCTGCCAACACCGGATCCGATGTGCCGTCGGCGAAGGAAACGACCGGCTGGTCGCTCAGATAGAGCAGCTTCCACAGACCAAGACCGCGTCGGACGTTGAACGGAAATGCCAGCGAATTGGCGGGCGCCTTGCCGGCGACCGCGGGCAACGTCTTGAGGAATGCATAGAGATCGGCAATGTCGGCCGGCTTCATGCGCGCATAGGAAGTATAGGGAAACGCCGGATAGAGATGCTCGCCCGACGGCGACACGCCCTTCAGCATGGCGTTGGCAAAGTCCTCCACCGACCAGGCGCCGATGCCGTCCCTGGTATCTTGCGAGATGTTCGGCGGCACGAAGGTGCCGAATGGCGTCTTGAGTTCAAGGCCGCCGACCAGCTGAAGGCGGGCGTCGCCTTGCGAGCCGGGCTTGGCATGACAGGATGTGCAGCCGCCGGCGTAGAAGATGCGCTTGCCCCTGGCGGCGTCGCCAGGACCAAGGTCAGCCAGCGTTGCGGCATCGAGTCTGACCGGAGCCGACAGGAACCAGCCGGCAATCGCGGCCGCGCCGCCCAGAACGAGGGCGGCGCTGACAAGTTTCTTCAGCAAGCGCATTGCCCGCTATCAGCCTTTTTTCACCCTGTAGTTTTGATGACAGTTGCCGCAGCCGCCGCCGATGGTGTTGAACTGCGCCTTCAACGCGCCGGCGTCCGCAGGCGCTGCGGCGACCGCCGCCTTGACGTCGGCGAGGTACTTGCCTTCAGCAGTCTTGAAGCCGGCCATGTCCTGCCAGATTTTTGGGGACGCCGTGGTGTCGCCGGTGTCGCTGCCCGCCGGGAAAAGCGTGTCGACGCCGGCATGGAATTTCTCGGCATTGGCCTGCAGTGCCTGCAACGCCGTCAGCACCGAAGCTGCGTCGTAGGGCGTCTCGCCCTTGACCACTTTAGACAAGCCGGCGGCGATCTTGCCACGTTCCTTCATCAGGGCCTGCCTGTCAGCTACCGGGTCGGCAAATGCCGCCGGACCGGCGAAGGCGAGCATCGAGATGGCGAGGATAAGCTTTCTCATTCACTTAGCTCCATGTTGAAGGCAATTCATCAGGATGCGGTCCCACCCGGATGACAAACGGCAAGGATGGCTTAAAAATTCCGACGCTTCGCCTCACGCTTGCGTGAAATTTTTGCAGCTGTCGTTCTGATGCTGAAAAAAAAGCCCCGGTTCTGCCGGGGCTTTCTGGAACTGATCAGGCCTTTTCGTAGAGTTCGAGCACATAGTCCCAGTTGATGAGACTGTCGACGAAGGCTTCGAGATATTTCGGCCGGGCGTTGCGATAATCGATGTAATAGGAATGTTCCCAGACATCGACGCCGAGGATCGGCGTCGCACCATGGACGAGCGGGTTCTCGCCGTTCGGCGTCTTCGAGATCGCCAGCTTGCCGTCCTTGACCGAGACCCAAGCCCAGCCCGAGCCGAACTGGGTGGTGCCGGCGGCGATGAAGTCGGCCTTGAACTTGTCGTAGCCGCCAAGATCGCTGTCGACCGCCTTTTGCAATGCACCCGGCAGCTTGTTGCCGCCGCCCCCCTTCTTCATCCATTTCCAGAAATGGATATGATTGTAGTGCTGGGCGGCATTGTTGAAGAGCCCCGCATTCTTGCCGAAGGACTGTTTGACGGCTTCTTCGACCGACAAATCGCCCATGCCCGCCTCGGCGGCCAACTTGTTGCCGTTGTCGACATAGGCCTTGTGGTGCTTGTCGTGGTGATATTCCAGCGTTTCCTTGGACATGTAAGGCTGCAAAGCCTCGTAATCATAGGGCAAGGCGGGCAATTCAAAAGCCATCGGTCGTACTCCCTCGTGGAAAAATCCGGTGTCGCTACCGGACTAACATAGGACTGGATTGGTCTGGAACAACTCCGGAAACGAAGCGCCGGCCGCTTTTTAGCGGGTCAGCCGGGCGAAGTCGAATGCGCCCATTCCCAATAGAGTTCGCGCGCCTTCTTGGCCACCGGTCCGGGCTGCAGATTGCGATCCTCGATACGGGTGACCGGCACGACTTTCGAGTGGTTTCCGGTCGAGAAGATTTCGTCGGCCTCGAGAAAATCGCGGATCGACAGCGTCCTTTCCGTCGTCGTGAACCCGTATTCGCCCAGCAGGGCCATGGTGCGCGCGCGGGTAATGCCGGACAGGAAGGTGCCGTTCGGCGCCGGCGTCAGGACATGGCCGTCCTTGACCAGGAAAATATTCGAGGTGCCGGTCTCGGCGACGTTGCCCAGCATGTCGAGCACGAGCGCATTGTCGAAGCCGCGCATCTTGGCTTCGAGGATGGCTCGGCCGTTGTTGGGATAAAGGCAGCCGGCCTTGGCGTTGGTCGGCATGGTTTCGATGGTCGGGCGCCGGAACGGCGACACCGTCACCGAAAACCCAGCCGGCGAGATCATCGGCGATTCGTAGAGGCAAAGGCAGAAACGAGTCGAGGCCGGGTCGGCCGGCACGCCCATATAGCCGCCATGCTCGGCCCAATACATCGGCCTGATATAGACCGCCGTCTTGCCGTCGAACTTCTTCAGCCCGTCCCAGGTCAGGCCGACGATCTTTTCGGTGCTCATCGTCGGTTTCAGGCCGAGCGCGATCGCCGAGGCGTTTACCCGCGCTGCATGGCGATCGAGATCGGGAGCGACGCCCTCGAACCAGCGGGCGCCGTCGAACACGCTGGTGCCGAGCCACATGGCGTGGCTACGCGGCCCTAGAATGGCAACGTTGCCCTCGTACCAGTCGCCGTCGACGAAGGTCCATGTCGCGGATTGCGCCGCAGTCGCCAGTGTCATTGCCAGGTTCCGTCCGATGCTCGTTGCGGCGCATTGGAAGATGCTTTGGCGGCCGCCGTCAACCGGCTTGGCTGAGATTTGTTGAGGCCAGCGGGCGGGCAGGACTGCAATCAGCGCTTGCGCCTTGCCTTGCGCGGCCTCAAAACTGTCGGATGCAGTTCGCGGCTTACGTTTTCGACGCCTATGGCACGCTGTTCGACGTGCATGCGGCCGTGCGCCGTCACGCCGACCAGATCGGGCCGGACGGCCAGTTGCTGTCCGAGATCTGGCGCGCCAAGCAGCTGGAATATTCCTGGGTCAGGACGCTGATGGGGGCCTATGCCGACTTCTGGCAGCTCACCGAGCAGGCTCTCGACTTCGCTCTGCGCAAGGTTCCATCCGCGGATGCCGGGCTGAGGGCGAAGCTGCTCGAGGCGTATTGGCGGCTGGACTGCTATCCGGAGGTACCGGCCGTGCTCAAGGCGCTCAAGGCATCGGGGGCAAGGCTGGCTATCCTGTCCAACGGCTCGCCTGAAATGCTGGAGGCGGCCGTCAAGTCCGCCGCGCTCGACCAGGTCCTGGACGACATCTTTTCCGTCGACAGCGTCAGGCGCTTCAAAACCGATCCGTCGGTCTACGACATGGTCACCACTGGCTGGCGCCTCTATCCAGGCGCTGTCTCTTTCCAGTCATCCAACCGCTGGGACGTCGCCGGCGCCACCAAATTCGGCTTCAGGACGGTGTGGATCAACCGCGCCAATCAGCCTGAGGAATACCGGGATTTTCCACCGGCCCTGATCTTGCCGTCCCTCGAAGGCCTGGTTGCCGCGGGTTGACACCGGAAATGTTGCGTCGGCGCAACAGTGACGGTCCAGTCACAGCTTTGCCTTTGTTTGTCCACCCTGCGGCCAGAATTGGAACCGCCTATCGCGCCGGGCATTGCTCGAGCACCTGCGCGCAACCGAACGCATTTATGCTTTGTTGCGATTTGAGACTTAAAAAAGGCAATCATGTTCACACCCCTATCGTCCTCCCTGCGCCTGAGCCGTCGCGGTTTCCTCAACGCCGCAGCCCTTGGCGCCGCCTCGGTCGCGGTCTCCAGTTGCACTACGCTGTCGCAACAGCCGGTCGAGCCACCGCCGCCGACCTATGTCGAGCCGGCGCTCGGCGACTACGTGACGATGTATGGGCCGATGTCGGATGGCGGCTTCGAGCTACCGGCCATAGCGGTTGACAAGATCGACCCGCAGTTCCTGCGCCAGATCGTGGACGATCCGACCGGGCAGCAGCCGGGCACCATCGTCGTCGACACGACCAATCACTTCCTCTACCTGGTGCGCCCGGGCGGCCAGGCGATCCGCTATGGCGTTGGGCTCGGCCGCGCCGGCTTCGAATGGTCGGGCGATGCCGTGGTCCAATGGAAGCAGAAATGGCCGAAATGGACGCCGCCGGACGAAATGATAACGCGGCAGCCGGAGTTGAAGCCGTACAGCGCCGATAATGGCGGCATGCCGGGCGGGCTCAAGAACCCGCTTGGCGCACGGGCGCTTTATCTGTTCCAGGGTAACCAGGACACGCTCTACCGCCTGCACGGTTCGCCCGAATGGCGATCGATCGGCAAATCGGTGTCGTCGGGCTGTGTTCGCCTGATGAACCAGGACATTATCGATCTCTATGACCGTGTGCCGAACAAGACCCCGGTCGTGGTGACGGCCGATATCGGCCAGCCGATGATGGCGACAGCAAACCGCAAAGCCATTCCGATCGACGCCGGCGTCCCGGAAGGATCAATCCTGCTCGGCCCGATAAAATCGATCACAAACTCGATCTTCTGAGCTGATCGAAAGCACAGGGGCGGCGGGCTTTCGCCGCTCTGGACCGCGCCTAGAAAGGTGCGTGCGCTGATCGACATCCTCATCGAGCGGTTCGGCGCCCGTTGAGCGTAATCGCTGCAATGGGTGGCGATCACGGCGGTACCGCGAGAAAGCGGATTCAACCCATGATCGATCATTCGTAAGCGCGTCTCCAAACCTGACGTTCGCGCTATGCGTGATGCCGGCCCGTTCTGGTCGTTGAGAAAATGCATGTCCGAACGGTTACTTCTGGCATAACGGCCGTCGGTTGCCCTCCAAATTTTCTGCTGTGCTTGATGCCAAGACAGCATTTGCCAAACTCGGTGGTCTGATGCTCCTTACCGCCCCCTGGCCAAACTGCCCAGAATACCCCGTACGATCGCCCGTCCGACCGACGAGCCGACCGAGCGCACCACCGATTTGATCGCCGCCTCCGCCACCGTCTGGCGGTTGGAGGGCCGCGGCGCGCGGCGGCCACCAGATGGCTGAGAATCGTCATTGCCGAAGCCGGGAATGGTCCATCGCGAACGGCCGCTCTCCTGCTGCTGGGCTTGCGCCTCCTGGGCGTCCTTGGCCTTTTTCTGCAGCATCTCGAAAGCCGATTCGCGGTCGATGGTCTGGTCGTACTGTCCCGCTACCGGGCTCTCAGTGATCAGCTTGCGGCGCTCTTCGGGCGTGATCGGACCAAGGCGCGAGGACGGCGGGCGGATCAGTGTCCGCTGCACCATGGACGGCACGCCCGTGGCTTCCAGCGTCGAGACAAGCGCCTCGCCGGTGCCGAGCTGCGTGATCACGGTTGCGCAGTCGAAATCGGGATTGGGCCTGAACGTCTCGGCCGCCGTCTTGACGGCCTTCTGTTCGCGCGGCGTATAGGCACGAAGTGCGTGCTGTACGCGGTTGCCGAGCTGGGCCAGCACCGTTTCAGGGATATCCAGCGGATTTTGCGTGACGAAATAAACGCCGACGCCTTTCGACCGGATCAGTCGCACCACCTGCTCGACGCGGTCGACCAGCACTTTCGGCGCATCGTCGAACAGAAGATGGGCCTCGTCGAAGAAGAAGACCAGCTTCGGCTTGTCCGGGTCGCCGACTTCCGGCAGTTCCTCGAACAGTTCCGACATCAGCCACAGAAGGAACGTCGCATAGAGCCTGGGATTCATCATCAGCTTGTCGGCGGCGAGCACGCTGATGGCGCCGCGTCCATCGCGCGTGGTGCGCATGATGTCGGCGATCCGCAATGCCGGCTCGCCGAAGAAATTGGCCGCGCCCTGCTGCTCCAGAACCAGCAGCGTGCGCTGGATGGCGCCGACCGAAGGTTTGGTCACATTGCCATAGCGGGCGCCGATCTCTTCGGCGCGGTCGGCGATATTGGCAAGCAGTGACTGCAGGTCCTTCAAATCGAGCAGCAGAAGGCCTTCCTCGTCGGCGATGCGGAAGGCGATGTTCATGATGCCTTCCTGCGCCTCGGAAAGGTTCATCAACCGCGACAGAAGCAGCGGCCCCATCTCCGAGATGGTGGCGCGGATAGGGTGGCCCTGCTCGCCGAACAGATCCCAGAAGATGACCGGGAATTCCTGGAATTTATAGGGATCGAGCTTGACCTGTTCGGCCCGCTTGGCCAGGAAATCCTGCGCTGTGCCCATCATGGCGATACCCGACAGGTCGCCCTTGATGTCGGCGCAGAATACCGGCACGCCGGCATTGGAGAAACCCTCGGCCAATATCTGCAGGGTCACCGTCTTGCCGGTGCCGGTCGCGCCGGTGACCAGGCCGTGACGATTGCCATACTGCAGCAAAAGCTGTTCGGGCCGCTGATAGCTGTCGTCCGGCTTGCGGCTGGCTCCCATGAAGATACTGGTGTCGTCGGCCATGTGTCCGGTCTCCGCAAACCTATAGGGTTGAATGCCCTGATCCCTTGAAGAAAGGGAGCCCCGCCGCAGGTATAGTGAGGCCATTGCGCAGCGACAATGGGCGTCGTCGAAAATGGCTTTTGGAGCTTGCGGAACCTGCCCATGTTTGGCAATCGGTTGATGGTCACAATCACGGAAGGCGTGTTGCACGGCATGTGTGCTGCATTGTGATATCGAGCCGGGGACCGTAGACTGACATAGTCGGCCGCTGCGGCCGCTAGAACGAGGAGAACCGATGGGCGCCGGTGCCTTGACCCAGGATGCCGACCTTCCGAACGCCGACCGGCAACGGTGGCTGGCGTTGGCAGAGAAGGCGCTGGCCGGCGGGTCCTTCGAGGAAAAGCTCGTCTCGCATACGGACGACGCCATCCGCATCGAGCCGCTCTACGAGCGTTCGGTAACCGCCGAGCCTGTCGTGCGCGCCAACCCGGGATCACCGTGGATCGTCAGCCAGCGTATCGACGATCCGGATATAGGCCGGGCCGGTGCGCAGGCGCTGGAAGACGTCGCGCAGGGTGCTACCGGACTTTCGCTTGTCTTCGAGGGTGCGCCGAACGCCTTCGGCTACGGCTTGCCGAGGACGGCGGAGGCGCTGGAGGGCGTGCTCGACGGCGTGCCGCTCAACCGCATCCAGATCCGCATCGACGCCCATCCCTGGAGCCGTGCCGTGGCCGACTGGTTGGTGGCGTTTTTGACCAAGCGCCGCTCCGACCCGGCAAAGCTTAACCTCTCCTTCGGCATCGATCCGGCGGCGATCTTTGCCGGGACCGGCCGGCTGCGCATGTCGATCGAGGCTTTGCAGGCTTCGATGCCGCAGTCGCTGGCGCATTTCTTTTCGATGGGGGTGCCCGGCGTGCTGCTGGAAGCCGACGGGCGGGTGTTCCACAATGCCGGCGCCACCGAGGCGCAGGAGCTTGGCACCATGCTGGCCTCGGCCGTCTCCTATCTGAGGCTGTTCGAGAAGGCGCGCCAGCCGCTCGTCTATGCGGCGCCGCATATCGGTTTTGCGCTGAGCGTCGACCAGGACCAGTTCGTGTCGATGGCCAAGGTCAGGGCGTTGCGCAGGCTGTGGGCGCGTGTCCAGGAGGCCTGCTCGATACCGCCCTCCACCGCCAGCATCCATGCCGAAACCTCCTTCCGGATGATGACGGCGGCCGACCCGGAAACCAACATCCTGCGCACCACCATCGCCGCTTTTGCGGCTGCCGCCGGCGGCGCGGATTCGATCGCCATCCTGCCGCACACGATCGCGCACGGCCTGCCTGCCGGTTTTGCCCGCCGCGTTGCCCGCAACGCGCAATTGATCATGGCCAATGAAAGCCACATCGACCACGTCGCCGATCCGGTTTGCGGTTCGGGCGCTGTCGAAGCGCTGACTGCGGAGCTCTGCGCGGCGGCCTGGCAGGAGTTCCAACAGATCGAGGCGGAAGGTGGCGTGCTGTCCAGCCTTGAGCAAGGCGATATCCAGAAACGCGTCCGGGCAGCTTCCGCCCGCCGCAACGCTGCCTACCAGGCGGGCGAACGGGCGATGATCGGCACGACGCTGCACCCACCGAAAACCGAGCGTCCTGTCGAGGCACTGGCGGCGGAGCGGCGGCCAGCCTTCACCGAAGGCGTTGCGGTGTGCGAGCCGCTGTTTCCGATCCGCATCGATCAGTCGATCGGAGCCGCACCATGATCCCGGATTTCAGCCAGATCGGCTGGTCGCCGCCACGGCGGGTACCGCTCGAGGTCAAAGGCCAGCGGATGACGCCGGAAGGCATCGCCGTCAAGCATCTCTACAACCAGGGCGATCTCAAGGGCTTGCCGCATCTCGATACCTATCCGGGCCTGCCGCCCTTCGTGCGCGGCCCCTATCCGACGATGTATGTCCAGCAACCCTGGACGATCCGGCAATATGCCGGCTTCTCGACGGCCGAAGAGTCCAACGCCTTCTACCGGCGCAACCTTGCCGCCGGCCAGAAAGGCCTGTCGGTCGCCTTCGATCTCGCCACGCATCGCGGCTACGACAGCGACCATCCGCGCGTCGCCGGTGATGTCGGCATGGCCGGCGTCGCCATCGATTCCATTCTCGACATGCGCCAGCTGTTCGACGGCATCCCGCTTAACGAGATGACGGTATCGATGACGATGAACGGCGCGGTGCTGCCGATCATGGCCCTCTATATCGTGGCGGCGGAGGAACAGGGCGTCGCGCAGAAGGATCTCGCCGGGACCATTCAGAACGACATCCTGAAAGAGTTCATGGTGCGCAACACCTACATCTATCCGCCGAAACCTTCGATGCGGATCGTGTCGGACATTTTTTCCTACACGTCGAAGCACATGCCGAAGTTCAATTCGATCTCGATCTCCGGCTACCACATGCAGGAGGCGGGAGCGACGGCGGACCTCGAACTCGCCTACACGATCGCCGACGGTATCGAATATGCGCGCGCCGGCGTCGCGGCCGGCCTCGACATCGATCGTTTCGCGCCGCGCCTTTCCTTCTTCTGGGCGATCGGCATGAATTTCTTCATGGAAGTCGCCAAGCTGAGAGCAGCCCGCCTTTTGTGGGCCAGCCTGATGCTGAAGAACTTTTCGCCTAAGGACGATCGCTCGCTGTCGCTGCGCACCCATTGCCAGACTTCGGGCTGGTCGCTGACGGCGCAGGACCCCTACAACAACATCATCCGCACCATGATCGAGGCGATGGCCGCCACTCAAGGGCAAACGCAGTCGCTGCACACCAATTCCTTCGACGAGGCAATGGCGCTGCCGACCGACCATTCGGCCCGCATCGCCCGCAACACACAGCTCATCCTGCAGAAAGAGTCCGGCACGACGCGCATCATCGACCCGTGGGGCGGCGCTGCCTATGTCGAACGGCTGACGCATGATCTGGCGGCGCGCGCGCTTGCGCATATCGAGGAGGTCGAGGACCTCGGCGGCATGGCCGCGGCGATCGAAAAGGGCCTACCGAAGCTGCGCATCGAAGAGGCTGCCGCGCGCACCCAGGCGCGCATCGATTCCGGCGAACAGATCGTGGTCGGCGTCAATGCCCACCGCCCGGAGACGGACATCGAGGTCGACGTGCTGAGGATCGACAATGCCGAAGTCAGGGCGCGGCAATTGTCGAAGCTGCAGCGGCTGAAAGGCACGCGTGACGTCGCCGCCGTCGAGAGCGCGCTCGATGCGCTGACCCGTGCTGCTGGCAGTAACGGAAACCTGCTGGAATTCGCCATCCGGGCCGCACGCGCCAACGCCACGGTCGGCGAGATTTCGTTGGCGCTGGAAAAGGTTTTCGGCCGCCATGTCGCCTCGGTGCAGACGATCTCCGGCGTCTATCGGAACGCGCTCGGCGACAATCCAGTCGTCGACCGGCTGCAGGACAAGATCGTAGCGTTCGAGGAGAAGTCCGGCGGCAAGCCGCGCATTCTGGTCGCCAAGATGGGGCAAGACGGCCATGATCGCGGTCAGAAAGTGATCGCCACCGCCTTTGCCGACCTCGGCTTCGACGTCACCGTCGGGCCGATGTTCCAGACGCCGGACGAGATCGCCAGGCTGGCGGTCGAGCATGACGTGCACATCGTCGGCGCCTCGTCGCTGGCAGCAGGCCATTTGACGCTTATTCCCGAACTCAAGCAGGCGCTGAAGAAGCTCGGCCGCGACGACATGCTGATCGTCGCCGGCGGCGTCATCCCGCCGCAGGATTACGACGCAGTCCGGCAGGCAGGCGCCACTGAAATCTTCCCGCCCGGCACGGTCATCCCGGAAGCGGCGGACCGGCTGATGAATCGCCTGCTGCAGGCCGGCTGACGCTTTGTTGTAATGTCTGTTGTAACGAGAAACACGCAGAGTTATAATCAGCGTTGCAACAGGATGTCTCACCATGAACACGACCATTCGCAAGATCGGCAATTCCGAAGGCGTGATCCTGCCGAAGGAAATTCTCGATCGTCTGAACCTGAAGGCCGGCGATCAGCTTCAAATCGTTGAAACAGGTGACGGTCTTGCGCTGAAGCCGGTGGACTACAGCTTCGAGCGGCAAATGAATGCTGCCCGCGAGGTGATGGACAAATACAAGGTAGCGCTTCAGAAGCTCGCCGAATGAGCTGGGAGTTTCTGACGCGGCGTGCAGTCGAAGCGATGCACGCGGAACAGTTGCACCGACACGGCGGAGCACAAGGGTTGAGGGATGAAAATGCCCTTGAATCGGCGCTCGCACGCGCCGAGAACAAGGCCAACTACGGAGACCCGTCGGTTGAAGAACTCGCAGCCGCCTACGTCTTCGGCATTGCCAGAAATCATGCCTTTGTCGACGGCAACAAACGCACGGCCATTGTCGCTGCCGGCGCATTTCTGATTGTGAATGGTTATGCCCTGTCGGCCAATGACGGCACGCTTTACGAATTCGTCATGGGCGTCGCCGCCGGCGAAATCGAGGAGGCCGGCGCCGCGGCGTTCTTCCGCGATCATGTCATCAAGCTCGAAGACTAATTGTCGGAGAGCTTGACGATCTCCCATTCCTTGCCATTGACCACGGCAACTTCGCCGACCTTCTTGCCGAACAGCGCCATCGCCATCGGCGACATATGGGAAATTGTCCCCTTGGCCGGATTGGCTTCGTCCTCGCCGACGATCTTCCAGTGCACCTTCTTGCCGTCGTCGCTTTCCAGGGTGACGCCCATACCGAAGCGAACCATGTCGCTGCCCGGTTCCGGCACCGAAAGCTCGGCGCTTTCACGCCGCGCCGTCCAATAGCGGAGATCACGCGACACCAGCGCGATCCGCTCGCGGTCGGCCCGCTTTTCGGCTCTGCCCAGTTCGTCGCGCAGAGCGGCCACCTCCGCATCGATCAGCGCCAGGCCGCGTTCCGTCACCAGATTGCGGTGATGGCTGATCGGCCGCTCGCCGATGCCGGCGATGGCGTTTTCGCTGTCTTCCTCGCGGGTGAAGGCCCTGCTCATCTATCGAACTTATGCCTGACGCGACGACTCCACAAGCCGTAGCCGGCGAACCGACGTCGGGGCCGGTCCGGGCCGAGCCTGTCTGGCACGAATCCTGCGGCGCGACCGTTGAACGCAAGGAATCTGTGCCGATGTTGAACAGACGAACGCTGCTTGCGCAGACCGCCGGCTTTGCCGTCATGGGGCTTTCGCTCGGCAAGGCCGCGGCGAAAAACCTGCCCGGCATCGAGAAAGCCGCGATGCGTGGCGCGATCAACGCGACCGAGCTCGGCGTTCGGCCCGGCGCGCTTGACGACCAGAGCAAGGCTTTCACCAAGCCGCTGCGCGACGCGCACGACCGCGACGTGCCGGTGTTCCTGCCGCCGGGGATCTATATCGTTTCCAATCTGTCGCTGCCCGGCCGGGTACGCCTGTCCGGCGTGCCGGGCGCGTCGCGGATCGTCTACGGCGGCAATGGCCATCTCATCATGGCCGAACAGGCCGAGCATATCGAACTCAGCGGGTTGGTGTTCGATGGCAGCAACCGCTCGATGGGCGACTACACACAAGGCCTGCTCGATCTGCGCCGCATCGTCCATCTGGTCGTCGACGATTGCCAGATTACCGGCAGCGGCAAGAACGGTCTGGCGCTCGAGCATGCCTCGGGCCGCATCGAGCGTTCGGAGATATCCGGTGCAGCCGACGCCGGCATCTATTCGGTGGAGGCCGATGGCCTGGAAATATCAGGCAATAGCGTCTCCGACTGCGCCAATGGCGGCATCCTCGTGCACCGCTGGCAGGCAGCGGAAGACGGCACCATCGTCAGCGGCAACCGCATCGAACGCATCCAGGCGCGCAGCGGCGGAACCGGCCAGAACGGCAATGGCATCAATGCCTTCCGCGCCGGCAATGTCATCATCTCTGGCAATATTGTTTCGGACTGCGCGTTTTCGGCGATCCGCGCCAACAGTGCCAGCAATTTGCAGATCACCGGCAATACCTGCTCGCGCTCGGGCGAAACGGCCGTGTATTCGGAATTCTCATTCGAAGGAGCGGTCATCGGAAACAACATCGTTGATGGCGCCGCCAACGGCATTTCGATCGTCAATTTCAACGAGGGCGGCCGCATGGGCGTCTGCTCCGGCAACATCGTCCGCAATCTTTCGACCAGCGGCCCCTACCCTGCCGATGCGCCCGGTTTCGGCGTCGGCATCAGCGTCGAGGCAGACACCACAGTTTCCGGCAATGTCGTCGAGAATGCGCCGCTCTACGGCATGCAGATCGGCTGGGGACCGTTCATGCGCAATGTGGTCGCCACGGGAAACGTCATCCGCAAGGCGGGGACCGGTATCGTCGTCACCGTGGTCGAAGGTGCCGGAACGGCAATCATCTCCGACAATGTCATCGACGGGGTCCAGAACGGCGCGATCGTCGGCCAGCGCTGGGCCGAGCCAGTAACCGGCGACCTCGCCGCGTCAGGCAATGCCGGCTATGCGCATCTGACCGTCGAGCGCAACCACGTCAGTTGAGGGCGGCCGTGGGCCGGAGCGCGCCGACTTTGGCGGCGATCCGGCTTTCGATAGGCGGATTTGCCTGTTCGGTCAGTTTTGCCGCGAGCGCGTGGTTGGCGTGCAAAAGCTTTGCCAGCACGGCCGCGACCATCACTTCAGCGGCGCGGCCAGCGCCGTCGTCACATTTCAGCGCGATGCCAAGGCCAAGCTCCGGAAGGGCGGCGCAAAAAACACCTTCGGCGCCTCCCTTGACGAAAATCCGGCCCGGCGCTGCCTCCATCATCGCGACATCGGACCTGCCCGTGCCGGCGACGAAAAACGGCTCGGCCATGCAGGCGGAAAGCAGCCGCTCCGCCGCCCGGGCGCGCACCGGCTCGAAGCCGGCACCTGTCGCCATGCGGGCAAAGCCAAGGGCAAAGCTGCGCAGCGGCACGGCGTAGGTCGGAATCGAGCAGCCGTCGGTGCCGCGGTGATCGGCGTCATGGGCAGCACCAGTCACCGCCTGCATCGCTTCGCGCACCATCTCCTGCGACGCATGGCCAGCCTTGACGTAACCGCGATGGGCGATGCCGCTGTGAACGCAGGTGCATAGGAAGCCTGAGTGCTTGCCGGAACAATTGTTGTGCAGCGCGTTCGGCACGTTGCCGGCGCGGGCAAGTGCCAGCGTCGCCCCATGGCTCGACGGCCAATGCGCGCCGCATTCGAGTGCCGTCTCGTCGAGGCCGGCCTTCGCCAGCATGGCCCGCGCGAGCTCGACATGTGGCGGTTCGCCGGAATGCGAGGCGCAGGCCAGCGCCAGCTCCCGATCACCGAAGCCGTAGGCATCGGCAGCGCCGCTCTCGACCAGCGGCAACGCCTGGATCGCCTTGACCGCCGATCGCGGGAACACCGGCTGTGCCGTGTCGCCGATCTCCCAGACAGCCTTGCCGTCGGTATCGAATACGGCAACAGCGCCGCGATGCGCGCTCTCGACGATTGCGCCGCGCAAGACTTCGACCAGAACCGGATTTGTCATGTCACCTCCCGCAATGCGGGCGGGTTTATCTGATCCGGTCGAGAATGGAAACGTAGTTGGCGACCGCAGCACCACCCATGTTGAAGATGCCGCCGAGCTTTGCTCCCGGCACCTGGATGCCGCCCGCCTCGCCGACGAGCTGCATGGCGCTCAGCACATGCATCGATACACCGGTGGCGCCGATCGGATGGCCCTTGGCCTTCAGCCCGCCCGACGGATTGACCGGCAGCCTTCCATCTTTCGCCGTCTCGCCATCCAGGGCCAGCTTGGCGCCCTCGCCCGGCCTGGCCAGGCCCATGGCCTCATACTCGATCAGTTCGGCGATGGTGAAACAGTCATGCGTCTCGACGAAGGACAGGTCGCCGAGCGTCACGCCCGCCTGCTTCAGCGCCTGGTTCCAGGCCTGCTCGCAGCCTTCGAAGGCGAGAATGTCGCGCTTCGACATCGGCAGGAAATCCTGCACATGCTCATTGGCGCGGAAGGCGACGGCGCGGCGCATCTTCAGCGCCGTGGCCGTGTCGGCAAGGACAAGCGCGGCGGCGCCGTCCGACACCAGCGAGCAGTCTGTGCGCTTCAGCGGACCGGCGACGAACGGGTTCTTCTCGCTTTCCTGCCGGCAGAACTCGTAGCCGAAATCCTTGCGCATCTGCGCGTAGGGATTGTCGACGCCGTTCTTGTGGTTCTTGGCGGCGATCATCGCCAGCGCATCCGACTGGTCGCCGTAGCGCTGGAAATAGGCTTGGGCGATCTTGCCGAAGACGCCGGCGAAGCCTGCCGGCGTGTCACCGTCCTCCGGCAGATACGAGGCCTTGAGCAGGTTCTTGCCGATCTCGGGACCGGGAGTCGTCGTCATCTGCTCGGCGCCGACCACCAGCACGATACGGGCGGCATTGGCGTCGATGGCGCGGATGCCTTGCCTGACCGCCGCCGAGCCGGTGGCGCAGGCGTTCTCGACGCGGGTCGCCGGCTTGAAGCGCAGCCGGTCGTCGGCCTGGAGGACCAGGCTCGCGGTGAAATCCTGGGCGGAAAACCCGGCGTTGAAGTGGCCGAGCACGATCTCGTCGACGTCATCTGGACCGATGCCGGCATGATCGAGCGCCTCGACTGCCACCTTGGTGATCAGGCCCTCCAACGTCTCGCCTTCGAGCTTGCCGAAGCGCGAATGCGCCCAACCGACGATGCATGCTGTCATGGCGATCTCCATCCTGTGGACCTGGGCCACGCGATACTGCGGCGCGCTCAGCATTGTTCAAGCATGAACCGTTCCGCCGGCTTCGTGAAGGGGCCAGAACCGCACAATCGCTTGATCTTGATCATCTGGTCATAGTGCCTGGCTTTTGCCAGCAAATCAGGCTGGATTTTTGTTGATTGATGCGTCAATAAAAAATAATCTTGCCACGACAGGCCGGAGCAGGAATGCCGAAACTCGGAATGGAACCGTTACGCCGCAGGGCGCTCATCGACGCAACGATCTCGGCGATCGGCGAGCGCGGCTCGCTTGATGTGACGATGTCGGAAATCGCCGGGCGTGCCGGCGTGTCCTCGGCGCTTGCCCACCATTATTTCGGTGCCAAGGACGAGTTGCTGTTGGCGACGATGCGGCACATCCTGAGCGAGCTCACCGCCGACACGCGCCGCGCGCTTCGCGCAGCCGGCTCGGCGCGGCAGCGCGTCTCGGCAGTGGTCGCGGTCAATTTCTCCGACATCCAGTTCCGGCCCGAAACGATCGCCGCATGGCTCGCCTTCTATGTCGAGGCGCAGAAATCGGCAGCACTTCGCCGGCTGCTCAGGGTCTATGCGCGGCGGCTGCATTCCAATCTGCTCAGCGGGCTGACCGGCATTCTGCCGAGAAGCGAGGCCGACCGGATCGCCGAAGCGACGGCGGCGCTGATCGACGGGCTCTATATCAGGCGCGCGCTGAAGGACGGCGTCCCCGATGCCGCGACCGCGATTGCACTGGTCGAGGACTATCTCGAAACGAAGCTCAGCGGACGGCAGAAGCAGTGACATCCAAGCGACCCAACATCCTGATCGTGATGGTCGATCAGCTCAACGGAACGCTGTTTCCGGATGGGCCGGCGGACTTCCTGCACGCGCCGCATCTGAAGGCGCTGGCCGCACGTTCGGCGCGTTTTTGTAACAATTACACCGCCTCGCCGCTCTGCGCGCCGGGCCGCGCCGCATTCATGAGCGGCCAGTTGCCGTCACGCACAGGGGTCTATGACAACGCCGCCGAATTCGTGTCTTCGATCCCGACCTTTGCTCATCATCTGCGCGCTGCCGGCTATCACACCTGCCTCTCCGGCAAGATGCATTTCGTCGGCCCGGACCAATTGCACGGTTTCGAAGAGCGGCTGACCACCGACATCTATCCGGCCGACTTCGGTTGGACGCCGGACTATCGCAAGCCCGGCGAGCGGATCGACTGGTGGTATCACAATCTCGGCTCGGTGAGCGGCGCCGGTACTGCCGAGATCACCAACCAGCTGGAATATGACGACGAGGTCGCCTTCCATGCGGTGCAGAAGCTTTATGATTTTGCCCGCGTCTCCGACGACGCCGCACATCGCCCCTGGTGCTTGACGGTTTCCTTCACCCATCCGCACGATCCCTACGTCGCACGGCGGCGCTACTGGGACCACTACGAGGATTGCCCGGCGCTCGAGCCGGAGGTCGGCTTCATTCCTTATGACAGGCAGGACCCGCATTCGCAGCGGCTCTACCGCGCCAGCGACTATGACAGGTTTGACATCACCACGGAGCAGATCCGCCGCGCGCGGCGCGGTTATTTCGCCAACATCTCATATCTCGACGACAAGCTCGGCGAATTGCTGTCCGTGCTCGAGCTTACGCGCATGCTCGACGACACGACCATCCTGTTCTGCTCGGACCATGGCGACATGCTTGGCGAGCGCGGCCTGTGGTTCAAGATGTGCTTCTTCGAAGGTTCGGCGCGGGTGCCGCTGATGATCGCCGGCAACGGCATACACGCCGGGCTGATCGAGACGCCGGTTTCCAATCTCGACGTGACGCCGACGCTTTGCGATCTCGCCGGCATCGACATCAGCGCGATTGCGCCGTGGACCGACGGCCAGTCGCTGCTGCCGCTGCTGAACGGAAAGAAACGCTCCGCGCCGGTGCTGATGGAATATGCGGCCGAAGGCTCAAATGCGCCGATGGTGGCGATGCGCGAGGGCCACTACAAATTCATCCATTGCGAGATCGACCCGCCGCAACTGTTTGATCTTGAATCGGATCCGCGGGAACTGACCAACCTCGCCGCCGATCCGGCCAATGCGGCTTTGGCGGCCGCTTTCACCGACAAGGTGCGGGCGCGCTGGAACATGGCGGCGTTCGACGCGGCGGTGCGTGCCAGCCAGGCACGCCGCTGGGTGGTCTACCCGGCGCTGCGCAACGGCACCCATTACCCCTGGGAATTCCAGCCGCTGCAGAAGGCATCGGAGCGCTACATGCGCAACCACATGAACCTCGACCTGCTCGAGGAGCAGAAGCGCTTTCCGCGAGGCAAATGATGGCAGACAGTCTCGTCCCCTCGCTCGACCATCTCAGGCAGGCCTATGCCGTCACCTCCAAGGCGACGCAGGTCACGCCGCTGCTGGAATCGGCGGCACTCGCCCGCGAGACCGGCGCCGCCCGCGTCTTCGTCAAGGCCGAGTCGCTGCAATGGGCCGGATCGTTCAAGGTGCGCGGCGCTTATTGGCGGCTGAAGCGGCTGTCGCCCGACGAAGCAAAAATGGGCGTCGTCGCCTATTCCTCCGGCAATTTCGCGCAAGGGCTGGCGGCGGCAGGCCAGGCGCTTGGCATTCCCGTCACCATCGTCATGCCGATCGACGCGCCGGCCGCCAAACGCGATGCCACGTCGGGCTATGGCGCCCGTGTCGTGCTGACCGACCATGGCGAGCGCGCGCGTGAGGAAGTCGCCGCCGCCAAGGCGCGCGAGATCGCCGCGAGCGAAGGCCTGGCGCTGCTGCACCCGTTCGACGATCCGGAGATCGTCGCCGGCCAGGCCGGTGCCGGGCTGGAGGCACTCGACCAGCTCGCCGCCAGGCAGGTCGAGGCCGATCTCTTGTTCTGCTCGGTCGGCGGCGGCGGCCTGATCGGCGGTGTTTCGCTGGCCTTCCAGTACCTGTCGCCAACCACGAAGATCATCGGCGTGGAGCCGGAAGGTTTTGACGGCATGGGCTCGTCGTTGGCGCATGGCGCCATCGAAACCATGCCGATCGGGCCGAAATCGATCTGCGACGGGCTGATGTCGCGGCGGCCCGGCGACGCGCCGTTCGCAGCGGTGAAGGCCGCCGGCGTTCGCGGCGTCACCGTCGACGATGCTTCGGTGCGGCGCGCAATGCGCATCGCCTTCGAGCGGCTGAAGCTGGTGCTCGAACCTTCGGGCGCTGCTTCGCTGGCGGCACTGCTCGGCGGCAAGGTCGATGTGACCGGCAAGACCGTTCTCGTAATGGCAACCGGCGGCAACGTCTCGCTGGCCGATTTCATTGCGCATATGAACCATGGGCGCGCATGAACCATGCTTGAAGCGGATTTCGTCATTATCGGCTCCGGCTCGGCCGGTTCGGCCATGGCCTACCGGCTGTCGGAGGACGGCAAGCATTCGGTGATCGTCATCGAATATGGCGGCAGCGATATCGGGCCGCTGATCCAGATGCCGTCAGCGCTGTCGATCCCGCTCAATATGAGCCTCTACGACTGGGGCTTTGCCAGCGAGCCGGAGCCGCACCTCGGCGGCCGCGTGCTGGCGACGCCGCGCGGCAAGGTCATCGGCGGCTCGTCGTCGATCAACGGCATGGTCTATGTGCGCGGCCATGCCCGCGACTTCGACCATTGGGCCGAACAGGGCGCGGCCGGCTGGGGCTTTGCCGACGTGCTCCCCTATTTCAAGCGCATGGAGGACAGTGCAGGCGGCGAGGATGGCTGGCGCGGCCATGGCGGCCCGCTGACCGTGCAGCGCGGCTCGAGGACGAACCCACTCTATGGCGCCTTCGTCGAGGCAGGCCGGCAGGCCGGCTTCGAGCTGACCGACGACTATAACGGCGCGAAGCAGGAAGGCTTTGGGCCGATGGAGCAGACCATTCGCGGCGGCCGTCGCTGGTCGGCCGCGAGCGCCTATCTGAGGCCGGCGCTGAGGCGGAAAAATGTCAGCCTGGTCAAAGGTTTCGCCCGGCGAATAATCATCGAGAATCAATGCGCCACCGGCGTCGAGATCGAAGTGCGCAAACGGATTCAGGTGGTCAGAGCGCGGCGCGAGGTGATCGTTGCCGCGTCCTCGATCAACTCGCCCAAGATCCTGATGCTGTCCGGCATCGGCCCCGGCCAGCACCTTAGGGAGAACGGTATTCCGGTGATCGCCGACCGGCCCGGCGTCGGCCGCAATCTGCAGGACCATATGGAACTTTACATCCAGCAGGAATCGACGAAGCCGATTACGCTGAACTCGGTGCTGAACCCGTTCTCGAAGGCGCTGATCGGGGCGCAGTGGCTGTTCTTCAAGTCCGGCCTCGGCGCCACCAATCATTTCGAGGCGGCCGCCTTCGTGCGCTCGCGCGCCGGCGTCGACTATCCCGATATCCAGTATCACTTCATCCCGGCCGCGGTCCGCTATGACGGCAAGGCGGCGGCCAAGGCGCATGGTTTCCAGGCGCATGTCGGGCCGATGCGGTCGAAGTCGCGCGGTTCGGTCACGCTGCGCTCGCCCGATCCCAAATCGAAGCCGGTGATCCGCTTCAACTACATGTCGCATCCGGATGACTGGACGGAGTTCCGTCACTGCATCCGGCTGACCCGCGAGATCTTCGGGCAAGCGGCCTTCGATCCGTACCGCGGCAAGGAACTGTCGCCGGGCTCGCATGTGCAATCGGATGAGGAGCTCGACGCCTTCATTCGCGACCACGCCGAAAGCGCCTACCATCCTTGCGGCACCTGCAAGATGGGCCGTGCCGATGATGCGATGAGCGTCGTCGATCCGGAATGCCGCGTCATTGGCGTCGAAGGGCTTCGGGTCGCCGATTCCTCGATCTTTCCACGCGTCACCAACGGCAATCTCAACGCGCCGTCGATCATGACCGGCGAGAAGGCCGCCGACCACATTCTCGGGCATACGCCGCTGCCACCGTCCAACCAGGAACCATGGATCAATCCGCGCTGGCAGGCGTCGGACAGATAGGCCATGATCCGGCGGACGCATATTCCGCATGCCGCGAAAAGACGATTTGGAGAACAGTCATGCGCGCCCAGCCAACGGCATCGCATTATGTCAACGGCCGCTATATCGACGACGAGCGCGGCGCTGCGCTGCCGGTCATCTATCCCGCAACCGGCGAGACCATCGCCATGCTGCGCTCGGCGACACCGAACGTGCTGGAGCTCGCGATCGAAGCCGCGCGTGCGGCACAGCCGGCCTGGGCACGGCTGAAGCCGGTCGAGCGCGGCCGCATCCTGCGCCGCGCCGCCGACATTTTGCGGGCGCGCAATGCCGATCTGGCGCGCATCGAGACGCTGGATACCGGTAAGCCGATCCAGGAGACGCTCGTTGCGGACGCCCCGTCGGCGGCGGATTGCCTCGAATATTTCGGCGGCGCCATCGCCGCCTTTAATGGCGAGGCCGTCGATCTCGGCGGACCCTTTGCCTATACCAGGCGCGAGGCGCTCGGCGTCTGCGTCGGCATCGGCGCCTGGAACTACCCGATCCAGATCGCCGGCTGGAAATCCGCACCCGCGCTCGCCATGGGCAATGCGATGGTGTTCAAGCCGTCGGAGAACACGCCGCTTTCAGCACTGGCGCTCGCCGAAATCTATACCGAGGCCGGCCTGCCGGACGGGTTGTTCAACGTCGTGCAAGGCTTTGGCGATGTCGGCGCCGGCCTTGTCGGACATGATGTCGTCGCCAAAGTCTCGGTGACTGGCTCGGTGCCGACCGGCCGCAAGATGCTGTCGCTCGCCGGCTCGAAGATGAAGCACGCGACGATGGAGCTCGGCGGCAAGTCGCCGCTGATCGTCTTTGATGACGCCAACCTCGAAAATGCCATCGGCGGCGCGATGCTCGGCAATTTCTATTCGACCGGCCAGATCTGCTCCAACGGCACGCGGGTCTTCGTGCAGAGGAGCATCCATGACCGTTTCGTCGAGAGGCTGACCGAACGGACGAAGAAAATCCGCATCGGCGATCCGCTCGATCCGGACACGCAGATGGGGCCGCTGGTCTCGAAGGCGCAGCACGACAAGGTCATCTCATATGTCGAGACGGGCAAGCAGGATGGCGCGGTGCTCGCCTGCGGCGGCAACGTGCCTTCGCTGCAGGGCTTCCAGGGTGGCTTCTTCGTCGAGCCGACGGTGTTCACCGGTGTCACCGACACGATGCGCATCGCCCGCGAGGAGATTTTCGGGCCGGTGATGAGCGTGCTGAAATTCGACAGCGAGGACGAGGTGATCGAGCGCGCCAACGATACCGAATTCGGCCTCGCCGCCGGCGTGTTCACCCGCGACCTGCAGCGCGCCCACCGCGTCATCGCTGAACTGCAGGCCGGCACCTGCTGGATCAACGCCTACAATCTGACGCCGGTCGAAATCCCCTTCGGCGGCTTCAAGCAGTCCGGCATCGGCCGCGAGAATTCGCTCGCAGCACTGGCACTCTATTCGCAGCTGAAGTCGGTCTATGTCGAGACCGGGGATGTCGCCAGCCCGTACTGATCCTTGCGGGCGGTACCATCCAGATACTGGGTCAGTGCGCAGACCAGATGGTAGAAGATGCTGGCCGGCACCTCGTTTGCCAGCGAGCGGCCACGCTCGTCGATGCGGTCGATCCACAAGCCGAGCGGTGCGGGATTGATGTGCCAGCGGAACAGCCGGCCGACCCTGGCTTCGATCTCCGGCTTCAGGTCGGGACCGCCCGAACCATCCAGCGCGATCGCCGCCTTGATCGCTTCGGCCTGCGGCCAACTGCGCGAGACGCGGTCGAGCGGCAGCCCTTGCCGCGAGACCGCGCCGTAGGCGAGGCCTGTGGCGCGGTTGAGGCCATTGGCAATTGCCGACGCGTAAAGCTTCCGGGCAAGGCCGGTCAAGCCGCTCTGGCCGCTGCGCCCGGCGAAGTCGACCAGCAGCGAGGCCCATTCGAAATGATGGCCGGGTTCGGTCCACGTGCCCTTCTCGCCAGGGCCCGGCCGCCATTCATTGTCGAAATACTCACCCAGCGTCCAGCTTTCCGGGTCGAAGAAATGGCTGCGGAACAGATCGACGATGCGCGCGGCGCGGCGAAGATAGGCGCGCTCCCCGGTCGCCTGATGCCAGGCCAGGAATGCCTCGAGCAGATGCATGTGCGGGTTGGAGCGGCGCTCGCCCTCGCCGCTCGAGGTCTCGCGGAAGCCTGTCAGGCGTTCGTCCTCGAGATGCGCGTCGATGAACGCAAAGGTCTCCTCGCCGAGCCGCAACGCATCGGGATTGCCGCACATATGGGCATGTGCCAGCGCCAGGAGCACGCAGGAATGGTCGTAAGCATCCTCGGCGGCGTCGGCGACAGTGCCGTCGATGTTGAGCGTGCGTACCCAGCCGCCATTGTCGGTACGTCCGTGCCTGGCCATGAATTCGAGGCCGTGGCTGATCAGCCGATCGGCCGGGCCGTTCCAGCCGCGCGCCTTGGCGACGGCGAAGGCGTAGATCTGTCTGGCCTGCGTGCGCATACGCTTGGGTTTCATCAGTGGGGCGGCATCGAAGCCGAGCGCCTCGTGGAACCCGCCATGACGCTCATCGACGCCGACTGTCGACCATAACGGCACCGTCTCCTCGAACAGCCAATGGTGCACGCGGCGCTGCCACGCGCCGCTTTCGATGACGCGGTCGTCGGCGGGCGTGAACCTGGTCTCGAGGCGGCCGCTTTTTTCGAGCTGCTCGACGATCTTCTTGACGTTCTGGCTGTGGCTGACGGGAGCAACGAAAGTGGCGTCGGCGGTCGACACGATCGCGACGTCCTTCAGGCCTATGGCCGACAGCAGGCGACCGTCGCTGCGGATATAGGAGTTCTCGCAATCGATGGCGACGACATCGCCGACGATGACATTGCCGTGCGTGTCGGAGGGGCCGACGTCGAGCAGCGATTGCCAGGAGCCGAGATCGTTCCAGCGAAAGCCGGCCGGCACCATGGCGATGCCGCTGGCGCGCTCCATGATCGCATAGTCGATCGATGTCGATGGGATGGCGGCATAGAGCTCCAGAGGCATGTAGAGGCCGGAAAGGTCCGATGTGGCACCCTGGTAGGCAGCCTCGGTGGCGCTCCAGATGTCGGGCTGGAAAGCCATGAACGCGTCGCGCATGGCACTGGCGCGAAACAGGAAGATGCCGGTGTTCCAGTAGAAATTGCCGGTCTCGAGATAGCTCTGCGCCGTGGCGAGATCGGGCTTTTCGACGAAACGCGAGACATCGCAGATGCCATCGCGCTCGCCGGCCACCTCGATGTAGCCATAACCGGTCTCGGGTTGGGCGGGCTTGATGCCGAACACCACCAGCCTGCCCTGGCGCGCGGCCGCCGTGCCGGCCTCGACGCTCCGCCAGAATTGCTGTGCGGTCGCGATCTCATGGTCGGACGGCACCACCAGCACCAGGCTGTCGCCGAATTCCGAGAGCGTGCGCAGGCTTGCCAAAGCGACGGCCGCGGCGGTGTTGCGTCCGGTCGGCTCGAACAGCGGACCGCCGCCGGAAAGCTCGTGGCCGGCAATGTCGGCATGAACGCGGTCGGCGTGCCTTTCCGAGGCAATCAGGAAAACCGGCGTTTCGCCTTCCGGGCGCGCGGTCAGTCGGCGCAGCGTCTTGGCCAGCATCGAGCCGTCGCCGGAGAAATCATGGAACTGCTTGGGATTGTCCTCGCGCGACAGCGGCCACAGCCGCGAGCCAACGCCGCCGCTCATCACAAAACTGACGATCCGTTCGGTCATGAAAACAAGCCTCGTGCTCAAAAGGTCTGATTGTAGGCGCCGACTTCGGGGCTGCGGCGCAGCACCGCATCGACGGCTTCGAACATCTGCCGGCGCCGCTCGGATGATACGGGGCTCTCCACCACTACCACAAGCTCCGGCTTGTTCGATGATGCCCGCACCAACCCCCAGGTACCATCCTCCGCCACGACCCTGACGCCGTTGACGGTGATCAGTTCGGCGATCTTCTGGCCGGCGAAGACCGCGCCCTCGTCCTTCATCTTGCGAAAGTCGCCTACGACGCGCTCGACGACGCCGTATTTGAGCTCGTCGGCGCAGTGTGGCGACATGGTCGGCGTGCCGAAGGTCAGCGGCAGATCGCGGTAGAGATCGGCCATGCTGCTTTGCGGGCTCCGATCCAGCATCTGGCATATGGCGATGGCCGTAACCAGGCCATCGTCATAGCCGCGGCCGATCGGCGGATTGAAGAAGAAATGGCCCGATTTCTCGAAACCGGCGGCGGCGCCGAGTTCGGCGACGCGCCGCTTGATATAGGAGTGACCGGTTTTCCAATAGTCGGTGACCGCGCCATTTTCCCGCAACACCTTGTCCGTCATGAACAATCCGGTCGACTTGACGTCGACCACGAAAGTCGAGCCGGGATAGAGGTGCGAGATGTCGCGCGCCAGCATGACGCCGACCTTGTCGGCGAAAATCTCGTTACCTTCATTGTCGACCACGCCGCAGCGGTCGCCGTCGCCGTCGAAACCGAGCCCGACATCGGCGCCCGTTTCCAGCACCTTGTCGCGAATGGCGTGCAGCATCTGCATGTCTTCGGGGTTGGGATTGTAATTGGGAAACGTATGATCGAGCTCGACGTCGAGCGGGATGACCTCGCAGCCGATCCTTTCCAGTGCCTCGGGAGCGAAAGCCCCGGCGGTGCCGTTGCCGCAAGCGGCCACCACCTTGAGCTTCCTGGAGATACGCTTTCCCGCTGTCAGATCGTCAAGGTAGGTTTTGCGGAAATCCGCAACGAAGTCATAGGAGCCACCACCGACAAGGTCGAAATCGCCTGAGAGCACGATAGCCTTCAGCGCGCTCATCTCCTCCGGACCAAAAGTCAGCGGGCGCGCCGCGCCCATCTTGACGCCGGTCCAGCCATTCTCGTTGTGCGAGGCAGTGACCATGGCGACGGATGGCGTGTCGAGCGCGAACTGGGCGAAATAACCCATCGGCGACAGGGCCAGACCGACATCCTTGACCCGTGCGCCGGCCGCCATCAGCCCGGAAACCAGCGCCAGCTTTATGGCAAGCGAATAGGCGCGGAAATCGTGGCCGGTGACGATGTCGGGTCCGGCACCCAGGCGATGGATCAGCGTGCCGAGCCCCATGCCGAGCGCCTGGACGCCGATGAGATTGAGTTCCGGCGTTTCGTTCGAGCCAGGATGGCCGAACCACCAGCGCGCATCATATTCGCGAAACCCGGACGGCTTGATCAACGCCGAGGTTTCAAACTCAAAAGTGTTTGGTCTGACATCGCTAACGATCTTCATCGACAACTGCGAACTCCAGGCGGCTGAATCAGGTGCTTCGAGACAAGTGGACGGTTACACAGAAGCCCCTTTAAGCCGTGTTTGTGCGACAGGAAACTGAAACCTGTATGACGTGGCGGCTAAAGCGAAAGAAATGCGACGGAAGCGCTGCCATAGGCGCTTGCAGTAACTAAACGCGGCGGCTATAAGCCCGCGGTCTGGTCACGGAGTGTAGCGCAGCCTGGTAGCGCACATCGTTCGGGACGATGGGGTCGCAGGTTCAAATCCTGCCACTCCGACCAGAAAAAACATGTCTACCCCGGGAGGCATGGTTCAGGGCTCGTAGGCGCTCTTTCCAAATTGCGCCTTTACATTCGACAAGATGGCAAGTCTGGCCGAGGAGAGGCCAAGCGGTGCCCCAGTGGCATCGGATCCCGATATTGCCGACGCGAGCGGATGTCACGAACAAAAAGCGAGATTTCCAAGGCACCGGAAACGTCCCCCGCTTCGGAATGCCAAGTCGTCCCGTGAAGGCCGGCGTGAGATTTACACCTCAGTTGCAGCCGCAACATGGGATAGCCCGAACCACCATTTTGATGCGGCTGTCAGCACCCTCCGGGAACTCACCAAACTCATCGTCCGGCGGGAAAGCCAAGCCGGTGCGATTCCTTCGCCGCATTTCGCAAGTCTTTGTTTCTCGCAGCGCTATCGCCCATTTTGCTTGTTGCAGAGCCGGTCTTGTTGCCTCTCTAATGATTCCCGTCCGCAGGACGAACACGTTCGTAGCGAAAAGGGTGATCATCGTGACGACCCATCATCATGCCCGCACGGCAGCGGCGTCTAGCGGCGTAGGTATGCTGCGCCCTCAACTCGGGCCTGCTTCCGCCGACAAATATCAGCAGCCGATCTCCAAGACCGATGCGCGCAGCCTGACTGTCGGTGACATCCTCGCCGCCTATTCCGAAGCGCGCCAGGCCAAGATTGCCGGTCGAAAGGAATTTCTCGCCAGGATGCGTTTTCTGAACGAATTCTTCGGCACCGAGCCGGTCGCGAGCATCAATGGAGATCGCTGCCGCGCCTATGTCGAGCACCGTTCGCGCGAGCGCAATCGAGTAGAGCGTGAGCGAATCGCCAAGCTCAACGCCGCGGCGATGGAGACCCGCCGTGCGTTACTCCCGGCGTGGCGAGACAAGGACTTTACATCAGGCCCGCGTCGCGATCTTGAGGACCTCCGCTCGGCGATCAACTTTTGGGCCAAGGAATACGGTCTCGATCCGAAACCGTCCGTCACCTTGCCAGACAAACCAGCAGCGCGCGAGCGCTGGCTGACGCGCGAGGAAGCAGCGGGATTGCTGCGCGCGGCATTGCGGCTGCGCCGGAAGCACGGTCAGTACGCTCATCTCTGCCGCTTTATCATTGTGGGGCTCTACACTGGCTGCCGACATCGTTCAATCCTGCAACTCAATTGGGATGGCGAGGCCGCAGGAGCTTGGCCGGACCTAGGCCGCGGTGTGCTCTATTGCAAAGATCAGCACGCGAAAAAAAGCAAGAAATGGCGTCCGCCGGCGCGACTGCCGTCACGGCTGATCGCCCATATGCGCCGCTGGAAGCGTATCGATTGTGACTGCGGGCCGGTCGTCCATGACAGCCTGGGCAAACCGACAAAGCGCATCGAGAAGGCGTTCCGCACGTGCCGCGTGGAAGCCGGACTCGGCGACGACGTCACCCCGAATGTGCTTCGCTATACCCGCACCATATGGCCTGTGCTGTGCGATGTCGACATGTGGCGGATCGCAAGCAAACCTATGCGCTCAGGCGAAATCGCGTGACATCAATGGCCGCGGCCATCAGTGTCTGCGTGTAGATTGCCTGCGGATTACTGAAGATCGCCTCGGCCGGTCCTTCCTCGACAATCTTTCCCTGCTTCATGACGATGATGTAGTCGGCCATGGCGCGCACGACGGCGAGATCGTGGCTGATGAACAGATAGGACAGTTCGTGGTCGGCCTGCAGCTTGCGCAGCAATTCGACGATCTGCTTCTGCACCGAGCGGTCCAGCGCCGAGGTCGGCTCGTCCAGCACCACCACTTTCGGCTTGAGGATCATGGCGCGCGCAATAGCGATGCGCTGCCGCTGGCCGCCGGAGAATTCGTGCGGATAGCGGTTGCGCGTGTTCGGGTCGAGCCCGACTTCGAGCAAGGCGTCGATCGCGCGGAGATCGCGCTGCCTGCCCGACAGATTGGGCTCATGGACCAGAAGCCCCTCGGTGATGATCTGGCCGACGGTCATGCGTGGTGACAGCGATCCGAATGGATCCTGGAAGACCAGCTGCAATTCGCGCCGCAGTGGCCGCATCGCCTGGCGGTCAGCGTGGGAAATGTCGCGGTCGCCAAGCCGGATGATGCCGTCGCTGGGCAGGAGCCGCAGCAAGGCGCGGCCGAGCGTCGATTTTCCCGAGCCGGATTCGCCGACGATGCCGATCGTCTGGTTGCGCTTCAGCCGGATCGAAATGCGATCGACGGCGCGCAGCAGCAGCGGCTCGCCGCCAAGAAATCCGCCGCCGATCTTGAAGGTCACTTCGACGTTCCTGCCTTCAAGCAGGACCGGGGCATTCGGAGGCGGCGGCGCCTTGGTGCCGGTCGGTTCGGCGGCGAGCAGCATCTTGGTGTAGGCGTGCTGCGGGTTGGCGAAGATCGCTTCCGCCTCGCCCTCCTCGACCACCTCGCCATAGCGCATCACATAGACCCGATCGGCAAAGCGCCGGACGATGCCGAGATCGTGAGTGATGAAAACGATCGCCATGCCGAGCTTGCGCTGCAGTTCGGCGAGCAGCATGAGGATCTGCGCCTGGATGGTGACGTCGAGTGCGGTCGTCGGCTCGTCGGCGATCAGTATATCGGGGTCGTTGGCCAGCGCCATGGCAATCATGACGCGCTGGCGCTGGCCGCCCGACAACTCGTGCGGATAGGATTTCATCCGCCGCTCCGGATCGGGAATATGGACCAGCCGCAGCAACTTGAGCGTCTCCTCGCGCGCCGCGGCGGCGCCAAGTCCGCGATGCTTGCGGATCGGCTCGATCAGCTGGTTGCCGATCGAATAGAGCGGGTCGAGCGAAGTCATCGGCTCCTGGAAGATCATGCTGATCTTGCGGCCGCGGATCTTGTTGAGCTCGGGCTTGCTCAAGGTCAAAAGATTGCGACCGCGATAATCGACGGTGCCGGTGGCTTCGCCGTTCGAGGCGAGCAGGCTCATCGCCGCCATCATCGTCTGGCTCTTGCCGGAACCTGATTCGCCGACGACGGCAACAGTCTCGCCTGATTTGACGTGAATATTGATGCCCTTCACCGCCTCCACCACACCGTCGAGGGTGCGGAAGCGGACGCGAAGGTCTTTGACGCTGAGGATGGTTTCGGAAGCAGCCATCTCAACGATCCTTCGGGTCGAGCGCGTCGCGCAGCCCATCGCCGACGAAATTCAGCGCGAACAGCGTTGAGACGAGAAAGAAGGCCGGGAACAAAAGCAGCCAGTTGGCAGAACCGATGTTCTGGGCGCCGACCGAAATCAGCACGCCCCAGCTGGTCATCGGCTCCTGGACGCCGAGCCCGAGGAACGACAAAAAACTCTCCAGGATGATGACCTGCGGCACCAGCAGCGTCATGTAGATCACCACCGGCCCGAGCAAATTGGGGATCACATGGCGCAGCAGAATGCCGCGCTGGCCGACGCCCATCGCCTCCGCCGCCTGGACATATTCCTGCCGGCGGATCGACAGCGCCTGTCCGCGCACGATGCGCGCCATGTCGAGCCACAGCACCGCGCCGACGGCCAGGAACATCAGCACGAAGTTCCTGCCGAAGAACACCACCAGCATGATGACGAAGAAGATGAACGGCAAAGAATAAAGCACGTCGACGACACGCATCATCACCTCGTCGACCCTGCCGCCGGCAAGGCCGGCGGTGGCGCCGTAGAGCACGCCGATGACAACGGCCACGATGCCGGCAAGCAGGCCGATGGCCAGCGATATGCGCCCCGCCATCAGCGTTCTGGACAGGAGATCGCGGCCGGTATTGTCGGTGCCGAACAGGAAATATTGCTGCTTGATCGAGGCACTCATCACCATCTCGAGACCGTCCGGCGATTTGCTCTCGATCTTTGTGTCATCAAAGGTATCGGAACGATCAAGGTAGCGAATGTTGCGGTCGTCGATCGGCTTGGACGATTTGACGGTAACGAACACACGGCTGCCCTCCTGCCGCCACTCCTTGATGTCGACGCGCATACGCCTGATCGCCTCATCGAGAGCGCCTTCGATCATGTCGGCCTTCGGATAGGCGGAGAAGCTCGGCGGCGTACGGACATAGTCGGCATAGATTGTGGTGTATTGGTGCGGCACGAAATAGGGCCCAAACACGCTGATGACGGCGATGAAGGCAAGATAATAGAGGCTGAACATGGCCGCGCGATTGGCCTTGAGGCGCGCCCAGGCGTCACCCCACAGGGACCGGCCGACGACTGGTGCGGCAACTGCGATATCAGTCATAGCGCACCCTCGGATCGACGACCCCATAGAGGACGTCGACGATCAGGTTGAAGACAATGGTGAAGAGCGCGATGACCACCACCGTCCCCATCACCAGTGTGTAGTCGCGGTTGAGCGCGGCAACGACAAAATGGCGGCCGATGCCCGGGATAGAGAAGATGGTCTCGACAATGATCGAGCCGGTGAGAAGGGCTGCAGCTGCCGGACCGGTGAAGGAGACGATCGGCAGGATGGCGCCGCGCAGTGCATGCTTGACGACGACTGACCAGTCGGACAGGCCGAGAGCGCGCGCGGTACGGATGTGATGCGAGTGCAGCGATTCGATCATCGAGCCGCGCATCAGGCGGGCAACGATGGCGATCTGCGGCAGAGCGAGCGTCAGCACCGGGCCGACCTTGTTGATGAGGGCTCCATCGCCCCAGCCACCGATCGGCAGCAGCTTCCAGGTCAATCCGAATACAAGCTGGATCACCGGGGCGATGACAAAGGTCGGTATGGTGCTGCCGGCGGTCGCCAGCGCGATCACCGAATAGTCGGCAAGCTTGTTCTGGTTGAGCGCGGCAACAGTGCCGAGCACGCTGCCGAGGAGCAGCGCCAGAACGAGCGCCGAAGCGCCGAGTTGGATCGAGATCGGCAGGCCTTCCCTGAACAGCTCGCCGACGGTGAAATCCGGCATGTTGTAGCTGGGGCCGAAATTGCCGCGCAGAAGATTGCCTAAGTAATGAAGGTACTGCAGCCAGAGCGGGTCGTTGAGCCCGAACTGGGCTTCGAGATTGGCCCTGATCTCGGGGCTCAGGCCCCGCTCCTGGTTGAACGGGCCGCCCGGCGCGACGCGTATCAGGAAGAACGCTATGGTCACGATGACGAACAGCGTCGGGATGGCGGTCAGCAGCCGCCGGAAAACGAATCGCAGCATCGATGCCCCGCTTGATCCAGAGCAGCGCGCGTCCGGCTGGACGATTGCGCTCTAGCCTTCAAATCTTCGCACCGACATTGTCGAAAATCGAATCCGGTTCCCGGGCCGATGCGATGGCAAACCGGCGCCGCCGCGCGTTGAGTTGCGCGGCGGTCTGGCTAAGGGATCAGTCCTTGCTGATGAAGCGGGACGGATGGATGTCCATCACATTGTCGTCGAAGCCGTGCAGCTTCGAGGAAACGATGTCGTGGTAGCTGTAGTAGAGAAGCGGTATCTCGCCGACGTCGTCGACGAGGATGCGCTCGGCCTCGGCGAGTTCCTTCATGCGCTGTTCGGGCTTGCCGCCGGCGGCGGCGGCCTTATCCATTGCCGCTTCGAATTTCGGGCTGTCGTAGCTCGAATAATTATTGCCGCTGGCCTTGCGGGATATGCCGAGGAAGGTTTCCGGGTCCTTGTAATCGGCGATCCAGGCGGCACGCGCCACGTCATAGTCGCCCTTCTGCTCGAGGAAGGAGTAGTGCGTCTTGGTGTCGGTGTTGAGCAGGCTGACCTCGACGCCAAGCGGCTTCAGCTGTTCCTGGATGGCGACAGCGGTGTTCTTGTGGTTTTCCGAGGTGTTGTAGCGGATCTGCATCTTCAACGGATGCTCGGGTGTATAGCCGAGTTTCTCGAGGATCTTCTTCGCAGCGTCCTCGCGGTCGATCTGCGACATGTCGGCGTATTTGGCCAGTGCCGGCGTGTAGCCCTCGATGCCCGGAGGCACCATCGAATAGCCGGGCAGCATCGAATTCTGCCAGACTTTTTCAGCAAGGAAGTCGCGATCGATCGCCATCGAGATGGCGTTGCGCAGTTCGACATTGTCCCACGGCGCCTTGTCGGTCTTGATCGCGTAATAGTAGATGCCGAGATATGGCCCGACACGGACCTGGTCGCCGAATTTGGCCCTGAGGTCGGCGAGCTGTTCGGTCGGCAGGTCACCGTAACTGTCGAATTCGCCGGCCTCGAAGCGCTTCATCGCAGACGAGCGATCCTCGGTCGGGATGTAGTTGACCACGTCGAACTTGACGCTGGCGGCGTCCCAGAATTTCGGATTCTTGACCAGCTTCAGATGGTCGTTGGGAATCCACTCTGCCGCTGTAAAGGCCCCGTTGGAGACCAGCTTGCCTGCCTTGATCCAGTCGGCGCCAAGCTTTTCGATGGACGCCTTGTTGACCGGATAGGTTGCCTGATGGGTCAGCATCTCCAGGAAGTAAGGCGTTGGCGCCTTAAGCGTGACTTCGAGGGTATTTGCGTCAATCGCCTTGACGCCCATATCCTCCGGCTTGCCCTTCTTGGTATTGACTTCCTCGGCACCCTTCACGGGATAAAGCATGGAAGCGTATTCGGCTGCGGTGGCCGGATCTTCCAGCCGACGGAACGAATAAACGAAGTCGTCCGCCGTCACCGGGCTGCCATCCGACCAGAGGCCGTCCTTGCGCAGCTTGAAGGTGTAGACAGTGCCGTCGTCGGACACCGTCCAGCTTTCGGCGGCGCCCGGAATGAGATTCGTCTTCTGGTCATGCATGACGAGGCCCTGGAACAGGTCGCGTATGATATCGGCTTCGTAGACCGTCGAGGTCTTGTGCGGATCGAGCGTCTCCGCTTCGGCGGCGGCTCCGCGGTTGTAGACGGTTTCGGCGAAAGCCGGCGTGTAGAACGTACCGGCGGCCAAGACCATGGTCGTGGCGAGTACCGTCGCCTTCAGCACATGTTTCAGCATGGAGTTCTCCCTAATGACGTCGCCCTTCAGCGACGTCTCTAAGTGTTGACGCCCCGAAACCGATTGGCTGGTTCCTTTCGAGCGCGCAGCCGGTTCCCTTTCCGGCAGCTGGTGGCCAAACAGTAACGTGGAGATTTTTTATTTCAACAGACTCTCGGGGTCACCCAAAGTAAGGGGGCCGGGGCAGTCGTTTTGCGAGCGGCCAATCAATGGTCGAAACCATGAGTTTGACTGGGTTTCCTGGCCAGAACGCCGATCTGGGAAATAATCTGGCCGGTCATTTCAGTTTACCAGAATGTATTAATTGGTTCTTAGGCAACCAACGGTTACAAACTTCGATGGGATCGACACATCGACCTTGGGTTCCAACGGGCAAGGGCAATGAACAAGATAGACAGTAATACTGTCACATTGAAGCGTAAAATATTGCGCCTAATACGGATGAATCTACGCAAAATTGGAGAAGAGTCCGGAACTTCCGCGGTCGAGTTTGCCCTGCTTTCCCCGATCTTTATCCTTCTTTTGCTCGGAATGGTTGCATACGGTATCTATTTTGGTGCAAGCAACTCCTTGCAGCAAATCGCCGCCGATGCCGCCCGTACCGCAATTGCCGGATTGAATCAGACCGAGCGCCAGGCGCTGGTGGCGAGTTTCGTCAAAAACAATGCCAGTGGATACCCGTTCGTCGATTCCGGCAAGCTGACCTATCAGGCGACGGACAGCACGGCCGACGGAAATCAGTTCGTCGTGTCGATCCAGTACGATGCCAGCAACCTGCCGATCTGGAACCTGTTGCCCAGCCTTGCGATGCCGCAAACCACGATCTCACGCAGGTCGACCATCCGGATTGGAGGCATTTGAAATGTCGCAGTTCTTGCTGAGGGGCATCGGGGGGATCGCTCGCTCGATGGTTGGCGACAAGAAGGCGAACTTTGCCGTCATGACGGCGCTGATAGCGCCATTCGCGTTGGGGCTGGCGGCCTTCGCTGTCGACGAAGGTTCGATCTACACGGAGCGCAGGGAAGCCCAGGCGATGACCGATCTGGCGGCGATCACCGCGGCGTCGAACATCAACAATATGGAAGCCGCGGCAGTAACCACGCTCAGTGACAACCGAATGCCCGGCATCATTGTTCAAAAGCCAGGTCAGACAATCGTTCCCACGGTTGGCAAAACCGTCGTGTCGGTCACCGGCGGCCGATACTCAGCGGCGTCCTCCGTTGGCGTCGACAAGCGCTTCGAAGCCGGTAAAACGCCTTACAACGCCGTTCGCGTCACTCTGAAAAAAATCCCCGACCGGTATTTCGCCAGTTCGCTCATCCCTACTCCGGTCGTCGGCACCGAAGCCATTGCCAGCGTGACCCCGCAAGCGATGTTCTCGGTCGGGTCCAGGCTCCTCAGCGTCAATGGCGGCATCCTCAACGCGCTTCTCAGCAAGTTGCTGGGCGCCAACATTGCGCTCAGCGTCATGGACTACAACGCGCTGATCTCGGCCGATGTAAACGTGCTTTCGTTCGTCGATGCCCTTGCCGTACAGTTGCAACTGACAGGTGTCAGCTATTCCGACGTGCTGGCGTCAAAAGCGACGGTAGGCCAGATCGCGACCGCCATGGCCAATGCGTCCGGGTCGGGCAGCGCCAGCAAACTTGTGCTGCAGACGATCGCGTCGAGGGCCACCAACACGGTCAAGATACCCCTCAGTCATCTTATCGATCTTGGCTCGATCGGCAAACTCGGCCTCGGACAAAAGTCTCCCGGCTTTTCCGTCGACGCAAGCGCGATGGGCATGCTGGGTGCCGCCGCCTCGCTGGCCAATGGCTCAAACCAGGTCCAGGTCGATCTCGGCGCCACTATTCCGGGACTTACCTCCACCACGCTCTCCATCGCCATCGGCGAACCGATGCAATACTCACCCTGGCTGGCCGTCGGGGAAAAAGGCACCGTGGTGCGCACCGCGCAGACGCGCATCAAGCTGGTCACCACAGTCGGCATCGGCAATTCCAATCTCGGCGGCGGCATCAGTCTGCTGTCCGTCAACCTGCCTCTGCATGTCGAAGTCGCCTATGCGGAAGCCAAGCTAACCGACATCAGCTGCCCGACGGGCCGGCCGGATAGCATCAAGGTCTCGATCGCCGCGCAGCCTGGCGTGGCCTCGCTGCACCTTGCCGCCAGCGACGCCGACAACAACCCATCGGCCTTCGCCGATTTCAGCAATCCGCAATCGTTCTCCGATGCCACGATTGCACAGGTAAGCGTGAGGCTTCTGCTGCTCACCCTCAATCTGCTCGATGTGAAGGGTTCGTCATCGCTTGCCATCACCAACAACGATCCGACCACATTGACCTTCGACAGCACCGATATCGCCAACAAGACGATAAAAACTGTCGCCACGAAAAACCTGACGCAATCGCTCACGACATCGCTGGTCAGCGGCCTCTCGCTCTCGGTCAATGCACTGGGCCTCGGGCTGGACGTGACGGCCCTGCTCGGAACAGTGAAGCCGGCGGTGGTAACGGTTCTGAACGGCGTGACGGCGCCGGTCGACGAACTGGTCTATAACGTGCTTGCAGCTGTCGGCGTGCATGTCGGCGAGGCCGATGTGCGGGTTGTCGGCGCGACTTGCGGGCGCTCCGTGCTCGTTCAATGAGATGATGAAATAGAGCTCAGCCGATCCGGCCGAGGAAGCAGCCCAACGGCGGCATCGACAGAGTTCTTTCCTGCAAGACGCCGGCAGCACCGCCAATATCTATCGGCTCTATCGCTTCCACACCCGGTGGCAAGTGCCAGCCGGCGGGCTCGTCGGCGAAATTGAAGACACAGAGCAGCTTTTCGTCACCGCCTTCGCGAATGAAAGCAAGGACGTCGCCGTTGGAATCGAGGAACCGGATCGAGCCTCGAACCAGCGCCGGATGCTGCTTGCGCAAGGCCAGCATCGCCCCGTAGCTCGCCAGGACGGAGGTTTGCTCGCCATTCTGGACGTCGACCGCCCGAGCGCGATGGCTTGCCGGGACCGGAAGCCACGGCTTGCCGGTCGAAAAGCCGGCATTGTCGGCGCCAGCCTCCCAGACCATCGGCGTTCGGCATCCATCCCGCCCCTTGATTGCCGGCCAGAAGCGGATGCCGAAGGGATCGCGCAAATCCTCGAACGCCAGTTCGGCCTCCTCTAACCCGAGTTCTTCGCCCTGGTAGAGGCAAATCGATCCGCGCAGGCAGGAAAGCAGCACGATCGAGAATTTCGCCACCCTGTCCGGATCGCCGCCCGGCCTTGTCCATCGACTGACATGGCGCACGACATCGTGGTTGGAGAACGCCCAGCAAACCCAGCCGTCGAACACCTTACTCTCGAAGGCCTCGACACAGCCACGCACATGCGACGCCGAGAATTGCGGGCCGAGCAGGTCGAACGTGTAGGACATTTGGAGCTTGTCGCCACCGCCGGTATAGGCGGCGAGTGTCTGCAAGGAACGAGTTTCGTCCCCAATCTCGCCGACAGCGACGCGGCCTTCATATTCGTCAAGCAAGGCCCGGAAGCGCCTGAGGAAAGCAAGGTTTTCCGGCTGGCTCTTGTCGAACAGATGCTCCTGATAGAGATAGGTGCTGGTTGCCGTATTGGTGCCGGCGACGCTTTCCGCCAAAGGCGGGTTGCTGCGAAGCCAGCGGTCGTGGACGTAGTAGTTGACCGTATCCAGCCGGAAACCGTCGACGCCGCGCTCGAGCCAGAACCGCACCGTTTCCAGCAACGCGTCCTGCACCTGCGGATTGTGGAAATTCAGGTCTGGCTGCGAGGCGAGGAAATTGTGCAGGTAATATTGCCTGCGCGTTGCGTCCCATTCCCAGGCCGGGCCGCCGAAAAGCGACAGCCAGTTGTTGGGGGCGGTGCCGTCGGGCTTCGCGTCGGCCCAGACGTACCAGTCGGCCTTGGGGTTGTCGCGGGTTGTGCGGCTTTCGACAAACCATTCGTGCCGATCCGACGAATGCGACAAGACCTGGTCGATGATCACTTTCAGGCCGAGCCGATGCGCCTCTGCAACCAGCCCGTCGAAATCCTCTGATGTGCCGAACATCGGATCGACGGCGCAGTAATCCGAAACGTCGTAACCCATGTCGGCCATTGGCGACTTGAAGAAAGGCGACAGCCAAACCGCGTCGACACCGAGCGATGCGACATGGGCCAGCCTCGAGGTGATGCCGCTGAGATCGCCGCTGCCGTCACCCGTCGTGTCCTGGAAGGAGCGCGGATAGATCTGGTAGATGACGCAGCCGCGCCACCATTCGGCATTGTCAGCCATCATGGCTCTCCCCTGCGCCCGCCCGCGATGTCCTGCTTTCGATCATGAACATGACCGTTCGCCCGGGCACCGGCCGTAAGATATCGCTACTATCCGGTTCGATAGCTGGGCGCCAAAGAAAACCGGCCCGTTCCGGCAGCGTGAACATGCAGGCCCGGCGGTCGCCATTGATGACCACCGCAAGGCGACTGTTCTCACCGCTACCGAGAATCATGACCAGCCGGTGCCGCCTGGGATCGTGCCAGGCTGCCTCGTCGAGCGGCATGCCGGTTTCCGTCAGCCAGGCTACGTCAGGTATTTCCGGGCCCGCTGGCGGTTCTCCGGTCAGGAATGCTGTGTCCAAGAGCGCCGGCGCGGCACGACGCATCTTGGCGAGCAGAGCCGTGTACCGCTCCAGCGCCAGATCGCGCCCGGACCAGTCGAGCCAGGTGATGTCATTGTCCTGCGCGTAAGCGTTGTTGTTGCCGCGCTGCGTGCGGCCGAACTCGTCGCCGGCCGTCAGCATGATCGTGCCGCGCGAGCCAAAGAGTGTCGCCAGCAGCGCGCGCCGGTCATCGAAACGGGCCGTAACGATTGACTGGTCACCGGTCTCGCCCTCGACGCCATTGTTCCAGGACAGATTGTCGTCGTGACCATCGCGGTTCTGTTCGCCATTGGCCTCGTTGTGCTTGTGTTCATAGGCAACGATATCGGCCAGCGTCATGCCGTCATGCGCAGCGATGAAATTGACACTGCGGCTCATTGTCTGGCCTGCTTTGGCAAAGACATCGGACGAACCGGCAAGCCGCGTCGCCAACGCACCGATCGTGCCGCCGTCGCCGCGCCAGAAGCGGCGGATATCGTCACGGTATCTGTCGTTCCATTCGAGGAAGGGCGGTGGAAAATTGCCGAGCTGATAGCCATCCGGTCCGATGTCCCAAGGCTCGGCGATCAGCACCCGGTCGCCAAGAACAGGGTCGTTGCGAATGGCGTTCAGCAGCGGCGCATCAGCGTCGAACACGCCCTCGACCCGACCCAGAACGGGCGCCAGGTCGAAGCGGAAACCGTCGACGCCGGCATGGCGGACAAAGTGACGAAGCGTGTCGAGGACCATTTCCCGGACGACCGGATGATCGCACGCAATCGTATTGCCGGTTCCGGTGTCATTGACCAGAGCGCCGTCAGCCTCGTGCCGGTAATAGGCGCGGTTGTCGAGGCCGCGCAGCGACAATGTCGGGCCAAGCCGGTCGCTTTCGCCGGTGTGGTTGAACACCAGGTCCAGAATGGTACCGATGCCGGCCTCGCGCAGCGCGGCGACCGTTCCGCGCAATTCGGCCAGACCGCCGGGCGCCAGTCGCGGATCGAGCGCCATGAAGGTCACGGGATTATAACCCCAGGCGTTGCGCAGACCGAGCGGCGGCAAATGCCGCTCGCCGATCGATGCAGTCACCGGCATCAGCTCAACGGCTGCGACACCTAGTTTTTGCAGATGCTCGACTACAAGGGGGTGGGCAATGGCTGCAATCGTGCCGCGTTGCTTCTCGGGAATGTCGGGATGCAGCTTTGTGAAGGCGCGTACCGGCACTTCGTAGATGAGGCCGCCAGGCCGAAACAGCGGCGGCAAGGCGGGCAAGGGTTGCGGCAAGGCGCCAGCAATGGCCTTCGGCATCAGCGACGCCGTGTCGGCCCCCGCGCCACGGCGCGCGGCCAGCCGGCCGTCATAGGTATAAGGCCTGTCGATCTCGACGGCATAGGGATCGGCCAGCAGCTTGTCGGGATCGAACCAGAAACCGTGTTCCGGCGCGTAGTCGCCATCGGCGCGGAACCCGTATCGGGTGCCGGCGGCGAGACCGGCAACAAAAAGTGCGTAGACGCCCTCGCCTTCCGACTGGAGTTCCAGCCGGTCGACTTCACGGTTGCCGTGTTCGTCGAAAATCGAGACCCAGATGCGCCGAGCCGACGAGGACCATGCGGCGAAGCGAATGCCGCTCTGCCCGGCAAGCCCGCCAAATCGCGGACGATAGCCGGCGGATAGTCCCGACGACATCAGGTGATGACGCTCGGCTTGGCGCGGCCGGTATGGCTGCGAATCCCGGCAATGTCGTCGGCCGCCGCGATTAGATCGGCAAGCGCCTCCTGGGTGTCGAGATCGTGGCGGCTCTTGTCCGGCTCGTAGCGCTCGACATAAAGCCGTAGCGTCGCGCCCGAGGTGCCGGTGCCGGACAGGCGGAAGACGACGCGTGAGCCGCCTTCGAACAACACCCTGATGCCCTGGTTCTTGCTGACCGAGCCGTCGACCGGATCGTGATAGGCGAAATCATCGGCGCTGGCGATCGTCATGCCGCGCACGCTGGTGCCAGGCAACGAGCCGAGCTTGGCGCGCAGCTCGTCGACAAGCGCGTTGGCACGATCGGTCTCGACCTCCTCGTAGTCGTGGCGCGAATAGTAGTTACGGCCGTAGGCCGCCCAATGCTGGATAACGATCTGCTTGGCGCTTTCGCCGCGCACGGCAAGGATGTTGAGCCACAAAAGCACGGCCCATAGGCCGTCCTTTTCGCGGACATGGTTGGAGCCGGTCCCGGCACTTTCCTCGCCGCAGATCGTCGCCATGCCGGCATCGAGCAGATTGCCGAAGAACTTCCAGCCGGTTGGCGTTTCATAGATGCCGATGCCGAGCTTTTCGGCGACCCGGTCGGCAGCACCGCTGGTCGGCATCGAACGGGCGATGCCTTTCAGCCCGGCCTTGTAGCCCGGCGCCAGATGGGCGTTGGCTGCGAGCATGGCCAGCGAATCCGACGGGGTGATGAAAATGCCCTTGCCGATGATCAGGTTGCGGTCGCCGTCGCCATCGGAGGCGGCGCCAAAGTCTGGCGCATCCGGGCCCATCATCTCGTCATAGAGATGTTTTGCATGCACCAGATTGGGATCGGGATGATGGCCGCCGAAATCCGGCAGCGGGATAAAGTTGCGGGCGGTGCCGTTCGGCGCGCCTAGCCGGTTTTCGAGGATCTCCTTGGCGTAGGGGCCGGTCACCGCATGCATGGCGTCGAAGCGCATGCGGAAGCCCGACTTGAACAGCGCGCGCAAGGCGTCGAAATCGAACAGGCTTTCCATCAGTTCGGCATAGTCGGTGACCGGATCGATGATTTCGACGGTCATGTCAGCCGCCTTGACCGTGCCGATCGTGTCGATGTCGACCGGCCCGATATCGGCGATTTTGAAGCTCGAGATCGCCTTGGTTTTTTCGAAGATCGCGTCGGTCAGCTTTTCCGGCGCCGGGCCGCCATTGCCGGCATTGTACTTGATCCCGAAATCCTCATGCGGGCCACCCGGATTGTGGCTGGCCGACAGGATGATGCCGCCGAAGGACTTGTATTTGCGGATGACATGCGAAGCAGCCGGCGTCGACAAGATGCCGCCCTGCCCGACCATCACCTTGCCGAAGCCGTTTGCCGCGGCCATGGCGATGGCCTTCTGGATGACCTCGCGGTTATAGAAGCGGCCGTCGCCGCCGATCACCAGGGTTTTGCCATCGAATCCGTCCAGCGCATCGAAGATCGACTGGATGAAGTTCTCGGCATAGTGCTCCTGCTGGAACACCGGGACTTTCTTGCGCAGCCCAGAGGTGCCGGGCTTCTGGTCGGGATAGGGTTTGGTGGCGACAGTGCGGATCATCAGTCAGGCAGCCCTTTTCGAAAGCAGCAAGCGATAGAGTTCGACATATCTTTCGGCGCTTTTGTCCCACGAAACGTCGGCCTTCATGCCTTGCCGCTGCATCGACGTCCACACCGCGAGGTTGGCATGCGCCTCGACAAGGCGGCGGACGGCGTACAGCAGGGCGCCGGCATTAGCGGGGGCAAACTGGAAACCGGTCGCAACGCCGGCTGAGATGGCGGCTTCGTTGGCATCGATGATCGTGTCGGCAAGGCCGCCGGTGCGCGCGACGACCGGCACGCAGCCATAGCGCAGGCCGTAAAGCTGCGTCAGCCCGCATGGTTCGAAGCGCGATGGGATAATGATTGCGTCGCAGCCGCCCTGCATGGTGTGGGAGAGTCCCTCGTCATAGCCGACGACGACGCCGATGCGACCGCGATGGCGGGCTGCGGCGGCAAGCAACGCGCCTTCCAGCCCAGCGTCGCCAGACCCAAGGACTGCCAGCCGTGCACCCGCCGCGACGATGCCGTCGACGGCCGCAGCCAGTATGTCCATGCCCTTTTGCCAGGTCAGCCGGCTGACGACGCAGACAATCGGGCTGTCATCGCGATCGAGGCTGAAACGGTCCTCGACCGCGGCCTTGTTGGGCATCCGCGCCTTGAGCGTCTTTGCCGTGTAGTTGGAGGCCAGATGCTTGTCGGTTTCCGGGTTCCAGATCTCGGTATCGATGCCGTTGACGATGCCATGGAGATCGACGGATCGCATATTGATCAGGCCGTCGAGGCCCATGCCGAATTCGGGCAAGCGGATTTCCTGCGCATAGGTCGGGCTAACCGTGGTGATCGCCCACGCCGCCTGCAGGCCGGCCTTAAGGAAGCCGACGCCGCCATAATATTCGACGCCGTCGAGCGCCATGGCCGCTGCCGGCAGGCCAAGCTCGCCAAAGATGCCGGCGCCGAACTGGCCCTGGAAGGCGAGGTTGTGCACGGTGATCATCGACGGCGTGCCGACCGCCTTGCCGTAGCGCATGTAGGCAAGCGTCATTGCCGACTGCCAGTCATGGGCATGGACGATATCGGGCAGGTAGCCCGAGATTGCGCCGCCGGCAATATCACCGCCTACCTGGCTCAAGGCCGCGAACCGGCGCCAATTGTCCGGCCAGTCGCCGCCGGTCGCGTTGCCGTATGGGCCGCCGGGACGGTCGAAAAGATGTGGCGCATCAAGCACGAACAGGTCGAGCCCGGCGATCTGGACGGCATGCACCGAAGCCTTGCCGCCCTGCAGCAATGGATATTGCTGAACCGCCTTCTTTTTCCTGAAGGCGCCCATCACCTGCGGATAGCCGGGGACGAGGGTGCGCATGGTGACGCCCTTGCCGGCCAATGCCACGGGTAAGGCGCCGGTTACGTCGGCGAGCCCGCCGGTCTTGACCAGCGGAAAGATCTCGGGCGCCACCGACAGAACCTGCATGCACTACGATCCCAACCTGTTGATCATGTCCTGCGTGACGAGGCAGATGCCTTTTTCCGAAACGCGGAAACGCTTGGCGTCGAGGACGGGATCCTCGCCGACCACCAGACCCTCCGGGATCCTGACGCCGTGATCGATGACCACACGCTTCAGCCTGGCGTTGCGGCCGACATGGACGTCGGGCAGCATGACGACCTCCTCCAGCGTCGAATAGGAATTGATTCGCGCGCCGGTGAAGATCAGGCTTCGCTTCAGCGAAGCGCCCGAAACGATGCAATCGCCCGACACGAGAGACGACACGGCCGACCCGCGGCGGCCATCCTCGTCATGCACGAACTTTGCCGGCGGCTTCAACTCGGCATAAGTCCAGATCGGCCAGTCGCGGTCGTAGAGGTCGAGTTCCGGCGTGATGTCGGTCAGGTCGATATTGGCTTCCCAATAAGCATCGACCGTGCCGACGTCGCGCCAATAGGCCTCGTTCTCGGCGGTCGAGCGCACGCAGGATTTGGCGAAGCGATGGGCGATCGCCTTTCCGTGCTCGACGATGTAGGGGATGATGTCCTTGCCGAAGTCGCGGCTCGAGCCGGGCTCTGCCGCATCGCGACGCAATTGCTCCATCAGGAACTTGGTCTTGAACACATAGATGCCCATCGAGGCCAGCGCAAAATCCGGTTTGTCGGGAATGCCCGGCGGATCGGCCGGCTTTTCGATGAAAGAGATGATGGTGTCCTTGTTGTCGACATGCATGACGCCGAAGCCGGTGGCTTCCAAGCGCGGCACTTCGAGGCAGCCGACGGTGACATCGGCGCCGGCCTCGACATGCTGGCGCAGCATCATTTCGTAGTCCATCTTGTAGATGTGGTCACCGGCCAGGATGACCATGTATTCCGGCCCATAGGCCTCGATGATGTCGATGTTCTGGTAAACGGCGTCGGCGGTGCCCTCATACCATTGTGTTTCCGACACACGCTGGCTGGCCGGCAGGATGTCGAAACTCTCGTTGCGCTCGGGCCGCAGGAAGTTCCAACCGCGCTGCAAGTGGCGGATCAGCGAATGCGCCTTGTACTGGGTAGCGACGCCCAAGCGCCGGATACCGGAATTGAGCGCATTGGACAGCGCGAAGTCGATGATGCGGGTCTTGCCGCCGAAATAGACCGCCGGCTTGGCGCGGCGGTCGGTCAATTCCTTGAGCCGGCTGCCACGGCCGCCGGCCAGCACATAAGCCATGGCCTCGCGTGCCAGCGGCTGTGTTCGTTTTATTTCAGCCATTCTTATCCTCCCAGGTTAGATGCTCCAGACATAGCTCCGTCCGGGACGAATTCGAGCATGATCGTCGACAGCGGCGGCAAAAGCATCGTCGCCGAAATGCCTCCTCCTTCCGCCTGAGCCTCGACGCCGCCGCTATTGCCCTTGCCGGAACCGCCATAATCCGTGGCATCGGTGTTGATGATCTCGCGCCATTTTCCGGCCTGCGGCAACGGCACGCGGTAATTGTCGCGCGGCACCGGCGTGAAGTTGGAAATGACGGCGACCGGGTTGCCGCCCGGCGCGCTGCGCAGCCAGGCAAATACCGAGTTCGCGCTGTCGTCGACGATCAGCCAGGAAAAGCCCTCCGGCTCGCAGTCGCGGGCATGCAGCGCCGGGCGCGAGCGGTAGAGATAGTTGAGATCGCGCACCGTCTGCCAGACGCCGCGGTGGAGCCGGAAATCGAGCAGGTTCCAGTCGAGCGCGCGCGCCTCGCTCCACTCGCGGCGCTGCGCGAACTCCTGGCCCATGAATAACAGCTTCTTGCCGGGATAACCCCACATGAAGGCGTAATAGGCGCGCAGCGTCGCGAATTTCTGCCAGTCGTCGCCGGCCATTTTGTTGAGGAGCGTGCCCTTGCCGTGCACCACCTCGTCATGGGACAGCGGCAGCACGAAATTCTCGCTGAAGGCGTAGACCAGGCCGAAGGTGATGTCGTTGTGGTGATGCTTGCGGAAGATCGGCTCCTTGGAGAAATACTCCAAAGTGTCATGCATGAAACCCATGTTCCACTTGAAACCGAAGCCCAGTCCGCCTTCATGCACCGGCTGCGAGACTTTCGGCCACGAGGTCGATTCCTCGGCGATGGTCATCACACCCGGATGATGGCCGTAGACCTCCTTGTTCATACGCTGCAGGAAGCTGACCGCTTCGAGGTTCTCGCGCCCACCCTTCTCGTTGGGAATCCATTCACCGGCCTTGCGCGAATAATCGAGATAAAGCATCGAGGCGACCGCATCGACGCGCAGTCCGTCGACGTGATATTTCTCTGCCCAGAACAGCGCATTATTGACCAGGAACGAAATCACTTCGCGGCGCCCGAAATTATAGATCGCGGTGTTCCAGTCGGGATGGAAGCCCTTGCGCGGATCGGCGTGTTCGTAGAGTGCGGTACCGTCGAACTTTGCCAGACCGTGTTCGTCAACCGGGAAATGCGCCGGCACCCAGTCGAGGATGACGCCGACGCCTGCACGATGGGCGCCGTCGACGAAGCGGGCAAAACCGTCCGGATCGCCAAAGCGGGCAGTCGGCGCATAGAGGCCGGTCGTCTGGTAGCCCCAGGAAGGGTCATAAGGGTGTTCGGAGATCGGCATGAATTCGATGTGGGTAAAACCGATCTCGACCACGTAAGGGATCAGCCTGTCGGCGAGCTCATCCCAAGACAGGAAGCTGCCGTCGTCGTGAAGCCGCCATGACCCGGCATGGACCTCGTAGATCGATACGGCTTCGCGCCTGTGGTCGGCATTGCGCCAGTAGTTCCGGTGCGCCTCGTCACCCCATTCATGCGCCGGCGGCAGCGCCGTCACCGAGGCGGTGGCCGGGCGCAGCTCGGATTTGAAGGCGAACGGATCCGCCTTGAGTGGCAATCTGACGCCATCCGGCCCGATGATCTCGTATTTATAAGGGCGGCCGGCGCCGATGTCGGGAATGAACAGCTCCCAGATGCCGGTATCGCGGCGGTCGCGCATGGTATGCCTGCGGCCGTCCCACTCGTTGAAGTCGCCGACCACCGAGACGCGCCTTGCATTGGGCGCCCACACCGCAAAATGCATGCCCGATGCACCTTCATGGTCGATGAGATGGGCGCCGAGCTTGTCGAACAGCCTGAGATGCGACCCTTCGGCGATGTAATAGTCGTCCAGCGGACCGAGCACGGGGCCGAAGGAATATGGATCGGTCAGCCACCAGTCGCCGCCAGAATTCCTGGCATGATAGCGCAACGGCTGGCGTTTGCGCAGCGACAGTTTGCCCTCGAAGAAGCCGCGGTCGTCGCGTCTCGACAGCTCGCCGGCCTTCTTGCCGGTCAGCGTATAGGCGGTGACGGACTCGGCATGGGGGACGAAGCAGCGGGCGACAAAGCCCTTCCCCGCCTCATGTACGCCAAGCACGGCAAAGGGGTCGCCATGCGTGCCGGCGACAATCGCCGCGACATCGCCGGCTGGCGTCAGTCCGTCCGGCCCGCTTGTCGCAACGGTCGCGCGCGGCTTGCTCATCAGGCAGTGTCCCTCCTCGGGCACCAAGTGTGTGTTTCTAGTGAAGTTTTGAATTCGATAGTCGCAGGCCGCCTGACCTTCCAAGGGATGCGAAGGTCAAATCACTCCACTAGGGCCACATTGTTCCTGGTCTCATGCAATCACATCAGGCGGGCACGTGCCAGATGTCTTTCGCATATTGGCGGATCGTGCGGTCGGACGAGAACCAGCCGACGCGGGCGACATTGCGGATCGCTCTGGCGTACCAGTCCGGGCTGTTGCGCCAGACGGCATCGACGTCGCGCTGGGTGGCGGCGTAGGCATCGAAATCCGCGGCGACCATGAACCAGTCGCTCTGGTAAAGACCGTTGATCAGGTCGCGATAACGGTCCGGATCGTCAGGCGAAAAGACCCCGCACGAAACCGCGGCAAGCGCCTGCGCCAATTCGGGCGATCCCTCGATTACGACGCGTGGATCGTAACCATTGTTGCGCCGCTCGGCGACTTCCTCTGTGGTCAGGCCGAAGATGAAGATGTTGTCGTCGCCGACGCATTCCTTGATCTCGACATTGGCGCCGTCGAGCGTGCCGATGGTCAGCGCGCCGTTCAGCGCGAACTTCATGTTGCCGGTGCCGGACGCTTCCATGCCGGCGGTCGATATCTGCTCCGAAAGATCGGCGGCCGGCATCATGATCTCGGCAAGGCTGACATTGTAGTTCGGCACGAACACCACTTTCAGCAAACCGCGCACCGCCGGGTCGCGGTTGATGACCCGGGCGACGTCGTTGGCAAGTTTGATGATCAGCTTGGCGTTGTGATAGCTGGGCGCCGCCTTGCCGCCGAAGAATTTGACGCGGGGCATCCAGTCGCGCTCCGGATGCGAGCGGATCTGGTCGTAAAGTGCGACCGCTTCGAGAATGTTCAAGAGCTGGCGCTTGTATTCGTGGATGCGCTTGACCTGGATGTCGAACAGCGCCGAGGGGTCGACCTTGATACCGAGCCGGTCGGCAACGAGATTGGCAAGCCTCGTCTTGTTCGCCCGTTTGACAGCGGCGAACTTGTCGCGAAAGGCGGCGTCCTCGGCGAAAGTATCAAGCCGCTTTATCTCGTCGATGTCGTCGAGGAAGCCGTCGCCGATCGCCTCTCGGGTGAGTGCAGTGAGGCCGGGATTGCACTGTATCAGCCAGCGCCGCGGTGTGATCCCGTTGGTCTTGTTGTTGATGCGATCCGGGTAGAGCCGGTGGAGGTCGGCAAACACCGTCTCCTTCATCAATTCCGTATGCAGTGCCGACACGCCGTTGATCGAGTGCGAGCCGACAAAGGCCAGATTGCCCATACGCACGCGGCGATCGCCATTTTCCTGGATCAGCGAGATGCGACTGATCTGCTCGTCCGAGAACTGGTCGGAGGCGCGCGCCTCGAGCAGCACCTCGGCGTTGATGGCGTAGACGATCTGCATGTGGCGCGGCAACAGCCGCTCGAACAGCGGCACGGGCCAGCTTTCCAGCGCTTCGGGAAGCAGCGTGTGGTTGGTGTAGCCGAAAGTCCGCTTGGTGATGCTCCAGGCCTGGTCGAAATCCATGCCGTGGACATCCATCAACAGGCGCATCAACTCGGGGACGGCGATGGCCGGATGGGTGTCGTTGAGATGGATCGCCGCCTTGTCGGGCAGCGATTGCAAGTCGCCATACTGACTGAGATGACGCTGGACGATGTCCTGCAGCGAGGCGGTGGAGAAGAAATACTCCTGCCTGAGCCGCAGCTCCTGGCCGGCCTTGTGGGAATCGGCCGGGTAAAGGACACGCGACAACGCATCGGCCTTGTTGCTTTCGGCGAGCGCGCCGATGTGATCGCCGGCGTTGAACTTGTCGAGCAAGATCGGGTCGATCGGCATGCCGGACCATAGACGCAGCGTGTTGACGCGGTTGGCCCGCCAGCCAACCACTGGCGTATCGTAGGCAACGGCCAGAACATGTTCGGTCGGCTTCCAGACATGGCGCTCGAGCCTGCCGTCCTTCGAGGTGATCGATTCCACCGAGCCGCCGAAGCCGACCTCGAAGGAGCGTTCGCGGCGCTCGAACTCCCAGGGATTGCCGTGATCGAGCCACGTCTCGGGCAGCTCCACCTGCCAGCCGTCATGGATCTCCTGCCGGAACATGCCGTTGGCGTAGCGAATGCCGTAGCCATGCGCGGGGATGTTGACGGTCGCCATGCTTTCCATGAAGCAGGCGGCGAGCCGGCCAAGCCCGCCATTGCCAAGGGCAGCGTCAGGTTCGAGCGCTGCAATGATGTCGAGGTCGACGCCAAGCGACGAAAGCGCCTCGCGCATGTTGTCCATCAGGCCGAGATTGGAGAAGGCATCGCGCATCAGGCGGCCGATGAGGAATTCCAGTGACAGGTAATAGACGCGCTTTTCCTGCTGGGCGTAGGCCTCTTGGGTCGCCTGCATCCAGTGATCGACGATGCGGTCGCGCACAACCTTGATCGAGGCGGTGAGCCAGTCGTACTGGGTTGCAACGTTGGTGCCCTTGCCAACCCTGTATTTGAGGGCCTGCAAGACTTCCTCGGCGAGCGTCTTTGGATCCGGGTTTTCGAGCGTGGGCAGAGGAGCTTCGGTTGTCATCGCGCGCGTCATGCTGCCTCTCGTGACGTTGCCAGGATCATACGGCTTTCACCATCTCTGCCAATGCTAATGCATCCCGCCGAATGTTCAATCGATTCAGGCGACCGCAAGCCGAGTTGCCCTGCGGCAATTTGGTATCTTGAAACAGCGCGTTTGGGCTCCTCGGCGATGGGCCTCAAGTTCTTGCTCAAGCCGCCAGCGCCGCTTCCGGCGGCACCTTGGCGCCGGTCATGAAGGCGACCGCGTCGGACATCGTATACTGCTTCGGATCGATGACGCACAGGCGACGGCCGAGCCGGTGAATGTGGATGCGGTCCGCCACCTCGAAGACATGCGGCATGTTGTGCGAAATCAGCACGATCGGCAGGCCTCGCTTCTTCACGTCGAGGATCAATTCGAGCACACGGCGGCTCTCCTTCACACCAAGTGCCGCCGTCGGCTCATCCATGATCACCACCCGGCTGCCGAAGGCGGCGGCGCGCGCCACCGCCACACCCTGACGCTGGCCGCCGGAAAGCGTTTCCACGGCCTGGCTGATGTTCTGGATGGTCATCAGGCCAAGCTCCGTGAGCTTGTCGCGGGCGCGCTTTTCCATGGCCGGACGGTCGAGCATGCGCAGCCAGCTGCCAAGAAAGCCCGGCTTGCGGATCTCGCGGCCGAGGAACATGTTGTCGGCGATAGACAGCGCCGGCGACAGCGCCAGATTCTGGTAGACGGTCTCGATGCCGGCTTCGCGGGCCTCCATCGGCGACTTGAATGCAATAGGCTTGCCTTCAAGCCGGATCTCGCCTTCGTCGGGGGTGACGGCTCCGGAAATCGCCTTGATAAGCGACGACTTGCCGGCGCCGTTGTCGCCGATGACAGCAAGGATTTCGCCCGGATAGAGGTCGAAGTCGGCGCTGTCGAGAGCGGTGACGCGGCCATAGCGCTTGACCAGGCTGCGGGCGGTAAGGATCGGTTCCTGAGTCTGGTTCATGCCGAGATCTTCCTGATCCACTGGTCGATTCCAACAGCGATGATGATAAGGGCGCCGACGGACAATTGCGTCCATTGGGGATCTGTCCCCCAAAGCCTGAGGCCGAGCGCGAACACCCCGACGATCAGCGCACCGAAGATGGTCCCGAGGATGGAACCGCGGCCGCCGAACAGCGATGTGCCGCCAATCACCACGGCGGTAATCGAATTGATGTTCTCGAACTGCCCGGCCTGCGGCGAGACCGATCCGATGCGTCCGATCAAGGCCCAGCCGGCGATGGCACAAATGATGCCAGTCAGCGTATAGACCGTGACCAGCATCCGGCTGACGCGCACCCCCGACAGTTCCGCGGCTTCCGGGTCGTCGCCGACTGCATAGACATGCCGGCCCCATGCCGTGTGATTGAGCACGTACCAGGCAATTGCCCCCATGATCAGCACCAACAGCACGCCGTAGGTGAAGACGGCGCCGCCGATCCTGAACGAGCCGCCGAAAAACTGCAGCAGCGGTGCCGTTGCCTCGAGATCCTGACTGCGGATGGTCTCGTTGCCGGAATAGATGAAGTTGATGGCAGCGTAGATCGACCAGGTGCCGAGCGTCACGATGAAGGGCGGCAGTTTCACCCAGGCGATGAGAATGCCGTTGATCAAGCCGCAAATCGCGCCGACAAGCAGCCCGACGGCAACGGCGACCGGCGCTGGAACACCGTAATGCATGGCAAACTGGCCCATAACAACCGAGCTCAGCACCATGATGGCGCCGACTGACAGGTCGATGCCAGCGGTGAGCACCACCAGTGTCTGCGCGATGCCGACCATGCCTGTTATCGCCACCTGCTGGAGGATCAGGGTGAGGGTGAACGGAGAAAAGAAGCGGCCACCGACGACGACTGCGAACAGAACCACCGAGATGAGTAGGATGATCAGCGGCACCATGGCGGGGCTTTTGTGCAAGCGGTGCTGGATGCTCTCCAATGTCGAGCGGGAATGCGTCTCGAATGAAGCGACGCTGGCGTCGCTGGCGGCCAGGACCGTCTCGAATTCCTGCGGTCCCTTGCTCCTGGTTGTTTCGACGCTCAAGTCGGCCTCCCCGCCTGTGATGTGGAGCGGCCGAAACCGCTCCACATTCTCGATTGTTGTTTTGAAGTTGAGCCGATCAGGGGATCAAATCAACCCCAGCACTTGCTGAGGCCTTGCTTCGTGTCGATGGATTCAATGCCGGCGGCAGGCTTATCGGTGATCAGCGTGACGCCGGTGTTGTAGAAATCCAGACCGGGCGACGGCTCCGGCTTCTTGCCGGTGTCGGCAAAGGTCTTGATCGCTTCGATGCCGAGCGAGGCCATGAGCAGTGGATATTGTTGTGAAGTGGCGCCGATCACGCCCTCGGCAACGTTCTTGACACCAGGGCAGCCGCCATCGACCGAGACAATCAGCACGTCCTTCTCCTTGCCGACCGCCTTCAGCGCCTGGTAGGCGCCCGCGGCCGCAGGTTCGTTGATGGTGTAAACGACGTTGATATCCGGATCCTTCTGGAGGCAATTCTCCATGGCAGTATGCCCGCCATCCTCATTGCCGCTCGACAGATCATGACACACGTTGCGTGCGTCGGTTTCGTCGCCGATCTTCTTGGGATCGCCGAGGTCGATGCCGAAGCCCTTCATGAAGCCTTGATCACGCTGAACGTCGACGGAGGGCTGGCTGGCGATCAGATCCATGTAGGCGATGTGCGCATCCTTGGCCTTGTCGCCCAAGGTAGCCTTTGCCCAGGAGCCGATAAGCTCGCCGGCCTTGAAATTGTCGGTCGCAAACGTCGCATCCGCGGCATCGGCAGGCTCGAGCTGCGTGTCGAGAGCGATCACCAGCACCCCTGCATCGCGCGCCTTCTTCACCGCCGGCACGATGGCCGCAGTGTCGGTGGCGGTGATCAAAATGCCCTTGGCGCCGTCGGCGATGCAGGATTCGATCGCCGCAACCTGGCCCTCATTGTCACCTTCCGCCTTGCCGGCATAGGCTTTCAAATCGACACCGATTTCCTTGGCTTTCGCGGCGGCACCTTCCTTCATCTTGACGAAGAAGGGGTTGGTGTCGGTCTTGGTGATCAGGCAAGCACTGACATTGGCCGCGGACGCGGTCGAAGCAAAGGCCATCAGGCTCAGTCCGGCCGCGGCAAACACGGTGGATTTCAACAGTTTTGACGTGGTCACGATTTTCCTCCCATGGAACCATTTAGGATGCCGGCCAACCGGCATCTGCAGCGCGTCCGACGAAATCTCCCAGTGTCGGCGCCGACCTCAAAAGACACCAGTCAGCCAGCACTGTCAATAATTAAATCACTCTTATTTATTATTGACAACGCAGGATTGTTCACTCACTCTAGACCAAAAGCATTGAGGGGAACGACGGGAGGAACAGGGTGGAGACCGGCATTACGAGGCACGGCTCGCCCGATGCGGCCGAAAGCCGCCTGCACCGCGGCACCAATCAAAGCGGCATGCGGGACCACAACGAGCGGCTGGTGCTGTCGCTGGTGCGCCAGCACGGCAGCCTGGCCAAATCCGACATTGCACGCATGACTGGCCTTTCGGCGCAGACAGTGTCAGTCATCATGCGCGAGCTGGAGGAGGACGACCTGCTCGTCCGGCAGGCGCCGTTGCGCGGCAAGATTGGCCAGCCCTCGATCCCCATGGCGCTCAATCCGGACGGCGCCTATTTCATCGGCCTGAAGATCGGCCGGCGCAGTGCCGAGCTGGTGCTGATCGATTTCCTCGGCAATGTGCGCTCGATGCTACAGCATTCGTACCGCTATCCGGCGCCACGCGAGACGGTGGAATTCGTCACAAGCGGCATGAAGAAGATGCGCGGCCAACTCACCCCTGCGCAGGACAAACGCATTGCCGGGCTTGGCATCGCCATGCCGTTCGAATTGTGGAACTGGGCCGACACCGCCGGCGCACCGCGCGAAATCATGGACGAATGGCGTCATCGCGACATCCGCTCCGACATCCAGGCGCAATGCGAATTTCCGGTCTATCTGCAGAACGACGCCACCTCGGCCTGCGGCGCCGAGCTCGTGTTCGGCCAGGCGGCGGGCGCGGCGCGCGATTTCGTCTATTTCTATATCGGCGCCTTTGCCGGCGGCGGCATCGTGCTCAATGGCCGGCTTTTTGGCGGCCCAACCGGCAATGCCGGCGCGCTGGGCTCGATGCCGGTGCCCGGGCCGGACGGCAAGCCGACCCAGCTGATCGACGTGGCGTCGATCGCCATGCTGGAAAAGGCGCTCAACGCGCGCGGCGTCGAGGCCTCGCATCTGTGGACCTCACCGGAGGACTGGGGCGAGATCGGCGCCGATCTCGACGACTGGATCGCCAGCGCCTCGCAGGCACTCGCCTATGCCATCGTTGCGGCGTCCTCCGTCATCGATTTCGAAGCCGCGGTGATCGACGGATGGATGCCGCTCGCCGTGCGCCGCCGGCTCGTCGATGCCGTCATCCAGGCCATCGGCCGGATCGACGGCGAAGGCCTGAGGCTGCCGGGCGTTCGCGAGGGAACGGTCGGCATCCATGCGCGAGCGCTGGGTGGCGCCAGCCTGCCGCTATCGGAGCGCTTTCTCATCGGCTCGACCACGATTTCCCGGAGCTTCTGAGCATGCTGATCGGCATCCCGGCGCTGCTCGGCCCGGAGCTTCTGGCGATATTGCGCGCCATGGGCCATGGCGATGAGATCGCCCTGGTCGACGGCAACTACCCGGCCGAGCAGCAGGCACGGCGGCTGATCCGCGCCGACGGCCATCATCTCGTCCCGGTGCTCGATGCCATATTGAGCGTGTTGCCTGTCGACGACGCCGTGCCGCAGGCGCTGTTTCGCGCCTCGGCCAAAGGCGATCCCCTGCTCGCCGATCCGGTTCATCATGAGATCGAAGCGATCTGCGCCAGGCGTGTGCCGGGCCGCAAGGTGGTTGCGCTTGCCGGCGCCGACTTCTATGCACGGGTCAAGGCCGCGCACGCAATCGTCGCGACGAGCGAGCCGCGGCTTTACGCCAACATCATCATCCGCAAGGGCGTGATCTATCCGCCGGAAAGCAAGACTTCATGATCCTCTGCTGCGGCGAAGCCCTGATCGATATGCTGCCGCGGACCACGACGGAGGGCGAGCCGGCCTTTGCGCCCTATGTCGGCGGTGCCGTCTTCAACTCGGCAATTGCGCTTGGCCGGCTCGGCGCGCCTGCTGCCTTCTTCTCCGGCCTGTCGTCGGATCTGTTCGGGGGCCAACTCAGGGAGGCCCTGGGAGCCAGCAAGGTCAGTTCCACCTATGCACACACCTCGCCGCGGCCGACCACGCTCGCCTTCGTGCGCCTCAACAACGGCCAGGCGACCTACACATTCTATGACGAGAACACCGCCGGGCGCATGCTGACCATCGAGGACCTGCCGGAACTCGGCAGCGAGATCGAGGCCATGCTGTTCGGCGCCATCAGCCTGATCTCGGAACCGGCCGGGTCGGCCTATGAGGAGTTCATGCGACGCGAGCATGAGCGCCGTGTGATGATGCTCGACCCCAACATCCGGCCAAACTTCATTGCGGACAAGGCCAAGCACCTCAGGCGCATCCGCAACATGATGGCGATGGCCGACATCGTGAAACTGTCGGACGAGGATCTGAACTGGTTCGGCGAAGCCGGCTCGCATGAGGACGTCGTCCGCAACTGGCTGGACCGCGGTCCGAAGCTGATCGTCGTCACCCATGGCAGCGAGGGCGCGGTCGGTTATAGCAGCCAGCACCGGGTCACGGTCGTCCCGGACAAGGTCGAGGTGGTCGATACGGTCGGCGCCGGCGACACATTCAATGCCGGCATTCTTGCCTCCTTGCACGAACAGGGTCTGCTCTCCAAGACGGCAATCGCCAGTTTGCCCGAAGACGCCATCCAAAAGGCGCTGACGCTCGGCGCCAAGGCCGCGGCCGTGACGGTATCGCGGGCCGGCGCCAATCCGCCATGGCGGCATGAACTCGCCTGACCGGCCGGTGCGCAGCCCATGGACTGCTCACCGGCGATCACTTTATGTTTCGCCCAGCCTGGCGGGCGGGATGCGAAGCCTGTATCAGGCCGGCCGAAGCCCGGATTTCCCCGCGTTTAAGAGGGCAGATCGGAAATCAGAGGTAACAGGCTGCGACACTTGAGCAATTCAGGGTTTTGCCCTGCGGCTTTCTCGGCCGTGCCAAGTCTGCTACCAGCGGCCGGTTATCTGACTAAAACGGTTTGAGGCCGACATGCAGTTCATCGATCTTGGCGCGCAGCGCGAACGCATCCGCGACAGGCTAAAAGCGGCAATCGACCGGGTTGTCGACGAGGGCCGCTATATTCTCGGACCTCAGGTCACCGAATTCGAAAACAAGCTCGCCGCCTATATCGGCACCAAGCATGTCGTCGCTTGCGCCAACGGCACCGATGCGCTGCTGCTGCCGCTGTTTGCCGCCGGCATCGGCCCGGGCGACGCGGTGTTCGTGCCGAGCTTCACCTTCGCCGCCACGGCCGAAGTGGTGGCGCTGACCAAGGCCGAACCGGTCTTCGTCGATGTCGATGCCGACAGCTACAATATCGACATCGCCAGCCTCGAGGCGGCAATCGCCATGATCAAGGCGGAGGGCCGGCTGAGGCCGAAGGCAATCATTCCCGTCGACCTGTTCGGCCTCGCCGCCGATTACGAGGCGATCATGGCCATCGCCAATCGCGAAGGCCTGACGGTCATCGAGGATGCCGCGCAGGCGACCGGCGGCTCGGCTGACGGCAAGATGTGCGGCTCGTTCGGCACCGTCGGCTCGACCAGCTTCTATCCGGCAAAGCCGCTCGGCTGCTATGGCGATGGCGGTGCGATGTTCACCAATGACGATGCGCTGGCCGAACAGCTGCGCTCGTTTGCTTTTCACGGCAAGGGCGAAACGCAGTACGACAATGTCCGCGTCGGCATCAACTCGCGGCTCGACACGCTTCAGGCGGCGATCCTGATAGAGAAGCTGGCCATTCTCGAGGACGAGATGGTGGCGCGGCAAGCGGTCGCCAATCGCTATGCCGAAGGTCTCGGCGATATCGTCAAGGCGGCGCGCAATCTGGGCGGCGGCCGCTCGGCCTGGGCGCAATACGCCATCGAAACGCCGAAACGCGACGGGCTCAAGGCACATCTTGGTGAAAAGGGCATTCCGTCAGTCATCTATTATGTGAAACCGCTGCACAGCCAGATTGCCTATCGCGACTATCCGCGCACGCCGACCGGCCTTGCCGTTTCGGAAGAGCTGCCGAATCGCATCCTGTGCCTGCCGATGCATCCCTATCTGAGCGAGGCCGACCAGGACCGGATCATCGAAACTATCCGTAACTATATCGGCTCGAATTCGGCGCATGTAGCGGCGGCATAAATTCGAAAGCTTCGAAGCGTGGTCGCGGATTACATCGACGAGTTCATCATGTTCTGCGCCGGGTTGTGGATGGCTGGCGTCGGCTTCGGATTTTTCTCGGACCCCTCTCAAGCTCGCCCCGGCCAACAGCAGGCATGGTGGACCAACTTTGGAACCCATTTTAAATGGATGGGGCCGCTGTTGATCCTCATCGCGATAGTGCTCGCGATCGCGGCACCTTCCTAGCTGACCCTATTCGGCGGGCTATTCACGAAGTTCGGTGCGATCAGCTTGAGTGATGGAAAATAGGTACGATAGCGACCAACATCGCGAGTGAGCAGCGGCAACCCGTTGACGGCGGCATGGGCGCCGATGAAAAAGTCGGGCAGCACGCCGGAGCGCAATCCGCCCGATCTCCTGTATTGGGTAAAGACCTTTCCTGCCAGGAACAGTGCTGCCCGTGGCATCGAAGCGATTTCGAGACCAGCTTTGTCAAGAAACGCGTCGAGATCCTCGATGCGCCCGTATCGGACGGCCAACTCCGCATAGACAGCATCGTTGATCAACAGCGGTCCATTCAGGCTTTGGGCCTCAAGCTGCGCGATCGACCAATCCGCCCAGTTCGGATCATTGGTGACAAGATCGAGCAGAACGTTGGTGTCGACCAGCGTCACACGTCGCCACGCGTCAGTGCCATGATCGCGTCGGTATCGAGACCCGTGCCGGCATGGCCGCGCAATTTCGCGAAGCGGCTCGCGGGCTGCTTCTTGTCACTGCGCGTAATCACGACGTTGCCGTCATCGGCGCGGCGGAAGTCGACTCGGCTGCCCGGGACGATCCCAAGCAGTTCGCGGACCGGCTTTGGAATGGTCACCTGTCCCTTGGCTGTGACTTTGGTGGTCATGTTCGAACCTCGGTAATACCAATAATCAACAAGGTATTACCCGTCGTGTTGGATTTCAACCGCTAGATCCATATCCATCCGTCATTTTTGCGATCGCACATTGGCCTTCTGCCACTGCCAAAAACTCCTCCCCTGCCCTCTCTCCAAAATCGGCCGGAGCGGCTTTGAAGATTGCCGTCAGGGCAAATTTTTGGAGTGCTTTGCTCTGCGCCGAAGCATAATCTGCACCTGTCTTCCCTCTAGGCTGGCTATCTCATGAAGAAGATTGGTTTCCTCTCGTTCGGGCACTGGACGCCCTCGCCGCAATCGCAGACGCAGACGGCATCCGACGCGCTTTTGCAGTCCGTCGAGCTGGCCGTCGCGGCCGAGGAGCTGGGTGCGGACGGCGCGTATTTCCGCGTGCATCACTTCGCGCGCCAGCTCGCCTCGCCCTTCCCGCTGCTGGCAGCGGTTGGGGCGAAGACCAGCCGAATCGAGATCGGCACGGCGGTGATCGACATGCGCTATGAGAACCCGCTCTACATGGCCGAGGACGCCGGCGCCGCCGATCTAATCGCCGGAGGGCGTCTGCAGCTGGGCATCAGCCGCGGCTCGCCGGAGCAGGTAATCGAGGGATGGCGCTACTTCGGCTACGCCCCGCAAGAGGGGGAGAGCGATGCCGACATGGCCCGCAGACACACCGGAGTGCTGCTCGAAGTGTTGCTGGGCAAAGGCTTTGCGCAGCCCAACCCGCGGCCGATGTTTCCCAACCCGCATGGCCTGCTTCGCGTCGAGCCGCACTCGGAGGGCCTGCGCGAGCGCATCTGGTGGGGCGCCGCCACAAACACCACCGCAGAATGGGCTGCGAAACTGCGGATGAACCTGCAGAGCTCCACGCTCAAATTCGACGAAGGCGGAAAGCCGTTTCACATTCAGCAGGCCGAACAGATCCGGGCATTTCGCGAGGCCTGGAAGGCGGCCGGACACACGCGCGAGCCGCGGGTGTCGGTCAGCCGGAGCATTTTTGCGCTGGTCGACGATCGTGACAGGGGCTATTTCGGCGGCAACCAGAGCGGAGATCATTTCGGTTACATCGAGGCAGATAGACGCGCCGTGTTCGGCCGCTCCTATGCCGCCGAACCGGACGTCCTGATCGAGCAGCTAAAGGGCGACGAAGCCATCGCCGAGGCCGATACGCTGCTGCTTACCGTCCCCAACCAGCTCGGCGTCGACTACAATGCCCATGTCATCGAGGCGATCCTGACCCATGTCGCCCCTGGCTTGGGCTGGCGCTGACGCGCGACTTTGTTGGAAAAGCCCACGGCGGTCGATACGATGCTCGCGTTCTAGCGATCTCGCGGCTGCTTCCCGTCGGCTCGTTTCAGCATCGCAAATGCGCGACTGATCCGTTGCAGCGCCGTCGCGTTGGCCAGCACTGCGTACAACGCGAACCCGCCTGCCAGAATCCAGGGCGAAGCCGCGCCGGTGGCAGTCGCGACTCCGTCGGCGGCGAGCAGCACGCAAATGAATACCAGACGTTCCATCCGCTCGAAGAAATCCGGCCAACCGTGGTTTTCCACAGGGATTTCCAGCGCCGTCCGCGCCTTGGCGTAACTTGTGAGTATCCCGCCGGCGAACGCGAACATTGCGATCGCCCACAGATCGGCGACCCAGCCGATTGCCGCAAAGACGGCCAATTCCTGATAGCGGTCGACGACGGCATCGAAATAGCCGCCGGCCTTGGTGCTCATGTTTGTCCGGCGGGCGACCGCACCGTCCAGCGCGTCGAAGGTGAAGGCAAACGCCAGGCAAAGGCCAAAGGCGAGACTTGAATGGTGGTAGACGTAGGCGGCCGAGGACAAAACGACGAGCACGAGTCCGCTAGCCGTAACCTGGTTCGGCGTCATGCCGATCCCGATCAGCGGAGAGGCGGCCTGCTCCCATAGCGGGTCGATGCGACTTTTCATGAGACCGGCGATCATGGCGGTTCCTCTGATGATGTCGTTTCACCGAGCTTTACCAGCAATTTGCGGGTTTGTTCCACCGTCGCTACCGTTCCAATTAGTCAAAGCGGGCCCAGCAACATTCTCAACTCGCCGCAACAGCGATTTCTTTCGGCGAATGCGGCCGGCGGATTAAGGCGCTCGCCGAGCTGACGGAGCAAATCGGCCGGCGGTCTGGCGGTCGCACCCGAACGATGTGACTATGATTGCTTGCCATCCTCGGGAAGCCGGCGAAACTCGATGCATAAATTTCCACCCACGTTCGCCTACCTGCTCGCGACCTCTCTTGGCGCGGGATTATCTCCACTATGGCCGGGCACGGTCGGCGCAATAGTTGGAGTGGCTGTTGCCGCAGCTCTGATACCTGCATCGCCTTGGCTGACCGTGCTTGCCTATGCAGCCCTGTTCGCCGTCGGCGTATGGGCGTCATCGCATGTCATCTCCCGTACCGGGAAGGAGGACCCGCAGATCGTTGTCATCGATGAGACCTTCGGCGCCGCCGTGACACTTTCCATGCTTCCGATCGACCCACTCTGGTGGGCAGCAGGCTTCCTTGCTTTCCGGTTTTTCGACGTCGTCAAGCCTTGGCCTATCCGTATCATGCATGACCAGCTAAGGGGTGGGGCCGGCATCATGCTGGACGATGCTGCCGCGGCTGTCGTCGCTGGGGCGTTGCTGCTCCTGCTGAACGGTTTGATTGACCATTTGCGGTAACGGCGACATTTCGGCCTCCGCTGCCAAAGGAGTTAGCGCCACAAGGGAGGACCGGACCGCTGCGAAGCCACAGGATCGCGGCCTTTCCAGACGATGGGATCGGCGAGGAAGTCATAGCCGCCGGACTTCGTGCGCTGGCCGTCAGAGCCCTGGGCATCGGAACGCAGGAGGCATCCGCGCCGCTCACCGATGGTGTTCGTGTCCCTGCGTGCGGAAACCAGACCCTTCAAGTGTTTCGATCAGCACCTGTACGCGATCAGGCACACCGTGCGTTGACCGCCACGCGACAAAGCCGTCCGGCCTGACCAAGACAGCACCGCCGCTTTCAACCCCGAGCGCGGAAGGCCACCGATGGTCCATGTCAATCAGGTCCCCATTGGCGCCCAAGGCTTGGCAGGTCAGCGGCATTCCGAGGCGCTGGCTTACGGCTTGAGCGGCCTGACACCATGCTTTATCGGCGCAGAGGAGAAGAAAGTCGCGATCGCACAAATCGAGACTCGAAATCCGCTGGCCGGCGCGCTCGACCGCGAAATGCGGTAAACGCGTGCCAGGGCGACCCGACAGCTCGGCGGATTTTTGGAACGGGTGATCGTCCGGTGTGGATTCCCGAGCCACGATGCCTGCAGTGTAGCGTTGGCCAAATACCACGTCGTAATCCTCGACGATCGCAACAGGAGGAGGCAACCGCTTCGACGGATCGTCGAACCATTTCTGTAGGCGGGCGAGCGCTTGTGCCAACGTAGCCTCGATGACCGGCCGGCGCTCCATGTCATAGCTATCCAGCAACGAGGGATCGGCATGCCCGCGTGCCACCATCGCAAGCTTCCAGGCAAGGTTATGGGCGTCGTGGATACCTGAATTGCCACCGAAAGCGCCTGTTGGGGGCATCACATGTGCGGCATCCCCCACAAGAAACGCGCGGCCTCGGCGGAATTGGTGCGCTGTGAGGGCTGCCACTTCCCAGGAGCGCGCATCGACAAGCCTCGCCGTGATGTCCGACCGGCCCGCACCTCGTATGATCAGTTCCCTGCACCTGGCTTCATCAAAATCCTGGGGTTTCTCCCCCTTTTCGGGAAAGTACTGGAGCGCCAGAAGCCATCGTCCACCCTCCCTGGGCGTGAAGGTCCCGTTGAGGTCGGTCACGAAGCACGACGTGAAGCGCTTGCCGCCTATCGTCGGAGGCATGTCCGTGTCAAAGACGACATTCATCCAGTGCTGAAGGCCGCCTGCCCCGCTGCGGCTGATCTCGAGCCTCTCTCGCATCGAGCCGTTCGCACCGTCCGCGACGATCAGATAGTCGGACGAGATGACCTCCCTTGCGCCGGTCGCGATATCGCGAATTTCCGCGCGGACGACGGTCTCATCCTGATCGAAAGTCACCAGCTCCGTGCTGAAACGCACGTCTGCACCGTTCCGCTCGGCGTAGCGGCGCAGAATCGGTTCCAGGACGTGCTGATCACACGTCGCCGGTTGCGTGGGGCTGAGGGCACTTGCATCCGGCCACGCCGATCCGCCCCATTGAATCTCCGGATCGGCGAGATTCCTGGCGCGCGCAATAGCGCCCGCCTGCTGGTCCCCCGTCCGATTTGCACGAATCTCCTCCTCGAGGCCGAGGCTTCGGAAGATCTCCATGCTGCGCGGGGAAATGCCGGCAAACTTGTATTGGATTGACGTGTCGGGATGGCGCTCGACGAGGACACACGCAATGTCGTTGTGAGCCAAAAGGGCGGCCGCCGTCAGACCGTTCAGGCCGCCTCCGACGACGAGAACCGTGGTGTTGGTCATCTCGGATCTCCTCTCATTGCTTTGATCGCCAAAATATTTTGGTTGATCAAATCATATGATTGGTCCAAATATGTGTCAAGACACGAAGGAGCGTGGAATGGGACCGAGCCAAGATCGCTTGCAGCACGCCACCGAGGCATGGCGCCTGATGTTTGATTTCCTGATGCGGTCCGCGCCGGACCGGTTGGCGATCCAGCAGAAATTGGGCCTGACGCCCAACGACTCGCGCGCCCTCTTCACTCTCGACAAAGATGCGGGCAAGCCGATCGGCGCATTGGCCGCTCAATGGCACTGCGACCCTTCGACGGCTACCTGGCTGGTCGACCGGTTGGAGCAGGCGGGGCTCGCCGAACGGGTTCCGTCGCCAAGCGATCGCCGTGTGAAACTTGTCAAGCTTACGGCCCAGGGGGCTGCAATCATTGAGGAATTGACAAGGGAATATCACAAGCCCCCTGCCGAGATGCTTGCGCTTACACGCGCGGACCTGGATCAGCTGATCGGCTTGGTCAGAAAGTTACAGGCTGGCAAGTCCGAAGGTTGATTACGTCCCGAGGGGCGTTGCTGCTGCTCAGGAAGATCATTTGGACCGTCCCAATGGCTATTAGTCAGGCTGCGCCTCTATCTTCAGCATCACACCTCTTCCAGTCTGCGCACGCGAGCTTTGACCCCATTGCCGATGGCATCTACGACTTGCGAAGGGAAACCTTTGGGAGTGCTGCAGAAACTAGTTCGATTGCCGCCAGTGCCCGTTGGCGCAGCTCGTCAATAATCGCCGCGACGGATTTTGGACCAATTCCTGCCTTGGCGGCGGTCTGGATGAAATGGCGCGGCATAACGCTATCGATAAGATAGTGGCATGCGTCGCCTATAGCCATCGCCAACTTCATTTTGTTGCGCCTGATCTGTCCCGCATCAAGGCTGGTCTGCGCTGAGATCACATCATAGAGCGGCGTCATACGGAACCGGCCGCCGGGAGAAAGAAAGACGCTAAAATTCTTGGCATGCCCATCTGTGGCGCCGAGAAGCCAAAATGCGACCACGGCCTTCAGCACCGCAGCTTGATCTACCTCCGGCTGGTCGCTTCCCTTCATCAAACCAAGGATAGCTGGAACCCCGGGCCCGCCATCGGATTCGTATTTCAGCGACGGAGGCACAGACAAAGCCTGGCAGCAGTCTTCCTGGGGCAAGCGCAGGAGACGGTTGTCACTCGTCCATCGGCGATCGAAACGTTCGACTACGAGCACGCGATTGCCTTCGAAGTCCTCGATTGCCGCGACGGCGCACGGGAGCCCCAGGGCGGCTGTCATCTTGAGGCAGAAAAATTCGTTTTCAACACTGAAGGAAAGGTCGATGCCATTTGGCAAGCGTCCGATCTGTGGCTTAAGGATGTGCGTTGTAGCAGTCGTCGACAGCGGCTTGTACCAACGTCCTTTCCAGAACAAGAGCGCAGTCTTTTCCTGAGCGCCAGCGATCGAGATCCGGAAATCCTCATCCTCGCCCAGCCCGAGGGGGGCCGATGCCAGATCGCGGAGGAGCCGAGCAATCTCGGTATCGTCAACGGGTTTGCCGTCGACGATACCGGCGGGGCCCGGCTCAACATCATCCGGCAGGAATTGCAGCGCGCCGACACAATCCCGCCCGACAGCGGCAAGCAAGTCGTAGGCATCTGTGCCTTGAGCATGAACACGCTCCGCTATGCGGCGGCGAATCGGAATGCTGTCGGGCAAGAGATTGTCAAAGACGGCAATGAGGGGTGCACCGATATAGCGGTCTTCACGTAGAGGCAGAGATAGCGAGACTGGTAGGGCGTGCTCCCAGGCAAGCCAGGACGGATCATACTGAAAATCGATCGCGCCGCTGGATTGTCTATTCAGCCGCCCGACGAGACGGCTGTTCAAGAAGACATTGAGCGGGAGGTGCCGCCTCGCGCGAGCCATCAGAAGATGTCCTCGATCTCGGTCGACTTTGCTCTGGTCCGAGGGCGGACAACCAATTCAAGGTCGAGCGCTGCGAGAATGTCACAAAGCGTTCCGAGCTGCGTTCCGGGCGCACCATTCTCGACGGCCGAGATGGTCGCTTGGCGCAGCATAGTGCGGTCCCCGACAGTGGTCTGGTTCAGGCCGAGTTTGCGGCGCTGCCGGCGGATGGCATCTCCGAGTTGTTTGGGCGTTCGGGCGATTTGGTCCACAGCGTTCCTCTCTAGCTGCGAGATATACGCTTTGGCAGATAAAATTCAATATGCGCTGCACCGGATAGCACCGTAAATACGCTCAAGCGCATAACGGCAGGATATGTGTTCCCGCGTATAAACCGCTCCCGCCACGCGGAATTCTCACAGCCGGATAGTGGGTGTCCACCAGCTTCCTCAGGCACAGCAGCCGAAGGCCTGACGATTATGGCAGGTCAGTTCGCCAACCGAGCCGCGACTCGACGCGGCGCGCACTGGTCTTGACCATTGTAATCAAATCGGGGTCCTTTTGCCTCAGCTTCACATCCGGGACGACGATCGAGATCGTAGCACGGCAGGCTCCTTGGCTGTCACGGATAGGAGCGGCAATGCAAGCAACCGAAAAGTCAGATTCACCGGCCTGTATCGACAGCCCCTGCTCCAACGCTGCGGCGGCCGCGCGAGCCAGCACATCCTCGTCTGTCTCGGCGCGTCCGGTGGGAGAGGCGATCGCGCATCGGGCGAAAATGGCGCGGCGTTCGGCTTCCGGCAAATGGCCGACGAGCAGCCGGCCCGACGCAGTCCAGTTCAGCGGCGTCCGGGTTCCGACGCGAGATGTGACCTGGAAATGATCCTGCCCCTCTTCCATCGCAAGCACGACCATATGGTCGCCGTCACGGCCGCATAGCTGGATCGTCTCCTTCGAACTCTGGGCCAGCTCGTGCATCTCCTGCGTTGCCACGTTGAGCAGGTCCAGCGTGCGGGCGTAGGTCAGGCCGTACTGATAGAGCCGCGGACCCAGCCAGAGCAGGCCGCCGTCCTTGCGGTCCAGCAACTCCTTTTCGACCAGATCATCGACGATGACGTAGATCGTCGACAGGGGGGCGCCGATGTCGTGCGCAATCTCGTATGCGGTCGCTGGCCGACCCTGCTTTTGCAGATAGTCGAGTATTTGCAGCGCGCGGTCGATACCGCTGGTGCGCGAGCGGCGGGGTTCGCGTGCGCCTTCGGCGGGGTTCGGGTGCAGGTCGGGCGCAATCGCAGACATGTCATTCTCGGAACTGGTTGTGGTTCCACTGTAAGGCAGCCGGGCATTTACCACAGCTACTCTCAATCCGGCCAGTTGAGAATGGCAGCCTCGCGAGCGATGAGACGCTCGTTCCATGGTGTGGCGATGATCGCATTCGATTCGCGCGCGCGATCAAGCTCCTCGGCAAGTCGTGCCGCCACGACGAATTCTTCGTCAGGATGCAAATTGCATGGATCGAGGAAGAAATAGCCGTGTTCGACCTCATGGTCGCGGACGATCACAGGCGGATTGCCGGCTGCCAACCGGTCGGCCAGATCCCAGGCCGAAATGCGGGCTTCGGCGGCTTTCACCGACACTTTCAAGCGGTCGAGCGGATTACTGGTCGGGTCGGGTACGACAGCGACAGTGATGCCGGGCCGGCCCTCAAGGGCTTGTGCCCAGCTGTCGACCGCGCGGCGTTCGCGAGCACGGATGCCGTCATGGTCACGCGTTTTCCAGGCCTGGAGAGCGGCGAGCGCACCGACGATGCCTTCCTTGCCGACCTTCATGCCGCGCCCGATGCCCCGGTTCTGCAAATAGACGTCGCGCACTCGCGCCTTCGAGCCTGCGACGATACCGGATGTCGGGCCACCCAGGAATTTGTGACCCGAATACAGCACCAGATCCGCGCCGCTGGCGAGAAAGCCCGCCAGATCGTATCCGGACGCTGCGTCGACGATGACCGGAACCGCGCGTGCATGGGCTGCTTCAACGAACATCTTCAGCGGGATTTGCCCATACTCGACGACATGGTGCGACACGACATAGATTGCCGCAGCGGTGCGCTCCGTTATGGCGCCTGAGAGCTGATACACTGAGGCGCTGGTCGCCTGACCTACCGGCACGACCTTGGCGCCGGCGAGACGGATCGCCTGTCCGATGGGTGCGCCGTAGCTGACCATGTGGCCGGACTGGATGACGACCTCGTCTTTCAGTCCCGCGGCGTACGGCAGCCGTTCGATTGCGGCAAGGTCCGGGCCGGTCATGCTGGCTGCCACGGTCAGGCTGATTGCCGCGGAACAGGAGGCGGTGATGAAGCCCGCTTCTGCGCCCGTCAACTCGGCGATCACGCCGCTGGCCTTGCGATGCAGATCGGCCATGTCAACAAACTCGGTGAGAATGCCGGAAACCGCCTCGACAGCCGCAGGAACGACAATGGAGGCGCCGAGCGAGGTCATCGTGCCCGAGACGTTGATGACGGGCCTGAGCCCCAACTGGCTGCGGATATCGTCAACAGGCATGGTCTTGTGCTCCGGCTATTCGTGATCCTATCAATCAATGGCGATGACGGCTTCGATTTCGACGCTTATCCCTCCCGGCAGTGATCCGTGGCCGACCGCAGAGCGGGCGTGACTGCCGCGCTCGCCGAAAACATGAATGAGCAGGTCCGAGCAGCCGTTGATCACCGCGGGGTGGTCGGCGAAATCAGGCGCGGCGTTGACCATGCCGAAGAGCTTCACCACACGTCGCACGCGGCGCAGATCGCCAAGCGCTGCGTGCATGACGGCAATGAGGTTGACCCCGGTCAACCGCGCATGGGCATAGGCCTGGTCGACCGTTACCTCGGCACCGACCTTGCCCGTATAGACCCGGCCGTCGGCCTCACTCGGCCCTTGGCCGGACAGGAACAGCAGCTTGCCCTCCTGCATATGTGTAACAAAATTGGCGATCGGCGGCGGCGCCTCGGGCAGCGTTATTCCAAGTGCCAAAAGCCGGTCGTAAGGCGTGCTTTCCGGTTGCTTCTTGAACTCGGAAAAAGTCATACACAAACTCCAATCAGATCGTTTTTTCGTTGTGCCGAATGCAGGCCACGTGATGCCCGCCGCCGATATCGTCGAGGGGCGGAATGATCGCGGCGCAGGCGGCAATTGCCTCCGGACAGCGTGTGCGGAAGACGCAGCCGGAAGGCGGGTCTATTGGGCTTGGGATATCACCATGCAATGCGACGTGGGTGCGTCGGCGGGTCGGGTCGGGCACCGGTGCCGTCGCCAGCAACGCCCTGGTGTATGGGTGCCGGGGCCTGGCGTAGAGACGATGGCTCGGACCACGTTCCATGACACGGCCGAGATACATCACGACCACTTCGTCGCAAAGGTATTCGACCACCGAGAGATCATGCGCGATGAACAGCAGCGTCAGGCCGAGCCGCCTTTGCAACTCACCGAGCAAGTTAAGCACCTGCGCCTGCACCGACACGTCAAGGGCCGAGACGGGCTCGTCGGCAACGACGAATTGCGGCTCGACGGCGAGCGCGCGCGCAATTCCGATGCGCTGGCGCTGGCCGCCGGAGAATTCGTGCGGGTAGCGCGTGGCATGATCGGGCGACAGGCCGACCAGGGTCAGCAGTTCGGCGACTCTGTCGGCACGCTGCTTGCCTCGCGGAAAGCCGCGTGCATCGAGCGCCTCGCCGAGGATGGCGGCAATGCGCATGCGGGGGTTGAGGCTGGAGAATGGATCCTGGAACACGATCTGCAGCTTTTGCCGGTAGCTGCGCATTTCACGTGCGGAGAGCGAAAAGAGATCGACGCCGTCGAACAGCGCCTTGCCTCTGGTTGGCTCAACCAGCCTGAGGATGGCGCGTCCGGCCGTGGTCTTGCCGGAGCCTGACTCGCCGACCAGCCCCACGGTCGAACCTCGCCCGACATCGAAGCTGACATCCTCGACAGCATGAATGATGCGGCCGTTGCGGGCGGGAAAATGCTTTGTCAGACCCTGCACGCTGAGCAATGGCGCAGCCTGCGCATGACCGGCGATCACTGCGGCGCTCACAGCTCTGCACTCCTGATGCAACGGGAAGCGCCGCGCGGTCCTGCCGGCATCAATGGCGGCGGCGCCGCGCGACAGGGCGCGATGGCGAAGTCACAGCGCGGCTCGAAGGCGCAACCTGGTGGCAATGCGGTGATCGGCGGCACGCTGCCGGGAATGGAATAGAGCGCCCGGCGCTCGCCGTCGTCGCCGATGTCGCGCGCGGCATTGGGCGTGCAGGCCAGCAGCCCCCTCGTGTAGGGATGACGCTGGTGCGCGAACAGATCGTTGACCGGCGCCTGCTCGACGACACGGCCGCCATACATGACGACGACCTCATGGGCGATCTCGGCGACGACACCAAGATTATGGGTGATGAAAAGAATCGACATGCCCATTTCGACCTGGAGGCGACGCAAGAGATCGAGGATCTGCGCCTGGATGGTGACGTCGAGGGCCGTAGTCGGCTCGTCGGCGATCAGCAGCGACGGATTGCAGGCGAGTGCCATGGCGATCATGACGCGCTGGCGCATGCCGCCGGACATCTGGTGCGGATAGTCGTCGAGCCGCGAGACGGGGTCCGGAATCTCGACATGCTTCAGCATGGCGAGCGCAAGGCTGCGCGCTTGCTGCCGGGTCACAGGCTCGTGCAACGCGATCATTTCGCTGATCTGATCGCCGACCGTGAAGAGCGGGTTGAGGCTGGTCATCGGTTCTTGGAAAATCATCGCGATTTCCCGGCCTCGTACCTTGCGGAATTCCTTCTGGGTAAATCCGGCGAGGTCATGGACCCGCTCCTGCCGGTCGCGGAATAGTATCTTGCCGCCGGCGATCCTTCCGGGCCGTGACAGCAAGCCCATGATCGACAGGCTGGTTACCGACTTGCCGGAACCGGATTCTCCGACCACGGCCAGCGTCTTGCCGCGCTTAAGGTCGAAGGTGACGCCATCGACTGCCTTGGCGGTAAGGCGGCGGGTCTGAAACCAGGTCCGCAAGTCCCGAACCGACAAGATGACGTCGCTGGCGATCGCGCCGCTCATGATTTCCACCCACAATGCGGACAGACGGTCACACTGCCCGCAGCACCTGCCGGCGGCAGGTGGCGGTGGGCAACGATCGCTTCGGCACCGAGGATGGCGTGGCGTGGCTCGAATAGCCGGTGAAGCCTGCTTGTCGCCCCTTGCGAGTCCTTCACCGTGAGGTCGGCGTCGACGAGATCGAACAAAGTGAATTCCGCCGGCCTGCCCTTCTCCAGTAGCCCGTCGGCGGCCAACCGGATGGCGCGGCGCGGCGCCGTCGTCGAGGCCGTCACCACATCTTCGAATGCCATGCCGAGCGACAACAGCTTCGACATGGTGGTTGCCATATCCCACACCGCGCCGTCGAGCGAGCGATTGTGCAGATCGGTCGAGATCGTCTTCGGTGGCAGACCGCGCTCGAGCGCCGCTTTGGCGACATCAAAGGAGAAGGAGGCGCCGCCGTGACCGACATCAAGCACAATGCCGCGCTGCGCCGCATCCTCGGCGAGCCGATAAAGGTCGTCGTCCTCGATGATCGAGCCGCCGGCCTTGCCATTGAAGCAATGAGTGACGATGTCGCCTTCGCTCAGCAGGCCGAGAACGTCGTCATAGAGTGGCGGAGGCTCACCCACATGCACCATCAGCGGCAGCTTGAGGATGCGGCCGAGCTTCTTGGCCAGCCGGACCGGCGTCAGATCCCAGCCGCCGGTAATGACGTGGCTGGCACGCACCTTCAGTCCAACGATGACGTCGCGGTTGGCCTCGACGGTAGCAATGGTGCGGTCGATGTCGATCGAGCGCATGTCGATCAGCTCACTGACACGGTTGCAGGCGACCAGACCGATCGAACCTATGTTCAGGAACGCGTATATATTCTCTCGCGCCGGCTCCATGATGAACTCGCGAAAGCCGTGGAAGTTGGCTTCGCCGGCCGAGCCGGCATCGACCATCGTGGTGACGCCTCGGGCGGCGCCACATTGCTGCGGCCGCAGCGAAATGTCGGTGCCGCCATACCAGACATGGACGTGGAGGTCGGTCCAGCCGGGCGACAGGAACGCGCCGTTGGCCTCGACCACCTCTAGATCGTCGCCGGCGGCAATGGTTGAGCCGGTTTCGGCGATACGGCCATCCTCGCCGATCAGCACATCGATGGTCTGGCCAAACCCGCCGCCGAAGCCGACTGGCTTTGCGCCCTTGATCAACAGCGGTCTTACGGCTCGGGAAGAGCGATTGTCGAACATCAGATGTCCTTTGCCAGACGAGGGTCGAGAAGGTCGCGCAAGCCGTCGCCGACGAGCTGCAGCGACAGCACGGTGACGACGATGGCGCTGCCCGGAAACATCATGATCCAGCCGGCCTGATCCATATATTGACGGCCGGTGGCGATCATCGTGCCCCACGTCGGGATGTCGGGTGAAATGCCAACGCCGAGGAAGGACAGACCGGCCTCGGCCAGGATGGCGTTGGCGAAGATGAAGGTTGCCTGCACCAGCAATGGAGAGGTGACGTTGCGCAGCACATGCCGCACCAGGATAACCGGCGTCGGGACGCCGAGTGCGCGGGCCGCCTCGACATAGGGGAGTTCGCGAATGACCAGCGTCGAGGCGCGCACGACGCGTGCGAGCCGTGGCGCGTAGACCACGCCGAGCGCGACCACGACATTGATGGCGGTGGCGCCAAGTGCCGCCACGAGCGCGATCGCGAGCAGTATGTCGGGAAAAGCCATCATGGCGTCGATCAATCGAGATACCGGCGCGTCGAGCCTTCTGAAGAAGCCGGAAGTCAGACCCAAAACGACGCCGATGATTGAGGCGAAGATCACGACAGCAAAGCCGACCGTCAGCGAAGTGCGCGCGGCATAGAGCATGCGGGTAAAGATGTCGCGCCCGAGATCATCGGTGCCAAACAGGTGGTCGAGGCTCGGCGGATGCAGCCGGCTGGCGATGGAAAGCTTGGTCGGTGCGTAGGGGGCGATGACTGGCGCGAGGATCGCGGCAAGCACGATGGCGATCAGTATGGCGATGCCCACTGCCGCCGTCGGCCGGGTCATCAGCCGCGAAACAATATTTGGCTCTACCTGGAGCGGCACCGAGATAGCGGCCATCAGTAGCGAACCCTTGGATCGACAGCCAGATAGAGCATGTCGATGGCGAAATTGACCAGGACGTACAGCCCCGCAATGACCAGCAGCGCGCCTTGGATAACCGGATAGTCGCGCCGTAGCACCGCCGAGACGACCAAGCTGCCGACGCCGGGCAGGCCGAACACCGTCTCGGTCACCACCGCACCGGAAATGAGCAGTGCCGCGGTCAGGCCGATGACGGTGAGGATGGGGATCAAGGCATTTCTGAAGGCATGCTTCAGCACCACACGCCATTCGCTCATGCCTTTGGAGCGGGCGGTCCGCACATAGTCGTCATTGAGCACGTCGAGCATCGAGGCACGCGTGAAGCGGGTGATCAGTGCCGAGCTTATGAGACCGAGCGCCAGCGCCGGCAGCACCAAATGGTCAAGCCGGTCGGCGAACGAAGCTCCCGGCCCGCCATAGCCGGATGTGTCGAACCAGCCGAGCTTCACGGCGAAGAACTGAATCAACAAAAGGCCGAGCCAGAAGCTCGGCACGCTGGCTGCGAACATGGCAATGGTGGTTGCTGCCTGGTCGAAGATAGAGCCGCGCTTATAGGCCGACAGGATTCCGACCGGCAGCGCGATGAGCGTCGCGATCACCAGGGAGAAGACGGTGAGAAAAAAGGTCGGTTCGGCGCGTTGGGCGAGCGCGGTCGTGACCGGCTCGCCCAGGAAGATCGACTGGCCGAAGTCGCCTTGGACGACATCGAGAGCGTAGCGCCCGAACTGTTCGAGGACGGAGCCGTCGAGCCCGAGCTTGGACCGCAGCGCGGCAATATCGGCGGCGGTGGCGTCTGGACCCAGCATGACAGCCGCCGGATCGCCCGGCGTCACCCGTACGATGACGAACACGATGGTGACGACCAGCGCCATGACGACGATCATGCCGAGAAGTCGGTTGAGGATTGAGCGCAGCATCGGCGTTATAGCATCCCTGAGCAACCATCGAATGGTTTGCCGGGCGCCGGCTTTGTCGGCCGGCACCCGGTCGCCTATCGTTGAGTGGAGGCGGAAAGCAGGACCGTCTCAGTTGCCTTCCAGATAAGCGTTCCAGAAATAGGGCCACGGCGCCGGCGTCACGCCTTTCAGCTTGGGGGCCTGGGCGGCCAAAGCGTTGAAGTCGCCGACCTTGAACGCTGGAACCTCGTCGTAGATCGCCTTCTGGACATCTGCAAACAGCGCGACGCGCTTGGCCGGATCGGCTTCAGCGTTGAACGCTTCAAGCACACTGTGCTTGCGATCCGAAACCCACCAGCCCGGAGAGGAATCCGACATTATGCCGGTCAGCGACGGTTCGGGCAGGAACGGACTGTGGGAAATGTAGATGTCCCACAGGGCCGGGTCGGTGCGGTTCTTGGTCAGCGTCGCCCATTCGACCACGTCGAGCTGGACCTGGAAGCCGGCGGCTTTCAGATACTCGGCCGCGACCTGCGCCATCTTGTAGTGGAACTCGTACTGGCGGCTGGTGAGGATGCGCAAAGGCTTGCCGTCATAGCCAGCTTCCTTCAGCAGCGCCGCAGCCGCTTCGGTGTCGCCATCGGGCTTGTAGGGCTCGGTGCCGGCGTCCGTGTGCCAGGCGAAGCCTTGCGGGTACATGTCACCGTCGGCTGCGAAGAAGTCCTTCGAGCCGAATGCGGCGAGCAGCATGTCGTTCGGCGCCAGCGCCGCTTGTATCGCCTTGCGGATGCGAATATCGGAATTCAGGCCCTGCTTGGTATTCAGGACGAATACCGGCCAGCCGAACGGCTTCAAGATGACCGGCTGGGTCTTGCCTCCGGAAATCTTGTCAAAGGACTCGACCGGCAGCGAATCAACATAGGCGAACTGGCCGGAGACAGCGCCTTCGACGCGGGTGTTGGCATCGGGAACCGGCACAAAACGAATTTCGTCGAGATATTGTTTTCTGGCGCCACCATAGCCGTTTGGTTCGCCATCGCGCGACTTGTAGCCGTCGAACCGGGCAAGCTGAATGTACTGGTCGGGCTTGCGTTCCTTCAACATGTAGGGGCCGGTACCGACGAAGCTGGTCAGCGGCTCCTGTCCTGCGTTTTCGGACGGGATGATGATTGCGGCCGCATTGTTGAGTGAGAGCAGCGACAGAAGTGGCGCGAACGGCTTTTTTAGAGTGATGTTGACGGTGTGGTCGTCAACGGCATCGACTGCGGCGATCACTTCGGCTGCCTGCTTGCCGCGCGTGGCAATCTTCATCCAACGCTGCAGCGAAGCGACCACATCGGCCGAATTCATATCGCTGCCGTCGTGGAACTTAACGCCGGTTCTGAGCGCGATGGTGTAGGTACGGCCATCCGGTGAAATCCGTGGCATATCGGCGGCCAACAGCGGCGTGATTCCCCAGTCCTTGTCGAAGGTATAGAGCGTCTCGAAGACGTGCTGCGTGACAATGCCAACCAGATCGGCGGTCGAGGCCATCGGATCCAGCGTCGGCGGCTCCCCAATGGTCGCCACGTCAATCACTCCACCTTTAGCGGGCTCGGCCCAGGCAGCGCCTGTCGCCGGCAGCACAAGCGCGGCGAATGAAGTGACGATTTGCAAGAAACGCCTCATCTTGGTTCCCTTCGCTTTGTTCCATAGTAATGGAAGTTATATCCTAGTTACGGACGAAGTAAACGCATCCCAACATGGTGTCGTCAAGCTTTTTTCGCCGCGAGGACCTAGCGCGCCCGGAGTCGCTGATGATGCTCTTGCGCCAAGGCGTGGCCTTGCCACAGGCCTGCATTACGCGATCGCCCACGCGCCTAGGCCGGGTAGCGGGATATCGGTGGCGGTGCGATGAACCTGCTATCTGCCGCCAGCACACAACTAAGTCCTGAGCTCGCGCGATCGAACTCAGGTCCATGGAATATCGCCTCACGCGACAACCACTTTACGACCGCGCTGATCCTCGCGGTGAACCGCCTGGTACGTACCAGGCGACATCGCCACGTCGGCCCGTACGATTACGCTGGCATCAACGGCTTGACGCGATCGACAATGGCGGCGACCGCTTCCTTCGGGCTTTTGCGACCGAGGACAGCCAGTTGAACCTCCTCGAGAAACGTCGACTGAGCGCGAGCTGCTTCGGGAAAAGCTGGGAAAGCCGGTCGCGCCTTGGAGAGCGCGGCAGCCTCGACCTTCGCCTGCGGCAGCGACCCGGCGAACGACGACTCGGCATAAGTCGAGGTGCGGACGGGGCCATTGCCGTTGCGCGCCATGTCGAGTGTGGCCGCCTTGCTCGCTACGAAGCGGATGTAGTTCCAGGAGAGCTTCTTGTCCGTCGAATTGGCGGGAATGGCCATCGCCCAGGATTCGACGACCGAATGCATTTCGTGACCGCTGCCGAGGGTTTTGGAGCCGGGGAACTCGATCGCCTTGATCTTTCCCGGTGCGGTCGACTGTTCCTTGCTGTTGAGCTGCGCGTAGCGGGCGAAAGGCAGCACCGCGAAGGCAGCGCGCCCCTGCTGCATCCACGTCACCATGTCGTCGTTGCGCGTTGTGGCATAGCTGCGGGGGAGTGCGCCGGCCTTGAAGAGGTCGGCAAGCACGGACAGGCCTTTTTCCATCGCCTCCGGATCGGGGACCACCTTGAACTGCTTGTCGATGAAATCGCCGCCGAAGGCGCGGGCGAACATGACCGGGAAGACGGCGAGGTCGCTCGCAAGGATCATGCCGACGACGGGCGTGCCGGACCTGGAGGTGAAGGTCAGCTTCTTCGCCTGCTCGACCAGCTCCTCAAGCGTGTTCGGTGGCGCCGAAATGCCGGCCTCTTGAAGCAGCTCCTCGTTGTAGAAAAGCCCCTGCGTGGCATGGCGCACCGGAACGCCGACGAGCTTGCCGCCGACGGTCATCGACTGGCGCAGGCCCTCGGCGATATCGTCGAAATCCTCGATCGGCTCGGCTTTCAGGAGATCGTCGAGCGGCTCGAACAGCGAGGCGATCTGCGACGTCATGCGGTTGTCGATGACATAGCCGACGTTGAAATCGGTCTCGCTCAGGCTCGCTTCCCGAAATAGCCGGTCCTGGAGCGGATTGCTGTCGAGCGTGGTCCAGGAGATCTGGGCGTTGTTCGTGTCCTCCCAGGGCTTGATGACATTGCCGGCGGCACCGGTCGTCAGGTTGGCTTGGTGGACGCGATGGCAAAGCACGTTCAGCGTCTTTACCTGGGCATGGGCCAACCGACCCAAGGCGCTCGTCGCGCCGGCGGCCATCGCGGTCGTCAGCAGGGCTCTGCGTGTCAAGTGCAAAGGCATTGTCTTCCTCCCTTTCTCGGTGACGTCGTCACCCCTTGGTCGCGCCGGCGGTCAACCCGGCGACGAGAAACCGGTTCATCAGGACCACGAAGACGAGAACCGGCAGCAATTGGACGGTAGAGGCCGCAAAGAGCACGCCCCAGTCGACGCCGTCGATCGAACTGATCATCTCCGAAAGGACCAGAGGCGCGGTCTTGGCGTGGTTGGCGGTGAAGATATAGGCGAACAGAAACTCGTTCCACGCGAAGACGACGACGAAGACCGCGACGGCGAGCATGCCGGGCGCTACGAGCGGCAAGATGATCTTCACAAGGATCGTCAGCGGCCGCGCGCCGTCGAGGACGGCCGCCTCGTCGAGTTCGCGCGGTACCTGGTCGATGAACGTGCGCATCAGGAGCGTGCCGAGCGAGACGAAGAAGGTCGCGTAGAGCAGGATCAGCACCAGATGGGTGTCGTTGAGCCCGAGCCGATTGACGACCGGGAACAGTGGCAGCGTCACGACGATCGGCGGGATCAGCCGCGATCCGATCAGAAACATCACCGATCCTTCCAGGAAACGGACGCCACGATAGCGGGAGTAGGCAAAACCGGCTAGCAGACTTGCCATGACAGCAAGCGCCGTCGCCCCGGTGGTGATGATCAAGCTGTTGACGAGCCCGTCGAAAAAGGCCGGCCAGCGCTGCCACAGCGAGGCGTAGTGCTCGAAGGTCGGTTCGAAGAAGAGCTCCGGTGGAACCGCGAAAATCTCGCGACCGGGTTTGAACGACGAGAGCACGATGAAGCCGATCGGAAACAGTGACCAGACGACGATTGCCGCAACAGCGAGCATCTTTCCGGCACCGATGGCGAGACGCCTAGAACGCATTGGCCGTGGATTCCTTGCGCAGCCGCCACACATAGCCAGTCGCAAGCAGCAGCGAGATGACGACCATCATCCACGCCGTCGCGGCCGCCGTGCCGAACGAATTGTAGCGGAAGCCTTCCTGATAAAGATAAACGGAAACGACCTCGGTCGTGCGTGCCGGGCCGCCCTGGGTCAGGAGCCAGACCTCGGAAAAGAGGCGGAAGGCGAAGATGTAGCGGAAGAGCAGCGCGATCAGCATCGCTGGCGCCAGAAGCGGCAGCGTGATGTTGCGGAAGAGCTGGAACGCATTGGCCCCGTCGGTGCGCCCAGCCTCGTAGAGCTCCTTCGGAACCGCGAGCCGTGCCGCATAGAGGATGATGAATGTGAATGGCAGGTGCAGCCAGATCGTGAGCAGGCCGACGAGGATGAGGCCGTGAGATGGGATGAACGTCCAGTCGAGCGTCGGCAGACCGGTGTATCGCAGCATCAGCGTGATCGGGCCGACGTCTGGATCGAACAGGAAGCGCCACATTGCGACCGCCGTCACCTCGCTGATAGCGTAGGGAGCGAGCACCACAACGAGCATGACGCGCTGGAGGGGAAGCCCGGAGGCGAAAAGCAGGGCAAGGCCAAGGCCGAGCAGCAGTTCGATATGAACCGCCACGGCGACGACGAGGACCGTGTTCCAGACCGAACCCCAAAAATAGGGATCGGTGAGGACGCGGATATAGTTATCGAACCCGACGAAGGTTGCCGATTGGCCGAATGACGAGGCTTCGAAACTCAGCCACAGGACGAAGATGGCCGGGAGCACGATGATCCCAAGCACCAGGAGGTGCACGGGCGTCGCATAGAGGTAGGCAGGCGAAAACGCGAAGCGCCGCCTCTTGGTCTCGCCAGCCGCTTCCGCCGCACCTTCCCCCCTATGGCCGACGGACGCCTCGGAACCAAATGCCATTGCTCCTCCCTGAGCGGTTGCGCGTCAGCCGTCCCTGGCGGCAAGTGGAACGGTGCCCTCCACCGTTGTTCTGTACATCACCCGGCGGTATCCGGGATAATCGTTGATGGCGGTGTGCAGGACATGGGGATTGTTCCACATACCGAGCGTCTTCGGTTCCCAACGCAGCCTGCAGTTGAACTCGGGCCGGACAGCCCGCGCCATCAGGAAGTCGATCATCGGCTTGCTTTCTTCCTCCGTCATCCCCTTGAAATTGGTCATCACGCTGCTGACGAAGACATAGCGCCGGCCAGTCTCGGGGTGGCGACAGATCACAGGATGCTCGACGACGGCATTCTCGATCGCCTCGACATCGGCCTTGACGCCGAGCCGGCTGTGGGCCGCGTTGATGGCGAAGACCCCGCGGCCGCTATGGAGGCCCGTCAGCCCTTGCAGGATCTCTACCAGGCGCGGCGAAAGCGAGTCATATGCCTTCTCGAGACTGGAGAAGCAGGTGTCGCCGCCAACCGGCGGCACCTCCTCACCGTAGAGGATCGTAATGCCCGGTGGCTTCGGTAGCCAGGCGAGGTCCATATGCCAGTCCTCGCCGATCACTTTGCCGGTGTCGTCCGGCTCGCGCACGAAGCGCACAATATCGTCGAAGCCGTCGATCGGCGTGTGCACCGGATTACCGCTAAATGGTCCGAACCGGCGGGCGACCTTGTGGACGCCGGCGGCGTCAAGCTCCTGATCGCGCACGGCGAGCGCATGATACTTGTAGAGCGCGCGGCGAACGTCCTGGAAGGCATCCTCGCTCGCGCTCACCAGATCGATCCCACGAATTTCTGCACCGAGCGCTCCAGTGAAGGGGCTGACCTCGAAACGGGTGAATGCATCATCGCGCAGCACGTGATCCTCCCTAATACGCGCCTCGTCGCCATCATGGGCTGACTTACCTGCAAGTAAGTAACTTGAAAGCCAAAGGCTGTCAACTCACCCTCGCTTTGATCCACCGGATGTCTAGCCTCGACCCGAGCCCTTCCCCGCATCCTGCCAAGCGGCGCGGATGATCGCGGCGAGCGCTGCGAAGGTCCTGGCGACCTCGTCGAAGCTTCCGGTGTCCTGCGTCATCGGTGGACAGGACAGAAGGGTAATACGCAGCATGTGCACGAGCTCGTGCGTGAGCGTGTCGGAGGAAAGCTCTCCGTCCTTCACCGCCTGGTCCACCGCATGTCGCAGGCTCTGATCATAGACCCGGTTGACGCGCTCCAGGGCACGTTCCGCTGGTTCGCCGAGAACCGGGAGGTCGTGGCGAAGGCGCGAAAGCGGGCTCCACATATTGCGGGCCCCCTTCTCAGCGTTGAAACGTTCGTAGAAGCGGCGCAGATCCTCGAGCTGCATATCGAGACGGTCGAAGAACCGGATATCGGGGGTCGTCCAGAAGCGCTTGATGCGGGCCTCGGCGTTGGCGGCGAAGTCGGCGATCAATTCCTCCATCAGCTGACGCTTGTTGCCGAAGTGATGATGGATATTGGCGCGCGTCGTGCCGATTGCCGTCGCTATATCGCCGAAGCTGAAACCATCGTGGCCGCGCAGGACATAGAACTCGGCCGCGACCTCTTTGATTCTGCTGCGGGTAGAGTGCGCCTCATCGCCGGGAGATCCTGAAGTGTTGGCTCTCATATCCGTTCCGAAATTCATGCCGCCGTTGAACGATCAGTATACGGGAGCGAGCTGCCCCCCGTTTCATACATTGATATTCTTCTACACACGAGTGGAAGTAATTTGCGCCAGGTGCAGACATTCGCGAAGCATCTTGGCGGCAGCGATTAGTGCGGTGCGGCGGGTGAGTAGATACGTATCGAACTTCAATCGGGTTCGGCCCTCGACTGAGAATTCCTGGTCAAAGCAGGGCAAATCAGCTTGCTGGCGACACGCCGCAACTCAGGCAGTGGATAGCGGCTGCGCATCCGCTGCGCCGACCACTTCCCGCATTGTCACGATGGTGCGGAACGCCTTCACGTTTGAATCGGCGTGGAAGACTTCCCGCGCGAAGACATCGTACGCCTCCATCCCCGGCAATTGGAGGAGGAGCACGAAATCGGTTTCACCGGTGACATACCAGGCCTGACGAACCTCCGAGCGCCCACGGAGCTTGCCGATGAAGGCGTCCAACTCGACAGCGCTCTCCCGTTCCAGGGAAACGAGCACATGGATGGTTAGCGGCAGGCCTACGGCAGCCGGACGAACGACGGCAATATCTGCTGCGATCACGCCATCCTTTCGCAGTCGACGCAGGCGGCGCAGGACCGCGCTCTGGGAAAGCCCGACCTGCTCGGCGAGACGCCGCGCCGGAACCTGGTTGTCGCGCTGAACCAGCAACAGCAGCACATGGTCGAAGCGATCGAGGGCGGCAGTTTTCGTCATGAGGACAGGCATCTATGACGAAATCAGGCGGCTGGGCAACGACAATAGGCGCCAAGCGCCATCGTTTCCGGAATAGAATTTCGCTTCATGACCACAGACACACAGCCGGGCCTTGGCCCCGATCTCATTGCGGCGCTGTTACAGCGCCTGTCGCCATTTTATGCACCGACACCGCTGCTCGACCTGCCAAACCTGGCTGCGAGCCTGGATGTGACCCAGGTGCTTGCCAAGAACGAGGGCGACCGTGCCCTGGGCAGCTTCAAGTCCCTCGGCGGCACGTATGCCGGTCTGTGCGCTCTCGCTCGCACTACCGGGATGGACATCGATGAACTGCTCGATCCAGAGCGGGCCCAGACGCCGCTGCCGGCGCTCATCACGGCCAGCGCCGGCAATCACGGACTTGCCGTTGCGGCGGCGGCGAAGTTTGCTGGCGGGACGGCAAAAATATACCTCCACACGGGCGTTCCTGCAGCGCGAGTGCGGCGTATCGAATCCCAAGGCGCCGAAATCGTGTGGGTCGACGGCACCTATGACGATGCCGTCGATCGGGCCTCTGCGGCGGCCCGCTCCGGAGAAGGCATTCTCGTGGCGGACACCTCGAGCGACCCGGACGACCCAGCTGTCGCAGATGTCGTCGCTGGCTATGGCGTGCTTGCCGCGGAAATTCGTCGCCAGGTCGACGAGATTGGCTATCCGAGGCCAACCCACCTTTTCGTGCAGGCCGGTGTCGGTGGACTTGCCGCCGCCCTGACGACTGGGCTGAAGGACTGGCTGATGCTTCCAGGCATGATCGTCGTGGTAGAACCAGAGGCCGCAGCCTGCGTCGCGGCCGCGCTGTCGCGGCGACGGCCCGTGCGGATATCCGGCGATCTCAAGACGTCGGCGGACATGCTCGCCTGTGGCGAAGCGGCCGCATCGGCGCTCGACGTGCTCCGCCAAGCCAACGCCCGGGTCATAACCGTGTCCGAAGCGGCGTTTGCCGATGCGAAGAGCCGGCTTCGCGAGGCAAACGGTCCAGGTACAACCCCGTCGGGTGCCGCCGGCCTCGCTGGTCTCGCCACAGCCGTCGCGGCTTCCGGCCGGTCGCAGGAGCTTGCGCTCGATGGATCGAGCCGGGTGCTGATCATCGTGACCGAGGCCGAACTGGAGAAGGACGCATGACAATGGCGCCGGACGCCGGACCATTGAACAGAAGAGCGGCTGGGCCACGGACTGCTCTAGATGCCTCCGCGTTCCAGACTCAGCACCGAACGGGTCCATGAAACTCATCTACCAGACCCACTCCCCCTACGCGCGCAAGGTTCTGGTCTTTGCCCACGAGGCCGGGCTTGTCGGGCGTCTGCGCGTCATTCATCAGGAGACGAGCCCCATCAATCGCAACGATGATGTGTTTGCGATCAATCCGATTGGCAAGGTGCCCGTTCTCGTTCTCCACGACGGCTATGCGATCTTTGATTCGGGCGTAATCTGCGACTATCTCGACAATCTCGAAAGCCGTCGTCGGCTCATCCCCGAAACAGGGCGGGCCAAATGGTGCGCCCTGCGCCTCCAGGCGCTTGCCGGCGGCATGTGCGACGCAGGCATTTCCATTCGCTGGGAAAACGAGCGCCGCCCTGAACATCTGCGTTATCCCGCCTTGGGCGCAGGCATGACGATGAAGCTTATCGAATCCTATGACTTCGTGGAACGCGAGGTCGAATTCGATGCGCCGCTCCATGTCGGCCACATCGCACTGGCTACTTGTCTAAGCTGGCTGGAATTCCGCGGACTGCCCGACTTCTTGCAGGGAAGGCCACGACTGGCACAATGGTATAGCTCCTTCCTGGAACGCCCTTCAATGCGTGCCACACCCTACGGCGGCGACACGCGAGATTGATATCGATCACCAGGCGTTCGAAATCCAGTATGTGCCGGCCACCAGCCAAAGCGTGCTCGAGGCCTGACGCAGCGCCGCGTCAGGAGGCAGCCACTGCAACGAAAAGCGATTGCCCTTGTCTTTCGATGCGGAACAGGATGGGCTTTTTCTGCTGGCGGGATTTCGTCCACTCTTGCTGGATATCCGACGGCTGCGTCACGTTGCGGTTGTTGGCCGAGACGATGACGTCGCCAGGCCGAAGGCCGTTCTCGGCGGCGGGGCTATTCGGCGCCACCTCCTGGATAAACACGCCGGTGGTACCCGGCTGGAGACCGAGTTGTTGGCGCGCTTCATCCGGAATGGGGCTGAGCGACAGTCCGAGACGTTGGTCCGCCGCTTCCGGACTCGGAACGGCACCGGTCTGCACCTCCTCGTCCTTGCGTTGACCGACGGTCAGCTCCACCTCCTGCTGGGAGCCGCCGCGGTTCCTTGTCAGCGTCGCTTTCGACCCTGGCTTTTCGTTCGCTGCCGCCAGTGTCAAGTCATGGACGCCCTGGATGTCCTTGCCGTTGAACCGGGTGATTAGATCGCCCGATTGTAGGCCGGCCTTCTCCGCCGGACTGCCGGGCTCGACCGAGGCGACCAGCGCTCCCTTGGTGCTCGATATCCCAAGCGCTTGGGCAAGCGACGGCGTCACCTCCTGGAGACGCACTCCGATGAAGCCGCGGTCGATCCGGCCGGTACGGATCAGTTGATCGGCGACGCTTCGTGCAGTTCGGGACGGCACGGCGAAACCGATGCCGATGCTGCCGCCCGATGGCGAGACGATGGCCGTGTTGACGCCGATCACTTCGCCGCGCGCGTTAAACAGCGGGCCGCCGGAATTGCCTCTGTTGATCGAGGCGTCTGTCTGGAGAAAATCGTCGTAAGGGCCGGCCTGGATGTCGCGCGAGCGGGCGGAAAGAACGCCGACGGTAACGGTTCCCCCGAGCCCGAAGGGACTGCCAATCGCGATCGTCCAGGCACCCGGCTGCATTGCGTCAGAGTCACCCCAGGCGGTGGTCGTCATGTTGGGGCGTGGATCGACCTTCAGCACGGCGATGTCGGTTGCTGGATCGCGGCCTACCAGTCGCGCCGGCGACGTCTCCTTATCGGAGAATACGACGCGGATTTCGGTGGAGTCGGCGACGACGTGATTGTTGGTGACGATGTAGCCCTCGGGACTGATCACGAAGCCGGAGCCAAGAGCTTCTCGCACCTGCGGCTGGGCAGGCCCGCGGCTATCGAAGGGGTTGAGAAAGTCGTCGAGCATCGTTTGGTCCTGGATGATCTGCCTCGTCGTGATCGCGACCACGGCTGGCAGCTTCTGACGCACGATTGCGCTGAAGTCGTTCGGGATTTCCTGTGCTGAAACCGGAGCAAAGCCGCCAGCCGAGAGCATCAAAATTCCTGCGACGAGGCCAATGCACAGTCGCTTCCTAGAAATGTAAGCCATGATTGGTTCTCCTGCCCGACCGCCCCGGCGCTGCTGCGCGACTTGTCCAAGACGCAAGAACTGACATTCACGCCGATTGTTTCGCCGGTTCGAAAAAATGTTGATGGTGGGCTGAACTTTGAGGATGTGGCCTTGTCGCGGCCATTGAAATTTGGTCGAAACCCTCCAAAATTTCAGTTGGTGGAAATCGCGAGAGCCGCCAAGATACTTCAACAGAGGAGACTATTCAAAGCGGAGGACCATCGATGGAAGGAGCCATTTCGACGAGTTTTCCCCCAATCGGGCCCGAGGGTCCTGATGTTTTTCTTGACCGGTTGCTCCATCCGGCACGGCATTTCGAGCGACCGCAGGACGTGCTGACCGATGTGACGCTGGACGTCCAGGAGAAGCGCGCGATCCTTTCGTCATGGGCATCGGATGCCTGTGCAGTGGAATCGGTCCCTGCGCTGCGCATGCCGCCGGGAGTCACCGAACCGGTCAGCTTCGATGCCATCATGGACGCGTTGCGCCAATTGGATCAATTGGAGAAGCTTCCCGGCGCCGGTCGCGGTCGTGAGATCAACAGCATCGCGGTCACCGGTTTTACAGCATCCGTCGATCGACTTTGAGTGCAACGCTCCGAGGGGCCCGATCCGCTGGCGAGGAACTCGCCAGCGGCCAACGCCGCGTGCGATCTCCTCGCCCATTGGTCTATACTTCTGGATCTCGCCTAAAAATTTTTTCTATAGCCCCTCTTGAACGTCTAACGCACTGTTATAGATAACTAATTGTCGGTCGCCGGATGGGGCCGGCATAAGTCCAGGAGGCGTCAAGGCGCTCTTGGCGCTTCTTGTATCCATGTTGCTCAAAGGAGGATGTGGCTATGAGGACAAACCTCGATTTTACCCCTCTGTTCCGGTCCAGCATCGGCTTCGACCGGATTTTCAACATGCTGGAAAACGCGAGCCGTGTCACTGCGATAGACAATTGGCCGCCTTATGACATCGCCAAGACTGGTGAGGACGACTATCGCATCACCATGGCGATCGCCGGCTTCTCGCAGGATCAGCTGACCATCACTCATCAACCTAACCTGCTGGTTGTGAGCGGGTCGCTATCTGGCGACGATAATGGCCAGTATCTCTATCGCGGCATTGCCGGGCGCGCCTTCGAGCGTCGGTTCGAACTGGCCGACCATGTGAAGGTCGTCGGCGCCAGCCTGGACAATGGGCTGCTAAACATCGATCTCAAGCGCGAACTTCCCGAAGAGATGAAACCGCGCCGGATCGCCATTGCCGGCAGCACGGCAAAGGCAGCGCCGCGGCAGATCGACGCCGAAAAGAACGCAGCCTGAAGTCAGAGTGAACCAGAAGCGACAGGCATCGGCATTCGCCCGGTGCCGCGCGGTTGAACGAGGAGGTGAATGAAGATGAACGTGCGTGACCTTATCCCGTGGGGCCGCAACAGCAACCAGGCCCCGAGCATCTATAGCGGTGGCGATCCCTTTCTTTCGCTTCACCGCGAGGTAAACAGGCTCTTTGACGATATGTTGAGGAGCTTCGAGACGCGCTTGCCTGCTGCGGGACAGCTTTTGCCTTTCGATAGCGGCTGGCCGAAGGTGGAGATTTCGGAGTCGGACAATGAGCTTCGCGTCACCGCCGAAGTCCCCGGTATGGAAGAGAAGGACATCGAAGTCCTGCTCGATGAAGACGTGCTGACCCTGCGTGGCGAAAAGCGGTCGGAGACCAACGAGAAGGACTACTCCGAGCGCTTCTACGGTCACTTCGAGCGGCGCATACCCCTCGGCTACGAGGTCGAGGACGACAAGGTCAAGGCGTCCTTTGCCAACGGCGTCCTGACCCTGACGCTGCCGAAAAACCCGAACGCGCAGTCCAAGGTGAAGCGCATCCCGATCACCCACTGACGCATGGAGCAAGTCGGAGGCGGCAGGCCGCTGCCTCCGGCGCATCCTTCGCCAGGGATGAATGATGCGGAAGCAAGAAAGAGAAGTCACACCGGTCATAGAAAATCTCGAACCGGCAAAAGACAATCGCGGGCGAGCGCCGTCGTTCGGCCGATCCGGGTTTCCGCGTGATGCGGTGGCGCGGATCTGCAAGCCTTGCCGCTCAATCATGACCTCGGGGCCGTGCGCGGCCGAAAGGCTGGCGGCTGGTATTCGAGCGGCGTACTGCGCCGGTCATCGAACCGCTGATGGGCTACACCGGAAGCGGTGACACGCTGATCCAGGTGGAGCTCGATTTTCCGACGGCGCAGGCGGCCATCGACTATGCCGAACGGGAGGGACTTGCCTACACGGTTCAAGGAAGCCCGGCGGCCGAAGAGTCCGGTGTCGAATCTTCCGATGCGCAAAAGCGGCTGCAGGCCGGTACACGTTGTCTGGAAGCGCCCGGGGGGGGGGGGGGGGGCGGAGACCCCCCGGGGGGGGGGGGGGGGGGGGGGGGGGGGGGGGCGGCGGCCCCCCCCCATTTAAAAACACCAGGGGCGCGGTTTTAGCGGGGGGAAACACCCCCCCCCGGGGGGGGGGG
>NZ_JAMYTD010000011.1:0-161310 GCF_040322255.1 Mesorhizobium sp. M0166 | reverse complement strand
AAGCGTCATCTTTTTTGGTAAGCGAAGCCTAACCAGCCTCAAGGCGGGATCTTGTCCTGTGCCGATGGCGGTGAGCGCGCGGTTGCAAAGAAGAACCATAGAGGGGGAACGAACGACGGCATCTCTAGCGCCAACCATCGCGTCCTATCCGGAGAGGATAATGGGGACGCCACGTTTCCGCAGAAGCGAAAAAGTAACCACGACTGCACAGCAACCGTTCATGCGCAGTCCAGGAGCCTCAGTGCGCTGGCTCATAGGCGAGAGCCCCCCGCATTGCGGACCGCATTGACGAGCACCCAAAATCGAGCCCCAATCGGATTACATCATTTGTTTGGGGATTCACATGAACCGATTTCTCTTTGTAATGGCTGACTTTCTGTCCCGGCCGCCCGGCTTTTATGTGATCATCGTGGCCATGATAGCCTGCACTGCGATGGTCCCTTTCGGCCTAACAAGCGTAATCACCTATGCGCTTTCCGTAGCTGCGATTGTGATTACCGGCGTTGTTCTGATCCAGGGTTATCGCGACACTGCTGCCATCCATGCCAAGCTCGATGAAATTATCGTTGCATTGAAGGAAACGAGGAACAATGTGGTCGGGCTGGAGCACGCCGAGCCTGAGGAAATTAAGGCCCATTTGGCGCGGCTCGAAATGGAAGCGGCGGCGGCGGATCGAGAAACCAAGCACGGGGGAGTCTCTGGCCCGTGAGCCCTACTCAAAAGCCATCATGGGCAAGCTGAGTCCGGCACGAGGCGGTCGCTTCCGAGGGAGTGCATCTTTCGCAGAGCTGGCGAAAGCACTTCCAAGTTATGGGCAGGTTTGCCAGCTTTGCCCGCGCTATGTGGAAGCACACCGCCGTCGAGCGCTGCCGCATTTTCCCGGGAACGTCGACGCCGCGGAAGCCGTCGGCATAGCGATGCCGGCGAAGCCTGCCTGCGGTCCAGATGGCGAGAGCAATATGAGCTCACACCACGTCTCTAATAACGGCATCTAATTTCGGAGGCCAACGCTCGGAGGCCTTTGCGTAAAAAGTCCCTGTTCGATTGCGGCCGCCTTGAAGGCATCGATCGCAGCTTGTTGGTTGCAATGACCGGCCAAGCATTCCTTGATCATTCGGACGGCTTCGACCCGCCGCGGCTTGGCCGCGTATGGCCATGGTTGTTCAAGCGCTTTCGCAGCGTCGGAAATTGATGCAACCACCATCGGCTTGCAATTCAGGTAAATTGTAATCGGAATGAACGCCTGCATTTTTCTCGCTCACCAGGATTGAAGGCGGCTAAACGCGAAGAGAGGGCGGAAGTTGCATGACGCGCATCTTCGCGATTTTAAGCCCCGCTACACGATGCAATTGAGACTGAACAGGCTGTGCTCGGGGCATGCTAAACTCAAATGAACGCCCGTTCGCGGGTCGGCGAACAAATTCGCCGACAAACTCCACCGCGCGGTTTACGAACCATGGGCAAGATGATCGCCGTAGGAAGGCCGGTAAATTCGAATCACGGCGGCTCTGAAAGGTTCCACCGTGGTGCTGCCGGACGGTCCAATTCGGTGTCTAGCGCGGCGACTGCGACTTCTCGGCCGGCCGCTGGCGGGCATTCAGCATGCGCGCTTCGCGTAGCAATGACGGGGGGTCCGTGCCGAACATGTTTATCAGATCCAGGACCTGGGCCGCCGTTATGCCGGTTTCCTTCGCAACAGACTTCGCTACGAGACTTTTGAGGTCGTCATGATCGCTCTTGTCGTCGTCCATAGTAAACTCCCAGCCACGCTTGCGTGTGTCGGTCGCCGTGATACTCGTTTCTCGAGTTAGTTGCATCGCAACGCTCGGTAACAGCTTTCGTTGCATTCGGCGCCGGGAAGAACAGTATATCATTTCGGTCTAAGAAGTTCGAGGAGCTCGCCCTCGTGCTTTTGCCCTCCAACAAAGGTCAAAACGCGAGATGCGAGACGTCGCCGTCCAAGGGCGAGGTTCGACGTTTCGTCGACGCAGTGCCGTTGAAGTACGCGGTGGCACAAACCTAGGTCGGCGGGGTCAAGGCTGGTTTGAACGGCGCAACGTCCCTGACCCATGCTTGGTGAATAGCATTCGATCGATCATCAGTCCCGCCGTGCTTCATATGCGGCGGGCTTTTTATTCCACTAGCGGGAACAACCGAGCCACCCCGAAGGTTCGGTGCTGGCAGCAAGTTTACTCCTGATGGCTGCAGGATCGGTCAAGCCGGTCGAGGCCCGCGTCTTTCATCCCTCCGAAGACGCGGGCCTTACTGCATAGATTCCGTCACAGACGCGAAACTGGAAAGAAGTTGCTGATCGCCGGGAGCTGACTGTATCGTGTGAGGGACTTCGAGGCCGCACCTTTGCCGCTCTGGTCAACCTGCGTCGAGCCTGCCCGCCGCCGGAACCGAAGCTCTATGCGTCCTACACGACGCCGATCGATGAGTAACGGATGATCACCTCGTCCTGACGAAAGCGTCGCTCAAGGTCAGCACGGCGTATCCGCCAGGCTGGCAGATCATTGTCCTCCGCCATCACCTCGAAGATGACGATTTCATCGTTGCTGCACTGGTCGCCTTGCCGCCACAGACCTTCGGCAGGTGCCTGCAAAAAAGCCGTAACGCCGGCGAACTGCTGGGCCAGTTCCTCTTTCAGCCGGTCGAATTCCTGTTTGGGGAACGGTCTGCCGGAATTGTCCGCGGGAGGTAGGAGGATTTGAAAAAGATACATGCTGAATCCCGATGATCATGAACGGTCGCCGTGTCTCTTCGTTCCTCATGCTTTGTTCTCGGCGTCGGCGCCGGGCGCCGTGTGCTTGATGTCACCGTGGGCCGTGTTCGGCCTGGGACCAATGTTCGCTCTCGCCATTTGCAAGATAGTTGTGCATGTCGGTTGCTGCGACCGCTGCGTGGCCGAATGCTACGGCAAGCTGATTGATCTCGTCGACCACATCTCCGGCTGCATAAAGTCCGCGGACCGCAGTGCGCTGGCGCGAATCCACGACGAGATTGCCCGCTTTGTCACAGCATGCACCAAGGTCGACCGCAAGCTGCGAGCGGATCGTTGAGCCCATCGCAGGGTAGATGGTCTGGAACGAGAGCGTTGCGCCGTCGATGAGTTCCACTACCGCCTCCCGGCCCGTGGCGCAAACGGCATTGGGTCTGCATATGCCGATCTTGATTCCGGCGCTTTTGAGTTTGTTACGCTTGTCCGGGGAGAGCTCGGATGGATCGGTAATCAGCAGGGTGAGATCCTGAGTGAAAGTGCGCATGAACAACGCCTTTTTCATTGCGTGTTCGGTCGGTCCGATGATGGCCACCCGCTTGTCGATTGCTTCATAGCCGTCGCAGATAGGGCACAATCGCAAGACGCCAGCTTGGATCATGTCGGTAGCGCTAGGAAGATCCGGGAGGACGTCAACAACGCCGGTTGCAATGAGCACCGAGCGGGCACGAATGGGAGACGAAGCGGCCGCCAAAAACCCAGCCTTCGTTTTGCGAATGGATACGATCCTGTCGCGGACCAAGCTTGCGCCGTATCGAGGAGCCTGCAGTTCGAGGCGCTCAAGCAGGTCAGGGCCGGTAATGCCATCTGGGAAGCCCGGGCAGTTGCGTGTCAAGGGAATCCACTTTGCACGGCTTTCATCTGCGTCGACAACAATTACTCGCCTTCGAAATCTTCCAAGGTAAGTCGCAGCCGTTAGGCCCGCTGGCCCGCCACCTACGATCAGGCAGTCGAAGCTTCCTTCATGCCGGTTCGTGTCACGGTTGGCCATTCAGAAATCCTGAATCAAAAGGCTGGATCGCGAGGGCACAGCCGAACGCCGTTGAAGGAACGCGGAGCTGGCGATTTGGTTACAAATGTGGAGCTCCCAATTGGTCGGACAGTTCAGCTATTGAGACAATGCTTTGATACCTGCGGAGGGGAAGCCATCTTCAGCGCGGTATCCGGATGGATACCGACAGAATAGGTCGACGACGGGCTGGCGGAGTAAGCGTCCGCGGCACAAGCAGGATGAAGTAGGCGGGCGTTTCCCTCACTTGGCCTGGGCCAACATGACCGGCCTTCAGAGACGGCGGCAGCTGCTGTAGCGATTTCTTCAATCAGCTCCAATATCCGCCAACAAGACTGCTGCGCAGCCAGTGTTCGTCCATCACCATTTTGCCGGACTTCCGCAGCCCGGACCAGAGCGGATTTACACCGTTGCGGTCGATTCGCCGGTGCTCGCCAAGCCTCGACAATTGTTCTATGCTCTCTTTGGCACGGCATGGTCGTGATTGCGACACAGAAGGCTGTTGTCCTGTGGGGGGTTCCATGTTCGAAGTCGTCGGAGACTGGTGGAAGACGGGCTCGAGAAGCTGCTTCGCCCTAAACACCACCCTTGGCTTGATCGTTGCGCTATCGGTGCTGTTGGTACCTGGGCTGGAAAGCGCCAATGCACAGACGAACTGGACGCTCGACCCGACGGCGTCCGTGCTCACCTACCAGTCGGTCAAGAAGAACACGATCGTCGAAACCAACAAGATCAGGAACATAGCCGGCACTCTTTCTTCGGCGGGTGAGGCCAAGATCACCTTTGACCTCAACTCCGTCGACACCGGTGTCGACCTTCGCAATGTCCGCATGCGGTTCCTCTTCTTTGAGACATTCAAATATCCGTCCGCCGAACTGACCGCAAAAGTGGACCCTGCCGCATTTGCAGACCTGGCGACCAAGCGAAGGGTGAAGGCAGTACTGCCATTTCGCCTCAACCTGCACGGGGTCGATAAGGATCTCGAGGCCAATGTTGTGGTGACCATGATCAGCGACAGCATGGTCTCCGTCGCTTCGGAGGCGCCTGTTGCCGTGCATGTCGAGGACTTCGGACTGCTGCCGAATGTCGACAAACTGCAGCAGGCCGCCAATGTGACCAACATTGTTCCGACCGCTTCGGTATCGTTCGATTTCGTGTTCAACGCTGACGGCAGCAAGCCCGCGGCCGTGCAGACAGTCGCGGCAAGTACTGCCGACGTCGGACCCGTCTCCACCGATGCCGCGAAGGCGAACTTCAGCGACGAGGAGTGCCTCAACCGGTTCGCGGTGCTCTCCCGCACTGGTGCCATCTACTTTCGGTCGGCGAGCGCGCGCCTCGACAACCTAAGCCGCCCGCTGCTGGCGGAGGTGGTTGGCGTGGTCGGCAAGTGTCCCAGCCTGAAGGTAGAGGTTTCCGGCCATACCGATTCCGACGGTTCGCCTGAGGCCAACAAGCTGCTGTCGGAGCGCAGGGCTCAGGCTGTTGCCGACGCCATCGTTGCCGCGGGTATTGCACGAACGCAGATCACGGCGACCGGGTATGGCGAGGAGCGGCCTGTTGCGGCCAACGATACGCCGAAGGACAAGGCGCTCAACCGGCGGATCGAGTTTTCCGCCACCAAGCTCGTCAACTGAGGAAGGACCTCTTGTTCCGGCGGGGCTTCCAGCTGATTGCCTGTTTTGGCAGCACCCCGCGCATGATCGGGCTGGTGACGCTCTCTCTATTGTTGGCATTGACGGCGGCCAATGCGGAACGCCGTGTTGCTCTGGTCCTTGGCAACTCCCAGTACCAGCATGCGCCGGCGCTGACCAACCCGGTCCGCGACGCGCAGGCTGTTGCCGACCGCCTTGCGACGTTGGACTTTGAAGTCGTCTCCGGTTTCGATCTGACCAAATTGCAGACCCAGACGACCATTGCGCAGTTCGCAAAGCAGGTTCGCGGCGCCGACATTGCCCTTTTCTTTTACGCCGGCCATGGTTTGCAGGTTTCAGGCAGCAACTACCTCCTTCCGGTCGATGCCGCATTGGAAGACGAGACCTCGCTTGATTTCGAGGCCGTGCCTGTCGAGTTCGTTTTGCGGCAAATGTCGCGCGAGACCAGCATAAGACTGATTTTCCTCGATGCCTGTCGCGACAATCCCCTGGCCGAAGTGTTGGCAAAGGCGGCCGGCAAGGGAGCGAGAAGCGGGCTTGCCGAAATCCCGATCGAGAATGGCGGCGCCGGCACGCTGGTCGCGTTCTCCACCAGTCCCAATCAGGTCGCCTATGACGGATCGAGCGAACATTCGCCGTTCACGTCTGCGTTGCTTGCCCATATCGGAGCTTCGAACGTCTCCATCACCGATGCGATGAACATGGTCACCGCCGATGTCTTCAAAGCAACCGCCGGCAAGCAGCGCCCGTGGATCAATGTCTCGCTGACCACCGAGGTCGTATTGCACAGAGTCGATCTCAACGCGCCGCTGATCGTCGGCGAAGCGACCGGTCCGCAACCAGCGGAAGGCGGCTCGGATGGGCGCAACGCCACCGGAAATTCGTCAGGCGAGGATGAGGCACAGCTTGCACTTAATGTCCTGCGGCAGAAAATCCCGAAACTGGCTTCGGACGATCCGATCTTTTTCGACCGACCTGTCGATTTTGGAGATCCAAAGATCGACGGCAAGAGTATCGCCGAGCTGATCACGGGCAAGCCGCTCTTTGCTCCCGTGGAAGGGCTCGACAAAGCGGTGTGGCAGGGCAAGCACTGCAATGGCTGTCATGAGTGGAATGAGGTTCGGCTGTGCGAACAGGCGAAGAATTTCGCCGCCAACGATGTCTCCGTGCTGCGCCTGCAGCATCCGCTCGGGACGCGCTTCAAGGTGGCGCTGGCCAAGTGGGCGCAAGGCGGCTGCAAGTAAGATCTGGACCTTCGGTTCGAAAATTCTCGGTCAAACAGGCTATGGGGCCAATCCCCGCATAGACATTCGTCGTGTGCGGAAATCAGAAAACGGCCCGATTGAGAGCCACGGATGAGCTCCACAACAGCGTGTCGGCCCGCGCCATCCTGATCGAGATGAAAAGCATTCCTTGCTGCACGAAGCCCTCTAAGGGGACCCTATTAGTGGCGGATGTTGAAGGGTCCGCAACGCTCGACAGTCTGCACCGAAAGTGCCCGCGCGATACCCGCTCGCGGAACTGGAACGATCTAAACGATCTAATCGTGCCTGGTGTGCCTTTAGAACGGCCGTAGCGGCCCTCCGTGACCTGGGCCCACACGCAGACGAGACGAACCTCGAACTGTGTGAAATTCTGATCGATCTGGCGACATATGATGGAAGGGCCGTCCTGCTCGACACCGAAGAATAGCCAGAATAGCTAAGGAACAAATCGGATCACGGGATGGTTCGGACCTATTCGCATGTAGGCCGGCCATGGTTGAGTTCGACGAAAGAAACAGAAGGTTATCGCCGATCTCATACGACGGTGGATCACGTCAGAAGCCATCCGCGACTACCTCCGCAAGGCGCTAAATCTTCCGGTAGATCAGGGGCTTCCGGATGAGCACAAGTCTTTGCTTGATGAAATTGATAGGGTCGACAAAGAGTGATCGCATGACTGGTTTGCTCCGGTCCCGTCAATCTACGTCTGCAACTCACAGGGCAACAGCAAGTAACTCATGAAGTGGACCAAGCGTGGCCGTCAGTGGAGCGTGGGTCTAGCTGATGCCGCCACCACGAAGCACGAACAGCCTACCGACGTTTGATCAGTTCGGAAGGCAATCGTCAGGTTTGCGCAAGCGGCTAGGGTTGGAAGTCGATGCAGAAATGCCGAAGCACTTTGCCGGGTTGCTAACCGCGCTTGACCAGCGTGAGCAGGAACTGGCTGACGAGCCTTCAGTACGCTTTCGTACCTCGAATTGATTCAAATATGGCCGTCATGGCAACGTTGCCCAGAGAACACCTAGATCGCGGCGAGCAGGGACAGCAGCACATTGCTAGAACTCATCTTCCGGGGCTGAGACTGGTGGCCCGCAAAATCCACCCGACGTCGCCCTCTAGACCGAGGAAAGCACCGAGGCGAAGAGGCGGACGACGGTAGCCAACCCGCGGATGAGAATCTGATCAACGTCATCTCTGAGCCCCCCCTCGGCCCTGCGCAGTTCCAGCCAATCCCGACTCCTTTGGACACCCGCGCCAAGCAGTTGTTCCCTCTCGCCTTCAGCCCTGACAGAAAACATGCGAGGCTAGTATGCGTCCGCTGATTGGCGCAGCGCCTCGGTCTCGGCCATCTGTAAGCCCATTTCAACAAAGGCAGATAGGACGGCAAAACGGTCCGCAAGTGCAACACGCGCGAGTCCTGCCAGAACTCCGGCATTGACGGCATGGGCGGCAGGCAACGGCTGTAAGGCCGGTGGCACTGCTGTGCGGCCGGTGGATCCGCCAGTACCAAAGCCATTGCTACGCCGTACCGCAGCCAACGCAATCCAGGCGCCCGGGGTTGTAGGTGGCACTGCCGCTGCCTGGCCCAGCGCGGCGCGATGGTGGGCGCTGCCCGGTTCGCTGACCCAGTTGCTGACGAGTGCGAGCAGTTTTTGATCAGTTTCATCGAGCAGCTCGCTCAAATGCCCAAGGCATTCATGAGCCCACCAGACCGCAGCCCGATCCGGCAGCAGGTAGGCGCAAAAGGTGATTGCCTCTTCGGGAACGCGCCCGGCGAGGAGGCCGCGGCAAAACTCGATCGAACGCTGTTCGGTTGGAAGGGTTCGCATGTCCAGGGCAGCCGCAGGACAAGCCATGAAAAGATCTCGTGCCGTTTTGAATCGGAGCCCGTTGGCCATGACGCCACGCTTTCATCGAGAGCCTGCCGGCACTCAAGCCCGCAGCGCGGCGCGGGTCAAGTCTCAACTTGCGGCGGGGTGATGACCGGTGACACAGCCGCGGCTCGGTATTTCCCGCAGACAATTGCTTCGGAATTTGGTATGTTCACGGTTGGTTAATATCGGATGCTCAACAGGAGTAACCGCTATGCGGTGGGCCAGTTCACCCTTGGTGTTGGCGGTCTTGGTTTTCTCGACCCATGTTTACGCCGACCCGGTCCAGAAATCAGAAGATATCGTGAAGTTTTTTGCCGGCGTGGCCGATCTTGGCAAGTCGCGTGGAATTTGTGTCGGCACCGATGAGCAGTGCAAGAGCAGGACCAAGGCAAAAGACGGACCCGCCGACAAATCCAGTCTCGACATGCTGATCAATTTCGGACTCGATTCGGCCGAACTCGACGCGACCGCGCGCGCCGAGCTTGCGGAGTTTGCCAAGGCCCTGAAGGACAACCGGCTAAGCACTTTCCACTTTGTCGTCGAAGGCTATACCGACGCCTCCGGTCCGGCAAACTACAATGAGCGGCTCTCACAGCGGCGGGCGCAATCTGTGACGTCCTTCCTGACAGCAAGCGGCATTGAGGCTGCCCGCATTAACCCGATTGGCCTGGGCGAAGCGCATCCGCGCAGCCCCAATCCGTACGATGCTGTCAATCGCCGTGTGGAAATGCGCATAAAGACCGAGTAGCGAACGCTGGCGCATGCCGCCGGAAACTGTGCGGCAGTTTCGAGCCACAACGGCATTGCGGCGGGCAGGGCAGTCGTTTGAACGCCTGCTGACAGTTCCTCCAGCTCGCCGCCCACCACCACCCTGGCGCTGAGGTGCAGCGGCTTGGTCGGGAAATCGCGGACCCGGGAACTAATCGGGCTGCGTCTGCGAAGCGGTTGCGACTTGCCGACGCCGGCCCTGGTTCAAAGCGCATTCTGAACGGAGCTCAGCATCGCCGTGATCACCTGTTTGTACTTTGCGAACTCGGGCGATGTCTGCCGGACCTCAGTCGTGGTCGTGGACTGCTGGCTTGCGGCGGTCGTGGCTGGGCTGAGCTTTCGACCCATCTTCCTTTCGGCCCAGTCCACGACATAGCTGGCGGTCTTGCCGGTGAGAAAGGGATTGGCCTGAATGACGGCTGATCCGAGCACGGCGCTCAGTTGCGCCGAACCCGACGCCGACAGCACCTGATGCGCCCCCTCCATGCCGAGGAAATGGCACAGATAGAGCCGGCCGGCTGTGATCTGGTGGCCACGCGCCCGAAGATAGGCTTCGCCCTCTCGCGCCAGATTGCGAACCATCTCGCGCGAGATCGTGGCGTCGTAACGCAGGGCAAGCAGGTCGGCGGTCGAGAGCGTGCGTGCCAGTTCAGGGCGGTATGTATTCATCATCCGGATCCAGGTTTTGGTAATGAACTGGCCGGCGCCGGTCGCTGAAGAATTCGGGTTCTTGGCACGGGCACTGCCGCCACTTTCGACGTGGACGATGCGGTCGGTGAGCGTTTCCACGGCGGAAAGATCCGACGCGACCGCGGTAACTGTGCCCAGCGGGTCGATCGCCGCGCCATTCTGGTAAAGTTCGAAATGCAGGTGCGGTCCGGTCGACAGTCCGGTGGTGCCGATGTAGCCGATGATGTCGCCTGCCTTCACCTTGGTGCCGACACCTCCGACGATTGCGAATTTCTGCATGTGCGCATAGCGCGTCTCGCGCCCGCTGCCGTGCGAAATCTTGACCAGATTGCCATAGCCGCCCCCATCGCCCTGGAAGCTGATTTCGCCATCGAAGGCGGCTGCGATCGGCGTGCCGACCGGCGCCGCCCAGTCGACGCCCTTGTGGATGCGAACGGTGCCCAGAATTGGATGCTTGCGCGGCCCGAAGGTCGAGGTCAAGACCCCGTTGACCGGCGTGACCATGCCGTTGGTGACCGTCAGCGAGCGGACCTGATCGTCGCCTGTCACGCATGCAAACTGGCCATCGCCCTGCTGGAAGACGAAACAGTCGAGACTTTTTGTCGTGCCCTGGACACCAACATACAGCACGCGCCCGGCGCCTTCGTCCTTGCCGCGCGGCGTCTGCGAATAGATCAGCACAAGACGCTGGTCCTCGCTTGCGAAGGCGTCCAGATCCTGTCCTCTCGACAGATACATGATGGCTTCGCCGATCACGCCGGTCGGAACGCTATTGCGTGCCGCGGTCGAATAGATCGCGTCGAGCAGACGATACTGCCTTTTGTGGGCGCCTTCGGCGGGCGCGCCCGAGTAGTTGAACAGATCTTCACGTACCCAAGGATCAACGCCCGATACGAACACGCCCGCGGCATTGCGCGTCAGCGTACCGACAAAGACGTTCTTGGCGTAGATCGACACCTGCATGAGGGACATCGTTGTCGTCTCGCGGTTGGGCCGGTATCCACGCATGGCCACGACATAGCCCGGTTCCAGGCCGTCCCGGCCGAAGAGGGCCTTCAGCGCCTCGCCTGCCTGCTTGGCGTCGTCGGCGGAGAAATGTGCATCGAGCGCAACGCTGTCCAGACTGCGATCGTTGAGGATCTTCACGAACGTGTCTTGCGTCGTTTCGAACCGCTGATATTCGTTCGTGACGGTTACGACGCTGGTGTTGTTTTCGATCTGGGTCTTGTGGAACGCGGGAAGAGCTGCATCGCCTGCATCGATTGTTTCACCCCAGCCGGCCTCCGGGTCGTCGGCTTCGGCCAGTTGATCGGCAGCAGGCGCGGGTTCATCCGGGGCAGGAAATGGCTGAAGGTTGTTCTGCAGATCGCTGGAAGCGGCGGGAGCCGTCTTTCGTTGCGCCTGGAAGAATGCAAAATCCTCCTGCGTCGACGGTATGGTCGTCATGAATTTCTCGCTGGCGCTGAGCATGACGTCGGACAAAATCTCGATCTGTGGCGAAACCCCGGCCAGGTCGAGTTCGGCCGGACGTGGAACAACACGGCCTTTCGTTGCGGCGCCGGAATCGGGTGCGAGCGTGATCCACATCGGGTCCCCCGGCAGGCCGATGATGGCAGGTACATAAACAGAGGCATCAGCCGGCACATCGTCGGCTCCTTCGACCGCATGCAGCTCCTCGTCTTCGTCGCCAAACGACCAATAGTCCGCGGTGAGATAGAAGCCGGCGGCAATCGAACAAAGGAAAACCGTGGCGAAGCCGGCAAGAAGCCTGCGCCAAAACGTGCGCCGGCGAAGGGCAGCGCGTGCTTGCTTCTTCTCCTTGAAGGTGGTGTCGATAGCGTGCGTCACGGACTGTTTCCGGTCAGGAAAAACGTCCAACGCACCTGTTCAAGCGTATCGACTTCAACAAATCGCGCGGCAATATGGCCGCGCTGCCAGCATTCGTCGATGCCGCGTATCGAGAAACGTCGCCGCTCAATGCACATTTCGGTCGATCCGGTCAGGATGGCATGGCCGAAAACGTCAGTGGCGTAGAGGTAGATGTAGCGGTTCGCCAGTTCCTCGCGGATGACATTCACGCACTGATTTGCGCCGATGGTCCACCAGCCATCGGTCTGGTCGGCATTGTCGACCTCCTGGCCGACGGCGAGGTTGACAACGTCGAGCGTCTGATTGCACACCGTGAATTCGGCGCGCGCTTCGTTGCATGAGAGCACGGCCAGCAACGCGGCGGCCGAAACGACCGCAAGCCTCGTGCGGCCCCTCGAGGCAAGCAAGGTTCGAAGCCGACCACGCTGCTTCAAAGGCAGGTCGGAAGACGAGCGGGGCAGAATCGAGCTATGGAGTTCCATCGGACGCCCATGCTACCCGCCGAGCCGGAAATACTTGGCACTGGCCGAGAACTTGGATCCCTTGGCCTCGATTTCCTCGAGAATTTTGGGCAACAGCCGTGAGGCTGGCATTGGCGTGGAGAATGCAGCCGACTGGATATCCTGGGGCCCGGTAATCACCATGATGATCTGCGGCACGGCCTTGCCTGCTGCCCTGTCGGCGGCGCCGAGACCGATCGGGATGCTGAAGGTAGCCTTGTCCGATTGCACGACCATGCGGTCGTCGAGGTTGAACATCATGCCTTTGTGGTCGATCAGCAGCACGCTGGAAATGAGCCCGCCACGCGTCACCAGCGTACCGCTGATCGGCGTACCGTTCGGCACCGATGTTCGATCGAGGACAAGCTGCGGCTTTTCGCCAGCAGTCTGCCCCAGAAAGCGCAGGAAGTTGGTGACTTCGCACTGGCTCGGCTCAATGAGGCGCACGTTGATGTCCGGCTCAACGTGGAACTTTGCCTGGAAATCAGCCAACATCTGCTCGAAGGGCTGGACCGCGGTTCCAAATCCTTCGATGGCAGCGGTCTTATCGGTTATCGAGGTCACGGCGGCGTAGAAACAGTCGCCACCGCTGAAGTCGCGAACCCACGAGACGCGTTGCGCTATATCGTCGATTACCGGGGCAACTTCTGGCTTAGGCAAGTTCAGGGCGACCACGGCCTGGTCTGGTTCTTTGGCCGGCGGCAGGTCGGCCTGCTGCTCCTTTGCCCTCGTCGCATCCGGCTGGCGTTCAGCCGGCTTGGGAACGGGCGCTGCGGGTATCGCCTTCGCCGGCCGGCTCGCCTGGTGTTTGGGCGGCGGCAGGTCGGCCTGCTGCTCCTTTGCGCTCGTCGCATCTGCCTGACCTGCAGCCGGTTCGGGAGCTGGCGTGGCCGGTTTCGCCTCCGCCTGTTGGCTTGCCTGCTGTTCAGGCTTTTGGCTCGCCGCGGCGTCTGGTTCGGGCGGCGTCGGAGCCTTTTCGACCGGCGGGAGGGCAGGAACAAGCTTGGCAGGTGGCGAGGGCGTTTCGGGCTGAATTGACGGCGTTGCGTTTTCGGCCGGCGGTTGCGCCGCACTTGCTGACGGCGTCGACGTTTCCTCGGATTTCGGGAGTATCTTGGGCGACGCTGCCGGCGGCGGCATTCGATCTGCGGCCCCTGCCTGATTTTCGGCTGGTGCTAACGCAGTCTCCGTTTGCGGCTTTGGGGCTGGAACTTCCTGTGGCGGTTCAAGGGTGTCCGCAACATTGTCCGTCGCCAGCGGCTTCGATGCCTCTGCCTCTGGCATTGATGCTTCGGGGACAGGTATCGTTGCTCGTGGGGCAGGCTGTGGGGGCTCTGGCGCGGAAAGCGAGGTCTTGCTGGCGCTCGGCGCGGAGGGCGTTGTAAAGCCGCTGAAATAAACGCCGGCAACTGAGGCGAGAGCCAATGTCGCGAAGGCAGAGATTGCGATGGTTCGCGTCTTTGTGGATCGTCCAGGAACAGCGCCCACGACCGCACGTGGCGGCGCGGCGACCGGTGAGGCTCGCGGTTCGGACAACAGCGCCGGCCGGACATGCGGGACAAACCGCTGCCCAGTCGAGCCTGTTGCCAAAGGCGCTTCGTGGCCCAAGACATTGGATGGCGGGGACGAGGCCTTCGGATTGGGCGCAAGCGTTTGCCCCGCTCGTGGCAGACCCGGCCTGTCGCGGTTTGGGATGGACGTCGGTGGCGATGTCCCTTCGTCCTCGTCACGCGTCATCCTGGCGATCTCCGCCATGCTTACCGGGCGGTCTCGCGGATCCGGCTGCAGCATGGCTTCAACGATGCCGCGAAAATCGTCGTCGATGTCGGACAGGTCAGGCACGGTCCGACGCTTTTCGATGATCTCGAATTGGGACCCGCTCATGTCGATCGGCTTGCCGCGCAGGGCGGCAACCAGCACTAGCCCCAGGCTGTAGATGTCGGACTGCTCGCTGACATCGCCGCTGTATAGCCCAAGCTGTTCGGGGGAAACGTAGTTGTACTTTCCCGCGAATTTTCCGCCGATCAGGGTCTCACCGCCGACGGTCGCCGATCGCGCGATACCGAAATCGATGATCTTGGCGCGGTCAACCCGCCCGCCTGGCAAGATGATGTTGTCCGGAGAGAGGTCGCGGTGAATTGCTCCCGCCTCATGCACGGCGCTCAGACCCGACGTGAGGCGATGGCAGAGCTTGCGTACCTCTTCAGTCGGCATCGGGCCACGCCGGATGATGTCGTAAAGCGACTCGCCGTCGACAAATTCCATCGCAAGGTAAGGACGACCGATTCCGGGGTCGATGGTGAAGACGTGATATCTCACGACGGCATCATGCGAGAGGTGATTGAGGATCGACGCTTCCTTGCGGAACAAGGACAAGATCGTCGGGTCGCGGGCAAATTCGGGCAGGACGATCTTGATCGCGACATGGTCGCCAGTCTGAATGTTGTGCCCGCGGTAGACCTCACCCATGCCGCCGAATGCGATCCGCTCGTCAAGTTCGTAGATGCCGCTAAGCTGCGTACCGACGGCGGTGTTGGCCAGCTGCGGCGATATTCGCGTCTTGTCGTCGGCGCTCATCGGCCTCAACCCTCCGCTCTGGACAGATCAGGGTAGGGGGGGTGCCCATTGCTTCTGTTTGCGAATTTTACCAGCACAATCGTGACATTGTCTGTCCCGCCTCGCTCCAGCACCGTTTTCAGCAGAGCCTCACAGGCCGCCTGAGGTGTCGCAGTCACAACCGTGGCGCCGATCTCGGCATCGGTCAGATGCGCCGTCAGCCCATCGGTGCACAACACAAAGATGTCTCCGGGCATGATTTCGCCTTGCTGGAAATCGATGACGATTTCGTCGCTGACGCCTACCGCATGCGTGATGACATTGCGGCGCGGCCAGGTGAGCGCCTCGGCTGCGCTGATCATGCCGCGGTCGAGAAGTTCCTGAACTTCGGTGTGGTCCTTCGAGATCTGTGAGATCGCGCCGTTGCGGATCAGATAGACCCGGCTGTCGCCCGCCCACAGGCAGGCAAATCGCCCATCCATCGCCAACAGGGCGGCAACGGTGGAGCCGATGGTTATGCCGCGGGACTCGGAGATCCTGCGGATCTCGGCGTTGGCACGGCTCAGCCTGTCCTCGAAGCGTGCACGAAGATCCGGGGCGGAACTGGCAATGCCGATCGTGGCCAGATGATCGACGATGCTGGCTGAAGCAACCTCTCCGGCTTCATGCCCACCCATTCCGTCGGCCACCACCCACAGGCCGGTTCGCGGCTCGACCAGATAGTTGTCTTCATTGTGCTCACGGACACAGCCATTGTGGCTCACGCCGAAGCTTTCAAAGGAAAGGGCGACATCGCTCAACTTGCCACCAAGCGCTTCTCGAAGCGTCCTCTGCAGCGCACTCTCAGGCGCTCGCTGGCGCCACTTTGCCACAGGCTCGAATATTAAAATATCGAAATCTAGCTTTGAGCGCCTGACCGTTTTGGCGGGTCACCACGAGAAAGAGCTCAAGAGATGATTTGAGGGAGCGGCAGCGCTCAGTTGCCTGCTCAACTGCGCATGCTGCGATCTTCCCATCTGGCACGGCTTGCCGGTCCCTAAGCGTTCCAGCTCATCTCACAACCAACCAAGCAGCGGTCAGTACCCCGGAATGTGCGGAAAGACGTCGTAGGATCTCGCCATTATCGGCTCCCCAGAAGACCACCTGGATGCCACTGCCAGGAGCCCGACTTCTTCCAGGATCCGAGTGAGCAGCGTGCCCACCCAGCGCGCATTGCCGACGCAGTTCAAACAGGAGGGTAGATAATAGCCAACTATCGATCCTCGCCGTGACATCCGGCTGGTTAACGCAGGCAACATCGTTTCTATATATTCCTGATGTCAACCAGTGAGATCAGCATGGCTCGAACAGCGCCAAACACTAATATTATCGGGTCTGATAGTCTGCAGGCAGTGTTTCTTCGACGCGCCACATCGGCGCTTGAGCGCATTGCAGCCACTGCCTCACCAAAGGTTCTGGACGCATTGTCGGCCCCGACCGATGCCGGTTCGCTCGCCCGGCTTCTCAGCCAGTCGGACGTCATCGGGTCAGCCGTCATAGAACTCGATCCACTCGTCCCCGCCCTGGCAAGAAACGTCGAACACCGCAAAATTCTAATTGAGCGTGCGGGCGGCACGCTGTCGGCCGAGAATGCCGGACGGCTGCTCGGCATCTCGCGTCAGGCAGTGGACAAGCGCCGGCGGGCCGGGTCGTTGCTTGCGGTTCGGCAGGGGAGCGACTGGCACTATCCTGCTTGCCAATTTGACGAAACGGATATGGTCGCCGGCATCGCGGACGTTGTGCGGGCCTACACTTCAGCCGGATCGTGGATGGCGCTGGACTTCTTGCTCGCCCCCGACTCGGTGCTCGGAGGGCGCACGCCACTTGAGGCGTTGAGGGCCGGCGAGGCGGATTCAGTTCTGCGCATTCTACGCAGTGAGGCTGTGGATGGGTTTGCATGATTTCCGTGGATCGGGCCCCGCGCCGCGGTCCACCCGGCCTGGCGCCTCCTCCTCCCGATTGGCTTGACGATATCTCGCTTTCTATTGACAAAATAGAAGCCGGTCAGGTGCTGCACCGTGTTCACCGATCTTGGCTCGACCCGATTTTTTTCGGACCGGGACGGGGCGTGCCACCGACGAACCGTTTTGACAGCGCGGGCGGACGGTTCGTGGTCCTTTATGCCGGTCTGACGCTTCGCCGGGCGTTGGCCGAACCACAGCTGCGCAATCCGCAACGCCTCATGGTCGGCATGGCGGATATAGTGGAGCGTTCGGCATCGGGGTTGGTCGCGGACCGGCCCTTGCGCGTTGCGCGTCTGTATGGGCCGGGCCTTCAAACCATGGGCACTGACAATGCGATTTCGACGGGCCCCTATGAACCTTGCGGCCTTTGGTCTGATGCGCTGTGGGCGCATCGAGATCAGCCGGATGGATTGGCCTACCAATCGCGACACCATTCCAGCGAGATGTGCCTCGCTCTCTTTAAGAGAGCTGACTTTCAACTTAAGAGAGCTGACTTTCAACTTCTGCCAAAGGAGACCCGATCCTTATCGAGCATGTTCGACGAAGGTTGCAGCAGTGCTCGAGACTTATCGGAAATCCGTTTTGCTGCCCGCCAAGTAGCACGCCGCCAGTGCTGCCGGCGACGGTTCTCGATACGGTCCTTCGGACGAACGCCGCTCGTGGGGCCCTGGCGAGGCGGGTTCTTGCCCGGATGGGGAAGGCACCGTTTGGCAGGCGATGGTTTGGATACGCACATCAACCAGGCGTTCGCTGATGCCGCTCATTGATGCAAGACAAACCTCAGATCGACTAGATTTCGCGATCCCACTTGCCCTCGGCGAGGCTCAAATCCTCTCAGAAAGCCTTCGGACAGCTGAATACAGAAAGTGCGGGAAGGAAGAAGGGGCTGGGTCCGGGACCGGTCTGGATCGTATAACTGACGTCGCGTCCACCAACCACGAAGCGCGCCTCAACAGTGCCGTCTTTGCTGGTGATCGTCGCCTTGTCCAGCAACCGCTTCAGCGACCACGGCCCGTCGAAGCTGATAACGGATTCGCGGCCCGGCATTTCCGGTGTAAGTCTCAGACTGGCGGACGCCGAGGCCGCGCCGCTCGGCCAGGACACCGTGCTTGGCGTGTTACCCGCCTGGTTGCTCTGCACGATCTGGCCATCGATGTCGAGCACCGCAGAATCTGCATCGCCGTTCAGCGAGAACGGAGTAAACGTCAGGTTGACCGAGGGCATTGATCCGCCCGAGGGGAAAAAGGCGTTGCGGATTTCCGCAGCCACCTGAAAGTTTTTCAGCGTCGACTTCGACAGATCGCGCCCAAAGCGCGCATTCTGTTTCCAGCTCCAGTCCTGGCCGCTCATGTCGATCAAGGAAGCAAGGTTTAGTGCGAAAAACCGATCCATCAGGCCGCCCGGAGAGAACAGCTTGGCAAAGTCCGCCATCGCAATATCCTCGGTACCATCGCCGGCAAACGGGTAGCGGCCGTTGACCGCCTCCTCGCAGGGCTGCGTGACGGCCTGGTCGAGCATCTCGTTCAGATTCGTCAACGAAATTTCAGCCGCGTTGCCCTCAAATTCGTCTGCAGTTGCGTTGACCATTCTGCCGAGTTGCTTGGGCAGACGCGATGCATTGGCGCGAAGGGTGGCTATCTGCAGCTGAAGGTTGGCGTTGACACGTTCCGTCTGCGAAGGGACCTCGGTTGCCAGTTGCAGGCTCTGTTGGATATCGCGAAAATTCTGGGTCAGCGCATCGATCGGTCGGTGTCCAAAAGGCCCGCTTACCAGAGCCTGGAAGGACCTGAACTGCGCTTCGATGTTTGCCCCGGGGCTCTGGGTTTGAAATTTCGCCGACCCCATACCGGCACGGCTTTGCGACTTTGCGGAGCTAATTTGAATGCCGATGCGAGCCAGGCCCTTGGCCATGTCCGCAGCGTCCTGGGACTGGCGCATGACGGTGCCGGCTTGCGTCCCATTGCCTGAGTCTTCACCGGAGACAGGGTCGCGCGCCAAGGCTGTTTCCTCGGCAATCGCGGCAAAAAGCTGTTCGATCGGCGAGCTTGGTGAGGCAACGGCGGAAAGCGCGACATAGTGCGGCTTGTCGTTCAGCATGGCTTTGAATTTCAAACCATTGAGAACGCTGTTCCACGCGGCTGCGAACTCCTTGCCGTAGCGATCGAGAAGTTCGGGGCCGAGCTTGAGCAACTCCTGATCGATCCCGCCTTGCTCGCCGCCACCGCCCAGGACCCACTGGTCGTCGACGAGTGTCTGCGCAATGCGCGAAAGCTGTCCGAGATAAAAGTTGTTGAATCCGGCATGGGTGTAAAGACCGGGAACACGGAGCTTCGACAGATCGCCGCCATCGACGCGCTCGAACACAAGCTGCGCTTCCGGCCCGCCTTTTTGCGAAACAGAAAAATCGTCCAGCGCAGCCGCGTACACCGCCGACTTGATCAATGCGGACGCACGATCGGTAAGGCTCATGCGCCCGAGTGAACGTTGGGCGGCTTCCACAAGCGGCTGGTTGAGTTCGAAAGCCGGATCATAGGCATCGTCCAACGCAAGCATGGCGCGCAGGTGCTTTTCGAGCTGCGCGCGTCCTTCGCGGTTGCTCTCGCCTGGATACCGGTTCTGTTCCCAATCCTGCTTCATCCAGGAGATGATCAATGCGTCATCGACCTTGGGTGCTTTGCCGCCAAGCATCAGGTAGATCTTGAGCGGTTCGTAGAGCGCGGCGGGCTCAGCCATCGTCGCCTGGACGGTCCGCTCGGCCTGAACAAGCAGACGCGACCGCAACATTCGTTCCAGTGCTTGCCGGTAGGCTGTTGTCGATGCCGAAAGAAGCCTTTCCCGCTGGCTAAGGCCGACCGTTTCCTCGATCGGTATCGGTAAGTCACTGGTTTCGAAACCGGCCGGCATCTTGCGCAACTGGTCGAGCGGGCCGATGACGTTTTCAAGGTCGACATCGGTGACCGTGGTGCTTTTGAGCAGGGCGTCGGCTGTCTCGCGATATTGGCTCGTCGCCTGCGTGGTGGAGGCGATCAGCGAGCGGTTGGCCATGAAGCTCATCCCGAGCGCGCCAAGGGCCGCTGCAGTGATCAAGGCTATGATGCCAAAGCCGCCATATCTGAGGGCCGCTGCCCGCCTCTCGGTCGCTCGGTCATAGGAAACCCACCCGGATTCGGCGAAAATGACATCAGTCAGGAGATCGTGCAAAAAGAAGCTTTTGCCGGTCCCGGACAGGTGGGGGCGGGAATTGTTGCCGAAACTGCGGCCGATTGCGCCCAGCACCTGATCGATAGGCGTTCCCTCTTGGGTCCCCGACGAGAAGTAGAGCCCACGCAAGCTGACGTTCACCTGGCTGCGGACCGGATCGAACAGGCTGGTCACGAAATTGGCAATTCGGCCCTTCAGCGCGTAAAACTGGGCCGGAAAGCCAAAAATCGATATGCGCGAGACCGGATCAGGCTCTTCCTGCAGGCGATCAGGCATCTCGTCCGCCAAGCGGTTCGCCAGTGCATCGAATTCGGCCGAAGCCTCACCGGCCATGTTCTTATTGCGGTCTGTGGTCTGGAATGTCGCGCCCCAGACCTTGCGCCTGCGCGGCTCCTCGAAACTGCCGAAATAATCCATGAAGCCGACAACAAGATCGGCCTTGGTGAAAAGCAGGTACACCGGAAACTGGATTTTCAGCGTCTCGTGGATCTCCCTCAGGCGACTGCGTATTTCCACGACATGGGCGTCAAGCTGCTGGTCATCGAGGCTGATGAGATCGGCAAGGCTGATGGCCAGGATAACCCCATTGATCGGTTGTCTGGTGCGGTGTTTCTTGAGCAGTGACAAAAACGCAAGCCAGCTCTTGCTGTCGCTTCCAGCATTGGAATCCTGCGTGGTGTAGCGTCCCGCCGTGTCGATCAGCACAGCATTTTCGGTAAACCACCAGTCGCAGGAGCGGGTGCCGCCAACTCCGGCCACCGGCTGGGCGTCTCCTGAACCGGCAAGCGGAAAATTCAGACCCGAATTGACCAGTGCCGTCGTCTTGCCGGCGCCCGCCGGGCCAATGACGATGTACCAGGGAATATCGTAAAGGAAATTGCGCTTGCCGCTCGAGCGCTTGAGTGTTGCGATGGCCTCACTCATGCGCGCCTCGAGCACCGGTGAATCGTCATTTCCCCCGTCGTTGCGGGCAACGGCGGTCTCGAGCGCTTTTTCCGCCTTTCTCACCTGCCAGACGCGCACTCCGTAAACGAGGGCCGCGGCCGCCACGATCGTGCCGATGATTGTCGCGCGCAACCAGACAGGTCCCAGCGGCCGCATATCGGCGAAGCGGATCAAAGGTCCAGCAAACCAGATCGCCGCCGCAAAACCGCCCAACGCGGCCGTGCTGAATATCCGCGGCAGCCAACGCATCATTGGCGTTTCCCACCGGCGGTGTTCACAGCGTTTCCTCCTTGGGGATCATAACGTCGACACGGCGGTTCTTGGCGCGGCCCTCGGACGTCGCATTGTCGGCAATTGGCTCATCTTCGCCCTTGCCCTCGGGGGTTACTCGCGAGGGATCGCTAAGCTTCGCCGCGATCATTGTCTCAACAGCCTTCGCGCGGGCGACCGAAAGGTCAAAATTCGATTTGAACGTGCTCGATTTCCGTGGTTTCACATTATCCGTGTGGCCAACGATCGTGATTGACCCTGGCTCGTGCTCAAGGGCTGCGGCAATCTGTGCGGCCAGTGGCAGAAACTCGGGCTTCACTTCGGTCTTGCCGGGCGGAAACAACAATTGATTGTTGATCTCCACTACAATGAAGTCGCCTTTTGTGCCGATGGTCATCCCGCCGCGCTCGACTTGCGTGGACAGTGCTGAGCGGATGCGGTCAATCTGGCCGGTCACGGCAGGCGAGGTGGCTGTCACCGGTTTGGCAAGTGGGGGTATCACACTGGCGCGCTCGATCGTCACAGGCGTCGAGGGATTGAGCGCCAGCAATTGTCTGGCTGCAGCATCGCCTTCATCGGTCATGAACGCCCGCAGCGTGAAGAACGCGGCCGTCAGCAGGGCTGACGCCGCTGCAGCAACACCCCAGAGCGGCAGGCGGGTCGAAGACGGCACCATCGTAGCGGCCATGCCTTGCCAGCGGGGGGAGATGTCCTCTCCGGCACGGGCCCTGAAGTAGCGAAGCGTCTCGTAGACGTCGCGCCGCACACGTTCGAGACTGGTATCGTCGCGCGCCAGGCCACGATACTGGCCCTCAAATCCCAGGGACAGGCACACATGCATCAGTTCGAGCAGGTCTAAGTGTGGCTCAGGATTGGCCAGCACCTTGTTCAGTGCTTCATAAAAGCCGGCGCCGGTGGGCTCGATGTGAAAGAACCGCGACAGCATACTGTGCTGTGCCAAGGTGTCCTCGCCGGCCCAAGGCAGGTTGCCCACAAGATCATCGGCGGTTTCGCAAAGGGCAAACTTCGCGATCCGCGCATCCTCTTCGGGAACCCCTGACTTCTCCAGCGTCCAGTCGAACCTCTCGATTGCATCGGCGATATGTTCGGCCAATGGCGCCGCCTGTCTTTCGACCGGCACGAGCCTGAGATGCCCGAACAGGACGAGCAACGGCGCTGACGCAGCGAGGATCGGATTTGCCGTCGAATATTTTACCGTGTCTGCGGCGCCAAGCAGCACCTCCTGCTGAATGGTCGGCCTTGACCCGGCCGCCTCGGCTCTGGCCGCTGTACCGGACGATGCTCCCTGATAAAGAATGGTTCCGGATGTCCAGTCCGGCGGCATATGCCGACCTATGTCAGGATCGAAAACTGTCGATTCCTTGACATGCGGGGCCGCGACGGTCTTCGCAATCGGTCCGTTTGCGGCTGGTTTCGCATTCTGCCCGCGTCGTGGATTGGTGCGGATGACGGTCTTGCCGACCGGGCCGAAAGGATCGTCCTTCGAGCTCATCGCCGATATGCCGCTGCCGTGCAGTGTCCGCGCTCGCGTGCGAGAGGCGCCAGATCTTTCCTGGCTGGATAGGGCAGGCAATGGTCCTTCCGGCAAGGCGGTCCGGAGCTACAAGAAAGTATGGCGCCGCAATCTGACATTTGCCGCAGACCCCAGGTCAATCAGGCTTACCCGCTTGGCGAACTGTCGCATGTGATCGTAGTCTCAGATGTTATCGATTGGAACATGATGCGGCGCGCCGATGCGTTTTTTCTTCGTGAGCTAAAGCGCCGCAGTTTGTTTAGTCCGTCTATTTTTGTTTATCGGCTTTTGCATACGCCTCGCTAAAATAGGCCAAGAATATATCCAGCATGCCGTTTTCGTGTGCTTCTTCCATGCTCCGCCACGTCCCGACAAAAGCGTCCCATGCTTGGGCCTTCTTCGAGCTGAACGATGTCGGCGGGAGCTTTTTGCCGATCGCTTCCGGCGACAGGTCGTCAAGCAGTCGCGACAGCGCAGCTTGCATGGCGGCATAGGTGGCAAATTCGTGCGCCTTGAGATCGCGGAACGCGTCCTCGACGCTGCGCCTGGCATCGAGATAGCCGGCCCTGCGCCGTGCGAACATGATTTCGAGTATGTCGTCGGTCCCTGGGACAAATTTGAGGGGATTGTTTTCAGCGGAGCTTATCATCGTTCGGTGTGGGCTCTTGGCCAATGTCTTTGCAGCCGCACGTGCCTTCAGCAGCATGGCCAGTTGCTCGACCATCGTGCGAAGCACTGCGCCGATTTCGGCAGCGACTTCATGCGCATCACGCAATTGGAACAATTCCGGCGAGATGCCTGCGCCGATTGCCATTTCCCGCAGCACCTCGTCTGTCGTCGAGGGGAGAGCCGTAGGCAGCGACGATGTCGATGGCGGTGCTTGCTCGAGCCATCGCTCTGCCGAACGGAAGAGAGGCTCGCCTCCGGAATCAAGCAGCCGATCGGCCGCGGCCGGCATGTGTCGTTGCGTCGAACCTCGGTCGGCCTCCGGATGACTTGGCATTGCATGCTCGTCGTCAATCGATACCAAGATGACGTAGCGGCCGACCAGGAGCCTGTCGCCGTGGTCTAGCCGGCGCGGACCGGTGATACGTTGGCTCGATCCGTTGATGAAAGTGCCATTTCGCGAAATGTCGTGCAGCCAAAACGCGCCTGCTTCATATCGGATTTGGCAATGCCGGCCGGAGATGAATTTCTCAGGGTCGGGCAAGATCCAGTCGCAATGTTCGCGCCCGATTTTGAAGCTGCGATTACGCGATCTGTAGCCGGGCGACACGCCGGCGGGCATGGCATCGACGTTGCTGATCTGCAGACTGATTAACATGCGAAATCGCCTGTGTGATCGCTGGCGGCCTTGCCGACACGATACTCCATGTTTTTAGAGTGGCTAATCCCAAATTCGCATCACTTTGGCGCAACGTAGCGAGCGAATTCTTGGTAGCGCAGGGCCGGGCGGCGCTTCATGGTCCTCTTTGGCCAGCACAACAACATGTGTTACGCTCGACATGGACTGGCATTCATCGAGGTTAGATGTGATTTCGAGTTCCTGAATAGGATCTTCAAATCCGCCGCGCTGGCTGCTGGCCCAGGAGGGGCACGACCCATGCCGAGTGAACAACGCGCCACGGTGGTGCAAACGCCAGTTGGCGCTGAGCTGCTGACCTTCACACATCTCATCGGTCGAGATGAGATCAGCCGTTGTCTGGCCTACACGGTCGGGTTCGTAAGCCCCAGCCCCGATATCGATCCGCTGAAGATGCTGGGTGGCCCCGTCTCCATCGAAGGTGAAGCCGACCCCCAGCGCTGGTTCAGCGGCATCGTGTCGGACTTTCGCCTCACCCGGATCGAGGATCGGCTGGCCTATTACGAAGCAGTCGTCCGGCCATGGCTCTGGTTTCTCGGCAATACGACCGACTGCCGCATTTTCCAGAACATGAGCGTCATCGAAATCGTTGAACAGGTATTTTCGAAATACAGCACGGCAAGATTCGAGAAGCGCCTGCAAGGGTCCTATCCGCCGCGCGAGTACTGCGTCCAGTACGACGAGACGGATCTCGACTTCGTGCAGCGGCTGCTCGAGCACGAAGGCATCCTGTATTTCTTCGAGCATGGCGAGGGCAAGCACACCCTTGTGCTGGCCGATGCGATGAGCAAGCTGAAGCCAGCGCCGGGCTATGAAAAAGTGCCGTACCACTTTGAGGGGCAGGGCTCCCGGCGTGATGTCGAATATATCACCGAATGGATCCCGGGCAGCTCGGTGCGGCCGGGCTCCTATGTCCATACCGATTATGATTTCAAGAAACCGGGCGCCGACCTGATGGCCAAGTCGGCCCAGCCGTTCAGTCACAAGTTGGCTGCGGGGGAGAACTACCGGCAACCCGGCGCGCATCTGGAAGTGGGCCGCGGCGACAGCCTGGCGGCGATCCGGCGCGAGGAAATCCAGGCGGTGCACCAGCGCATCGCGGCGGTCGGAACCGTGCGGGGCCTGTACTCAGGCTGCACGTTCAAGCTGGACGGCTTTCCGCGCGAGGATCAGAACCAGGAGTATCTGGTGGTCAGCGCCGAATACAGGCTTTTTGACCCTGGCTACAGACCCCATGCCGACGTCGACAGCGAGAACTTCAAGGTGATCCTTGGTGTGGCACCTACGGCCTTGCCCTATCGTCCGCCGCGGGTCACGACACGGCCGATCATGCGCGGTCCCCAGACGGCGACGGTGGTCGGTCCGTCCGGCGAGGAGATATTCACCGACAAGTATGCGCGGGTGAAGGTCCAGTTTCATTGGGACCGGTTGGGCAAGAAGGACCAGAACAGTTCCTGCTTCGTGCGAGTTTCGCAGACCTGGGCCGGGAGCGGCTGGGGTTTCATCCAGATACCGCGCATCGGGCAAGAGGTCATCGTCGACTTTATCGAAGGCGATCCTGACCTGCCGATCATCACCGGCAGGGTCTACAATGCCGCGCAGATGCCGCCTTACGGGCTGCCCGGCAACGCCACGCAATCCGGCTGGAAATCCGATTCATCGAAAGGCGGCGGCGGCTACAACGAGCTGATGTTCGAGGACAAGGCCGGCTCTGAGCTGGTCAACTTCCAGGCTCAGAAGGACCATCACCTTCTGATCAAGCACGACCGCAAAAAGTTGGTTCAGCACGATCAGTCCGACCGCATCGACCACGACGCTAAGCACTCCGTCGGCCACAATCTCGACGAGGACGTCGGCAACAACAAGACGGTCAAAGTAGGCGTCGACCAGACAACCAATATTGGCAACAACGACACCGAGACGGTAGGTGTGAACCGCTCGCTAACGGTCGGATCGAACGAGACGATCAATATTGGATCCAACTCTACCGAAACGATTGGCGCCAATCACACGCAAACCGTCGCGATCGTCCAGACGGTCAGCGTCGGCGCGGCGCGCGTCGATTCAGTCGGAGCATCCGAGACCCGAACCGTGGGCGGCCCGCAAGCCAATACAATCGGCGCGACCCGGTCCGTCACTGTAGGTGCGGCGCAGAGCCATCACATTGGTGCTGACGACAGTTGGCAGATTGCATCGAACCAATCCGTCCAGACAGGTGCCGACCAAAGTTTCAAGATCGGTGGCGCTCACTCCTCGCAGATCGGCAAGGGACGAGACGCCAAGATTGCCGAGGACGATGCGACTGACATCGGCGGTGCGCGCGCGCTGAAGATAGCCAAGGGAAGCCTAGTTCAGATTGGCGAGGATGGTGCCATCAAGGTTGGCAAGGATTTGTTGATCGAAGCGGGCGACTCCATCGTGATCAAATGCGGATCGGCGGCGATCTCGATGAAAAAGGACGGCACCATCAACATCGAAGGCAAGGATATTTCCGTCAAAGGCTCGGGCAAGATCAACGTGAAGGCTTCAAGTGACATCACGATGAAGGGTTCGGAGATCAAGCAGAACTGAGGGGTGTGCGATGAGGATTACAACAGAGCGCATTGAAGGAGTTGTTATTGGCATCTTTTTGGGCTTTGGAGAGAGTTCACCCCTCGTGGTCTTTCCAGGCAATCCCCAGGAAGCTGCCGTTCCAGCGAGAAGCCTTGCTGAGCTGACGTCGGATATGATTGGCGCCGAAGTGGCGCTGCTGTTTCAGGACGGCGATCCTGGTCGGCCGCTTATTGTGGGACGAATAGTCGAGCCGGCACCCCGGGCTTCGGCACCGCAAATCCTCCGCGACGGGGAGCGGGTGCGGATCACCGGCAACGAGAGAATCGAGCTTCGCTGCGGCAAGGCTTCCATCATCATGGAGAAGGACGGCCACATTACTATCCGCGGCACCTATGTGACGAGCCACGCCAGCGCCACCAATCGTATCCGCGGCGGCTCGGTCAACTTGAACTGATGGCCGCTCCCGTTCTGCCCGAGATCGTACGCCAGCACGCCGAGATGGCGGCTTTTTTGTGGACGATCTACGACTACAACCTGCTGCATCCTGGCGAAAACCCAGACATGGACGAGGAGCGCCTCGCACGGCTCGTGGAACGGTTGGAAGCCCATCTCGATGGGCTACGTGTGGCGGGAGACGCCGGGCGCAGGATGGCCGTTGAACGCTATGCTGAGTACCCGGAACCGGGTGAATTATTTGTTGTGCAGATTTTGAAGTCCACCCGAACGACCCTGCTCATCTCCGACCTCGACATCGAATCCGTTCGTCGGTTCATCCAGCAGAATGGAAAAGCGCTCAAGTAGTTCAAAAGAGATCGTCGAAGGCTATTTCGTGTTTTTGCCCTTGATGGAATACATGGACCACATTCGCGCCGCAGCACACGATCGATTCGCCGCGAGCATCGCAATGGTAGGCGTAGACATCAGTGTCGAAGGGCCTGACCTCTCCATGCTCAAGATAAAATAGGCCTTTTTCGCCGCCGGAAAGATAGACCTTTTCGCCTACCCGAAGAGCATGATGGAAAGTCGCGTCCGGAGTGTCGATGCTTACCCACTCTTCTGCGCGGCCTTTGAATAATACGTGATCACCGCATACCACAATGTCACCATCTGCGCAGACGGCCAGGGCAAAGAAGTCGGCGCTGGTGGGCAAGTCGATGAAGCTCCAGTGACCGTCCTGCCATCGGGCCAACGTGGCCTCCGCTCCGCACACAAAAAACGCGTTCGGCCCGTCCGCCACCACATGGAAAAGGTCCACGTTGCGCTTCATGTCCAGCGATCTCCAGGCGTCGGCCTCAAGCATTTGGACAAGTCCCTCGTAACATGTTGCGAATACCCGCCCGTCAGGCGCACCGATCATCCGTGTGATAGCCTCGCAGGGCCGCTTCACCGCATCTGTTGCGCTGCCACGCACCAAATAAATCGTGTTGTCCCAACGCGACACATAGCTGGTTTGGGAATCCGGGGAATAGAAGTTCGTCAGCCACTCTTTGCGGTGCAGCAATATGTCCGACGCCCTCCGGTTTGTGCGATCTATGCGACGAAGCTCGGAGACGTAGTTTTCGCGAATGTCATTACTGCAGACGAGGACGTGCAGAAGCTCGTCCGAAACGAAGTCGACCCTTATTACAGTCGTTGTCACGCTGCTGTTGGGCATCTCGTCCTCCTTAGCCCGGAACCGCACAATCGACGGCATTCAAATCGGCTTTGGTACTGACCCCGGCTGCGTACATGAAGTAAATATCCATGATTTCCTCGAGGCATTCCAGCGCTGTCGGATTGGCTTTCAGGCGACTGCAGGCGCTCTTCATAGCGTCCATGTTGTTCTTCTTAACGGTCGCATATTTGACGGTGGTCTTGCCACCGCTCTGCCATCGCGCCGCGTAGACCTTCTGCTTCTGCGACTTGCGGCCATGCTCCGTGGTCGGCGTAGTCCCATCATTCAAACAGACGCAGGGGGCGGAATATTCCGTGTAGTTAGGCCAGTTTGCCGATTTGCCAGTTCGGCCACTCGACACGAAGCACCTGTTTTGAAGAACGTGGTCAGACTGCTTGTTGTCCGAGTTGCAGTGATCGCCCTTGTGTCCGTGCTTGTGGATATTGAGCCCGATTGACTGCAGCAGTGCAACGCAGTTCTGGTTGTTTATCTCCAGCGCGCCGATTTTCGGCCAGGGAGGCGTGTTGGCGTTCGGCGACGCATGGTTGTTGGTGGACAGGTCGGTCATGCGACTTACTGGCTCGCCGTCCGCCTTCACGTTGCCCGACCATGCGACGGCGTATTCCTTACCGGTGTTTACCGACGTTACGACACCCTTCTTCGCCGCACAGCCCGCTTCGGTGCCGCTGGTTTTGGTGTAGTACGACTTATTCTTCTGGGTAATGGTCTGCCCACCGATCTTCACCGTTCCCGTGCCGCTGTCGGTGTCGGAATCAAAACCGAAAGATGGATAGGGCACCGGCACACCTGGCGGTGTTGCTGGATTCTCCGGTGGAGTGAAGCAAACATCCGGAAACGCGGCGATGACTTTGTTTGCTTGCGCTTTGCAGGCGATCTCGAGACCATTTGCGAACACGGTCATTACGCTGCCATTCCAGACAGTACTGCGGCGCCACATGCACCGACGTCGTTCGAAGCTTCCACCAACACGGGATTACCGGGGGCGTAGCCTTTGACTGCCGCCGTGAATGCCATGCCGACCATGAGCGGCACCACCGCGGCGCCGACGTTGCCGAGGGATTCTCCGGGCGACCAAATATCTTGGAATTCGTGCCTGCCGCGCAGCAGGCGCAGACTCGCCAGCGCGCTCTGCTTGAACCAGTATTGCTCGCCAATCAGGTCGGCAATGCGATAGCCGAGCCGGTTCATCTCAATGCCCGTCTCTTCGAAGGCTGCACGATATGCGGCCGTCATCCCGTCTCCGCGCAGCGGCAGATCATTGAGGTTGTAAATCGACGCATTTTCGCGCGAAAGGCCGAGTCCGAGACAACGCAGCTTGCCGTCCCCCGAACGCCCGCACAGCACTGCCGCTGCTGCTTCGCCGGGAAGGAACCCGTTCGGGTTTTGCTCTGTTAGCAGCCGTCCCTCGCCAAGATAGTGGGCGACCGCTGGCGCCGTCAGGTAGCTGTCCACGCCGGCGATCATGACATAAGGTGCCTCGCCTGAGACGATCAGCTTGCGCGCGTGGTCGAGCGCAACGTGCCCCGAGGGGCGACCGTGCTCGACGACGCGGGAGCGCGCGTGAGGTGTTATCTCGACAATCTCAGCGATGCGGCGCAAAAGACGCGAGCTGTCGGCGGTCGCCCGGCCGGGCCGGTCCTTTTCGGACAAGCACAGGACGAGTGCTGTCTGGCCGCGCGCCTCTGGGACGGTTTCGAAAGCTTCGCAAATGGCGCCCGCGGCAAGATGCGCGATGCGTTTTTCACCAACCCAGTTGCGCGGCAGAGGAACCGGTGCCCCGATCAGCCACGTCCCGGCTGGGCCTTGGAATCGCGTCTCACGAAAGCCGTCGAGCCGCGCACGCATCGCGGCGCAGGCCGACGGCGCGTCGAGACCGACAGCGGTGACCATACCTATCGAGACAATGTCGAACGCACCCTTCATGCGTCCTCCTCCTCCTCATCCTGAACGATACCGTTAGCCCGGATAAAGGAGCGACCACTGGCCCGAGCCCGCAGCATGGATTCAGTCGGCGGACCGACCCAGCATTCGGTGAAATCGAGAATCGTGCGAACAATCCGCTGCGACACGCGCCAGACCAGCGAGAAGCGTCTGTTCTCGGGATCAAAGAGCACAGTGTCTGGAAGGATACTTGCGTCGAAAGACTTTTCTCGACCTTTGAATAGCGTCATCGGCAGTGTAGTCTGCGGCAGGCGAAAGCTCACCCGTCCTTCCGGCGTCAGATTGATCAGCGCGACTTCCTCGCCGCCTTTCGGGTGGTCGATCTGCTGGTCCGGTGGCGCCATCTGGAAATAGCGCTCGTCAAAGTCCGGCGGCAAGAATGGAAAAATGTTCGTAGTCCAATTGTCGTCATACGTGCCGCCATATTCGATCCGTCCGGGCCAGCCGCGTCCCATCGGACCAAAACTCATCGGCTTGTAGTCGCCGAACGGCGAGCGGATTTCTTCGCCGACAGCTTGCGTATTGGGCAGCCGTAGGCCGGGAATGAGACGCTGATTTTTAGTCCGCGACCAGCCGGTTCCGACCGGATTGTACTTGTAGCTGGCCGGAAGTTGGTCCTGCGGGTCCAGCCTGTCGACGCCGCCCCAGGCGACGTCATATGATATCGGCAGTTTCAGGAATGGCTGCGGGGCGGTAGAGGTAAACACCGGTCCGATAGCGCGCCACTCGCGGTGGCCGACGACTTCGAACAATTTTGACCAATTGCCGACCTTGATGCCGACCGGTACACGTTCGGCTGGGCGCCCCCCCGGCGCGTATGCAAAGCCGTTGGCGATCACATCACAGCGCGTCTTGCGGAAGGCGAAATCCGTTTCCCATCGGATCGCCGAATAGCCTGGCGCACCGGTGTGCGTGTCGGCCATGACCAGCGGAACCTGTTCCGCCGATTTTTGGACCGGCCCGCCAGTCGTCGCGGGAAAGTCGAACGTGCCCTTCACCACCACGACGATCCACTCATGGCCGGCCTTGTCCATGCCCATGGTGAATTGGTGCGGATAGCCCATCTGGTTCCAGATCTGCATCAGCTGGTCTCCCAGCTTGCCGCGAAGATTTGCTCCAGAGTCGCTTGCGGTGAAAGCGGATCAATGTCGAAAATGTCCGAACACGCTGTCCACATCACCATATCGCTGATGAGATCGTCGCCCGGCTCGACAGGCGGCAGGGGCAGTCCGGCCAGCGCGGCATCTAGTTCGTCCGGCGTCAGCTGACCGTGCTGGGCGGCTATAGCTGCTTCTTCGATCCTGGAAAACCACGCGTCGGCGCGAGCCAACTCAACGGGAACTTCAGGAAGCTGCGCAACAACGCTCAAAGGGAATTGCCTGCCGACCCTGTCGGCGCTCTGCAAAATGATCCCTGCCGATGCGCCGAACGAAGCCGGGCCGGCCAGAAAGCGTAGCACGGTGGTGCGCGGCCAGGTTTCCGAGCTGATCAGCGGCACGAGATGCTGCGCCAGCCAGCGATCCCAGTTGCGGACAAACCCTCCCGGTAGTCGCCGCGCCACGAAATCGCCGGTGGCGGGCATTTTGCCGTAAAAGCCCGGCAGGATCATATCTGCGGCGGACATGAGAACTTCTTGAACATCTGAAGATTGTAGGGGTTCTCGACACTTGCGGCCTTGAGTTGGAAATCGGCGTACATGCCTTTGGTGCCCAGGCGCAGGCTGTAGACGTCCGACAACGAGGTGCCGGTGAAGCGACCGCTGCGCAACATTCTCAGCCACGCCCAGCTGCCGGTCTCGTTGAGCAAGATCTCGGGCGAGCCATCGATCGGCTGGAAGGCAAGCGAGATGACGCCCGTGCCGTCCTTGCCGGGCCAGGTCATCGGCTGCGGCCTCGTTGCGTTGTTATAGTAGACGAGGTTCTGGCCATCGAGATTAAGTGTCACGCGCGCGACATTGGGCGACAAATCCTTCGGCTCGAGTGTGAAGCTCATCAGCGGGCCTGTACCGCCCGGAAAGAGATCATCGCGGATCCGTCTTGCCTGTTCGAACGCGGCCAGTGCCGACGGGTCGAGGCCGAAATCGGCACGCCATTTCCATGGCTGCGCCGACGTGTCGACATAGCTGATCAGATGGTCGTTGATGAAGGTGTCGATCAGCCCTGCCGGTCCGAACAGACGGGCGAAGTCGCGGACATTGACGTCTACGGCGCTGTCAGGGCTGAAAGGATAGCGGTTGTTGAGTGCTGCCTGGCAGAACGGCAGGATGTCGGCGCGCCAGATGGCGTTGAGCTCCGAGGTGACCGCCTTCTGTGTCAGGCCGCTAGTATCGCCGGCAATACCGCCCAACCAATCATCGATCGGGTCGGGCAGGATCTGCGCCTGCCTGGCAACCGCTCCAGTCAGTTCGGCGAGGCCGCCCTGCTTCTTGATGGCGTCCTGAGGATCGGGATTGGCCGTCACCGTCTGCAGCACGTTGGACAGTGCGGTAAGCGCGACAATGGCGGCGTCGAGCGCCGGCGGCTGGCCGTCGACCTCGGCAATGGCACCCTTGAGCGGCTTGAAATGCTCGGCCACCAGACTACCGGTAAGATCCACCTCGTCAGCGGAGCCGGCACGTGGCAAAAGCTTTGCTCCGGTTTTTACGATCTTGCCAAGCTTGCCCAACTTGCCAAGCAGTTTCGAGCCTCCTGCCGCCGCTGCCTTGTCGTTTGCCGGCGCTTCATCGGACCGCGTAAGCTCGGTCTCCTGGACCACCGCGGTGACCAGGCGCTTCAGCGCGGAGTCGGCACTTGAAAGATCTTTGAGGTTCTCACTGGCGACGTTGAGATCGGTCAATGGCGCAAGCCTCATATCGCGCAGGAAGCTGTCCCATTGCGCGATGTAGTCGTCGTAATAAAGCTTAAGAATATCCTCTGATAGCGCTGACACCGAGGTTTCCGAATTTTCCGAGCAGCCGCCGGCGAACACCGCCCGGTCGAGTGCTGCCTGGGCGGCGACATCCTCGACCCGGTCGAGAATGGCGTCATGGAAGCCGGCATAGGTAAACGCTCCCGAAATGCCGACCCTAAGCGTCTTGTCGGAACGCCGCGCAAAGACCTTGGCGCCGTTGGGGCCGGCGAAGTTGGCAGGAATCCATTCCTTGAGCGCAGTCACCGCCGGGTCGGCCAGCAATTGCTTATAGGCACGCGCCGGCAAAGAAATCGTGCAGACGGTTTTCAGTGCCTCCGCAACCAGCGCCTGGTCCGGAGCGATATAACTGGCGTCAACCGCCATGCGACGGATCGCGGCAAGCTGGTGCTGTTCGGCGTCAGCTGTCGGAAAGGGGGCAGCCGCGGCGAATTCGGGCAGACTCTTGACCCACCAGCTCTGGGCGAAGTCCGGATCCATCTGAGAAAGGCCAGTCATCATGCGATAGGTCTTCAGCGCGCCAAGCATGAAGTCTGGGTCGCGGATCTGCCGCCACATCGTCGCCTCGAGCAGCGACACCATGTGCGGCTCGAGAACGTTGCGCAAAGCATGGTCGTAAGTGTCGGTCTGTGCCCGGACCAGTTCCGCCGAGGCTGATGGCCCCAGCAAATCCTGTGCCGCGGCAGGCGGCGGGGTGCGGGCATTTGCGACTTCATCCATCGCACTGAGGGCGCCATCGATCGCAGGCTGTTCTACGGATGCCGGGTTCGCCGCGGCCGAGGTCAGTGGCGTCTGCAGCGCCTCGAACTGGCTTGCCTGGGCCGTGATCGCGTTGCGGTTGTCGTAATAGGACCAGGTGAACAGTCCGCTGACTAGCAGGGCGGCTGCGGCACATGCGGCGGCCGCGCCACGCCAGATCCAGGCACGGCGGCGTTGCGCCAGCGGATCGAAGGTGCCTAGGCCGGCTTCCTTGAAGATGACTTCTGTAAGCAGGTTCTTCAGGAAGAAGCTGCGTTTTTCGACACGCGGCGCGGCCAACGCCCGGCGCGGCGGAAGGCCAAAGGAGGCAGACAGCGCCGCGGTCAGCCGATCGATCGGCGCCCCTTCCTGGGTCGCCGACGTCAGATAAAGGCCACGCAGCCAGGCGGCCTCCTCATACCGGCTTTCCCCGAACATCGCCTCGATCAGTACCTGGATCGGCTCGGACAGGCTGGCGAGTTGGGCGGGAAACCTGAAGATTTCTGCGCGGGCAGCAAGCTTATCTTCATCCTCCAGCCGGGGCACCAGCCGCCGCTCGAGCTCGGTTGCTAATGTCGCGATTTCCCGCTCGATGGTCTTTGCATCGATATGCGCGTCGAGTGCGAACGTAGTCCCCCAGACCTGCTCGCGCGCAGCGGTCGACAAACCGCCGAAGAAAGCCTCGAATCCCTTGATCAGGTCGGCTTTGGTCAGCATCAAATAGACCGGAAGTCGGATTTCAAGGCGGTCGTTGAGCTCGGCCAGCCGACGGCGGATCTTGCGGCCATGCGCCTTGATGGCGTCGTCGCCCTCCGAAAGCACATCGATCGAAAGCGCGACGATCACACCGTTGAGCGCGCGACGGCCCCGGTGCTTCTTCAAAAGGTCGAGGAAGCCCAGCCACTCCACCGCGTCGACGTCGGGTTGGCTCTCCTGTTGGACATAGCGGCCTGCAGTGTCGATCAGAACGGCGCTCTCCGAAAAGAACCAGTCGCAATTGCGCGTGCCGCCGACCCCTTGCAGGTCGTCGGTCAGGTCGATCGGAAAATTCAACCCCGACTGCCGCAAGGCTGTGGTCTTGCCGGTGACCGGCGGTCCGACGATCACGTACCAGGGCATCTCGCGCAGGAACTTGCGACCGCCCAGTTTGCGGCGCTTCAACTCGGCCATGACCTCGCCGAACTTGGCTCCGACGGCAGCGATATTCTCTTCGCCGGGGCTGAGTGGCTTCTCTACCGCCGGCGCGGCGATTTCGGCGACGAACATACGGTTGGCACGGATCGCCCGACGCTGGGCAGCGATCAGCCAGATCAGCCAGAAGATGACCAGCAGCGCGATGATGACGATACGCACATTGTCGGAGGCGAAAGGGTCGTAGGGGCCGACCCTGACGATCGGCCCGAATACCCAGATCACAAAGGAAAGCAGCGTGATGCCAATCAGTGTCCACAGCCAGCGTGATGTCAGGACCGCCCAGAGGAAGCGCAGGATGAACATCTCACAGCCTCTTTTCGACCAGCACCTCAACGCGCCGGTTCAGGGCCCGGCCCTCGCGCGTGCCGTCATCGGCCACTGGATCCGTGGCTGCCCGGCCCTCGGCATGGACGCGTTCCTGCGGCACTCCGTTTTGCACCAGCATGTCGGCAATGGTCTGGGCGCGAGCCTCTGACAGTCGCTGGTTGGTCGACAGCGGATTGGTTCTTTGCAGAGGAACGCCGTCCGTATGTCCGACCACGGTGATGTTGCCGATCAGGTCCCGATTGGCCAAGATCACCTTGGCGATCGAGCCGATCAGCGGCTCGAATCCTTCCGTCAGTGTTGGCCGCGAGGACTGGAACAGTTCGGGATTGGAGGCCTGGATGACCAGCTTGGCCAGCGAAACGCTCTCTGTGCCGCTCAGAGCCGATCTGAGATTGCCCGGCGCGCCGGCCTCAAATTCGGGCAGCAGCGCGAAATCCACAGTCTCCGGCGGCGGGACATCGACGGTTGGCGATACGCGGCTTATGTCGCCACGGGTCGGCGGCGGCAATGCGCGGACCAGCGCTGAAAGCTCCACCGCCTGGGTGCTTAGTCCCATCGAGAGCCCGACATAGGTCGCGGTGGCGATGACCGCCGCCGCCAAGGCCATCACCCAGATCGGAACGATGAAGCGCTGCGGCTCGTCGGATGCGATGACCCCTTTCCAGTTCGGCGACAGCGGTCCATTTTCGGCGTCGGCATCGCGCAGGAAACGTGCCGCGGCTACACGAACGGCATTGAGGGAGCGATCGCCCGACCGGCCGGGCACGCGATACTTGCCGCGAAAACCGAGTGCCAGGCAGTCATACTGAAGTTCCAGCAATTCGCGGTCTCGGTTCGGATGGCGTTCCAGTTCGTCGAGCCGTGTGAAGAACTGCGTGCCGGCGTCGACATCGCCGCGCAACATGACCACAAGCGGCTGACGCGGCCATGCGCTGGCCCCGCCCCAGGGCGTGTTCAGGGCCAGATCGTCGAGCAAGGCCGCCACCACCCAGGCTGCCTGATCGGCCCGCTCCATCGACGACCCCGCCGCCATTGCGGTGTCGCGTGCCCGAACCAGTTCTTCGAGCAGCCGGGTACGCAACACTTCCGGATTCTCCGGTGGCAGCGCGCTTTCAAGCTCAGGCGCAAACTCGAGCAGGGGCGCGAAGGCGTTGACAAGGCCGTTCGGGTGGGTGCGCGAGCGTTTAACCGGCCCGCCCGGCAAGGATGCCGCCATCGGTCGCGGCATCGGCGTGCCGGTCAGCCTGATGCGAGTGCGTTCGCGATCCTCCGAAAGTCCGAAAGGATCATCCCGGCTCATGGTTTCACCTGTTCACCGAATAGCAGTCCACCTGCGGTTCACTCGGCAGTACACCCGAAACGCCAATAACGAAGCCTGGGGCACCGAGCAGCGATGCCCAGTGCTCGCTTTTCTGGTCGAGCTCAAGGCACAGCCGATCGCCGTCGTAAGGAATCTCGCGCGGCTGCGAATGAAGCGGTTTCAGCGGGATGCCGGGCAGGCGGGACTTCCACAGGCCCTCGAACTCATCCGCCGAGCCTACGGTCGCCTGGTTGACGAATATCTTGCGTAGCGCGTCCTCCGACAGTTCCGAACCGACCCGGATGACGATCCGGCTGGCCACCAGCAGCTTCGGATTGTCGATGCGGATTTTCCAAACATTGGTCGAATGGCGCATGACGGGTAGTGCGCGCGATTTCGGCTCGATGTAGCGCAGGCTCAGGATCAGTGAGCGCAATGCATCCGCCAGCGCCGAAAACGGCGGGCCGGGCGCCATGTGATCGTAAGCCGGCAGCTCGCCCAGTCGCCGCGCGCTCGAGCCGTAGGTCGCCATCGAGCCGGCAAGCCCGGCCAGTTCCAGGTAAAGTTCGGCCGGATGGAAAACATCCTGCGCCAGCATATGGGCCAGTCGCGGACGCGCCGCGTTGGCGAGGTTGAGCATCAACAGGTCTTCGACGCTGCGCCCTGGCCCGCCCATGACCATCTTGCCATGCGCCTCGGCGATCTGGTCGAGGCCTGTGACAACTTCCAGAAGCAGTTGCCGATACCAGGCCACTGCACCAGTCACTAGGGCCGGTGGCAGGAACGTCTCGTCCAGCGAAACGCCGCCATCGGCACGAACCCCCTTGACGTCAGCTATCGGCAGGGCGGTATAGCCGCCGACCGATTTGCCGGGTGCAAGCAACAGCGATTGCGGCCGAGCGATTTCGATTTCTTCGGGGTCTGAACCGCCCTGGACGGCATCGCGCACCGAAACGATCCGTCCATGATAGCGCGCACCGCTGGGCGGCGCATGCGCCGGATCGAAGCCAACCCCGCCGGCCGGCTCGAGCGGCAAGGCGACCAGCACCGGGCCGGCGCCCGTATCCGGGGTGACCGGCAGCGGACGCGGCGCGTCCATCAGATCCGGAATGGAGAAGGGGGTTCCGTCCGGGAAAATGCCTCGTGCAGACAGGATCGAGATCTGGCCGGCATCGAGCAATGCCTTATCCAGGGTCAATTGCTGAAAGCCGAACGTATGCAGCTGGCCGGCCTGCAACGCGCCGCGCACAGTCGCCTCAAAGAAACGATCCTGCTGCTGGAAATGCTGGGTCCGCAGAAAAAGGCCCTCGGACCACAGCACCCTGTTTGCATCGCTCATCCGGCTACTCTCTGCATCGAGCTCCCCTTGCCTTGGCCGTCAGGCGGAAATGCCGCCGCTGCCGAGTGTGACATTGACCGTAAAGTTTGATCCGGGCGAAACCGATTTGGTGGTCCGCCAGTTTCGCCCGCCAGGCTCACGGATAAGTGCAACGAAGCCCAGGGCCGTCGCATCCGGTTCAACTGTAATGGTCTTGGTCGCGGTTTTTCCAGGCCCGACAGCAATCTGGTCGGATCCGATGAGATCGCCTGCCAGTGCCGAGCCGGCATCCCCCTGCAAGGCAAAGTAGTCGGCGGAGTTGAACTTACCGGTGCTGCGCAGCCGCATGACCAGCACTGTCACTGGCCGGTCGCCGCCGCCTGGTCCAGGGTTCATGCCGGCCGCTCCTGTCAGCTTCACGGTGATGACCGACGGTTTTGGCGGCCCGGCGCTTTGACAGGCCGTAAGCAGCCCGGTCGCACCCAAGGCAACGATAAATTCGCGTCGATCGATCATGTCTTACTCCTCCTCATATGCATCCCGAAAATCGGCGCCGATTTCGCCGAGAAAGCTCTTTTCTGCGCTCTCGGCGATTTCACGATGGCGTTTCTGGTAAAGCTCCCACAGCTTGGCGCCGCGCCCGCCCGACAACAGGGTGCCGATCGCGGAACTCGATTTCAGCTCTTCTTCAATGGCAGCCGGCTCAAAACGGTCGACCATCCGCCGCAAGGCGGCCTGCACGCCGCGCCAGGCCCGCACGTGATGTTGTGCAAGGTCGCGAACCGCATCCGCGATTGCCGCTTCGCCGGCGAGAAACCCGGGGCTGCGTTCGGCAATAAGCGTCACGATTGCGTCGTCGACCGTCGGCAGAAACTTGAGTGGATTGACTTCGGAGGCTCCGACCATTGTCTGGGCAACGCGGGCATTTCCTTTTTCTTCGGCGCGCTTGCGCAGCAGCTGCATCAATCCTTCCATCATAAGCCGATATTCGCGGCCGAACTTCTCCATCTCGGCGACGGCGTCGCGCCCGGGAAAATCGGCTTCCGCGACACCCATACCGCGCAGGAATGCGGTGCGAAGCGCCATGTCGGCGTGCTGCCTCGCAGGCGGCTGGCTGGCGGGGCTGGCGGCTGCGCCTGCCCGCATTGGGGGAGGGGCATCTGCCGCTCGCACGGGCAGGTCCCAGGAATTGGCCGCTTGCAGTGGCTGGGCGTCGCGCTCGCGCTGCCCGGTTGAGCCGGCGCCGCTTCCCGGGTTGGGCGCCGCGGCTGGACCAAAACCGAAGTCGTCATTGAATTCCGGCAGCTTTGCCGTCGCGGGCTCCGTTGAGCCGTTGGGGAACGCTCCCGACTCGAGGCCAAATGGGTCTGTCTGCTTGGGTGCGCTGGCTGGTTCTGGATAGTCTGCGGTGCCTTTGGACACCGGTGTTGCGACCGGATCGAGGCTGAACGGGTCGTCGAAAGCAGGCGAGCTGCGCTGTCTGGAATTGGCGCGCTCGAACGCTCCCGGGATCGGCTGCTCGAACGGGTTCGGCAGCTCGGCTGGACGTGGCCGCTGCGGCTCCTCTTCCACGGCGGCTGAAAAGAAATCGTCACGGCCGATGCTGACCGGCGCCCGAGACGCCGGCGGTGAGCGCTCCGGAACTGGCGCGGCGGCTGCTGCTGTGGCTTGGGCACTCGACGTCTGCAGATCGACATGCACGATGTAATCGCCCAGTTTCAGCCGCATGCCATTGCGAAGACGCGTCGACTTGCCTGCGCCGAGCGGGCTGTCGGAGTCGTCTATGAACAATCCGCTGCTCGACGTATCGGTGACGAAATATCCGTCGCGCCCACCAGTGATCCTGCAATGGGCGCGTGAAACGAACATATCGGGATCGTCGATCTGCCAGCCGGCGTCCACGCTGCGGCCGATCACCAGTTCCCCCTCGTCAAGCCGGGTCTGCCGTACCGCTTGGGTGCGTGGCCCTTGCTCCAGCGTCAGCAGCAGACTCATGCCGCGACCTCCGCCCCTTCCTGCCGCCAGCCGACTAATGTCCGCAGCCGCATGTCGTCAGCATCGCCCCTTTCAGCGGGCCGCGCAAGCCACGCGGTCCGGGCGAGTTGTACGGTTCCAATACGCGGCGGCGGAACGGCATCGCGCGCCAGCACGATGCGCAGATCGACGTCGAGCGATTCGCCGACCATGTCGCTAACGGCTTGCTTGAACAATTTGAGGCGTTGACCGCCCGGCAGGAACGCCTTGAACTCCTCATAGCCCAGCGGGCCGATGCGGAGCTCGATCCTGCTTTGACGGTTGAAGACGCGCGGACCGATCGTAGCTCCCCGACCGAGCCCTGCGTAGGCTTTGCCAAGTCGGGTCTGGAGCGCGGCTGGTATGGTCATCCAGGCAGCGATGAACTCCCTGATCTGGACCGGCACCTTGAACGCCTCAGCCAGGAACAGCGTCAGTCGCTCGGGGCCGTCAACCTGATTGGCAAGCGAAGCGGCCTGGCGCAGCTTCACTGCGTCCAGTTCGGGGTTGTGGGTGCCGGGAAGCCCCATTCCCGCCATGGCTTCAAGCATGGCGCGAACGCGCCCACCTACCGGGCGCTCGACCTGAACCGCCGGATGCGCATCCGCCCACGCCCTGTAATACAGCGCAATCATGCGGTTCTGAAGAATGTTGACGAAGTCCATGAACGTCGTGTCGCTGGTCTGCTGCGCATCGGCGCCGGTGAACCAGCGTTGCGACAGGCGATCGAGCACCCAGCGCGTCAAATGCAGGGGCATCGGACCTTCAGGTCCCATTAGACCAATGTTTGCGACCGTGACCCGAGCGGGCGCTTTGTCAGTCGCTTCGCGGAATTCTGCCAAGTCCTTGGCGGAAAACCTGAGACGGACATGCTGCCCGAGCCGCGAGGGCTCGCGCTCCGGCGGGCCGGAATAGCCGAACAGCCCGCCTCTTCGTTCGAGTCGCCGCAACAACTCGAAGAAGTCGAATGCATCCGACAGCTCTTCTGACGGGCCAGGCTTGTCTAGATCAGGTAGCGATTGCCGGGCGTCATCGGCCATGGCACATCCTCCTGCTTTTGCAGCAGCCATGTGCGGGTTCGCACAAAGCCGTTTATTCCGGCATGACGGGCAAACAGCCGTGCCAGCAAGGCCGAAAGCAGCAAGGTGCTCTGCCCCGCCAGAACTGATTGATCGACATGCAATGTCACCTCGGTGCCTCGTCCGAAGCACATCGGCCCATCGATCTGCAGCCGTTCGATGACCGACCGGGAGTCGATGCGCACGATCGAGTGCACATTGCGGGCGAGGCTCGGGTCTCCCCTGTCGGCGTAAAGCTCAAGCAGCGCATGCAGCGGATCGACGCCGCGACCTTCCTTTGCAAGGCTTAGAAAGTTGAGCGCGAGCTGCGCTACAAGCCGCCAGGCGAGATTGTCGGCTCGCGATTCACCCGCCGCGCCCGCCGGCAGCGCTGCGGGGATGGCTGGGCGAGGCGGGCGCAATGCGCCGAGAAGCCGGATCGTTTCGACCGGATCGCCGGCTTCCAGAGTCAAGGTAGGGTTGTCGTCAAGAATCGGCAGATCGCGGTTGGTGCAGAGCGCCACGATGTCGACGCGCTTCAGCGGCCGGTTCGCTGGACTTTCCGCCGGACGTGAAATCGCCAGGAAAACGTCATCGCCGGTGTATGAAGTGCGGGTGAGGCCGTCGCGCCGTTCCTCCTCCGTCGGGCGGCGTGGGCGCCGTTCGGTGGAATAAACCCAACCGCTGCCGCGGTTCTGTCCCAGGCTGAAGAGCTCCGGGATTGCGGCGTCGCTCCCCTCGCTGTCGGCGTCCTCGACGCGGACAACCCGATAGATTTCGAAGTCCCGCGCTCGCGTGCGGTCGGCATGCAGCACCTGCCGCGTCTTGCGCGGATCGAGCTCGACGACGTTGCACTCACGTTCGAACAGATTGATGATCGGCGTTGCGAAAAGTTCAAAATCGGCCGCCGTCACATCAGCAAGTTCAGGGACCGGACGTCTGAAGATGAAGATGATCTCGAGTTCGGCTGTGCACGTGCGCACGATGGGCTGCAATCCCGAAACCCGAGCGTAATGAAAACGCTCCGGCATCATGAAATATTCGCGCAGAAGACGGTACCCTTCGAAGGTCGGACGTGTACGAGGCATCAGCGCCTCGTCATCGTTGATGCCGACCATTTCAGGTACCGGCAACGGCGAGATCGGGTTGGCTTTGCCTTCCGGCCGTGCACCAAGGGCCGAGCAGGCGCCGAAAATCGCGTCGAAAAGCAGTGGTGCCTTGGTGCGCGCGGAAAAGTAGAGATCAAGCCGGTCCAGCGACAGTTCGTCGAGCTTGCCTTTTCCGGTACGAGCCAGTGTGATGCGAAGCGCCGCCTCGCCATTCACACCGCCGATCCGAGCGATGCCGGCGGCAGCCAAGGCGCTGCGATCCTGAAAATAGCCGACCGAGGTGATGGCAATCGGCCACAGCGTGATGTCCTGGGCGGTGGTGAACGTGCAACGCGTCGACAGGCCTGGCAGGAGGCTGGAAACCAGACGCGTTTTGCGCTTGACGACATGGCCCCCAATCATTGTCTGGACCTGCTGGCCGGGTTTGAACACCACCATGGCCGTTGCCGGCGCCGGCGTGACAAGATCGGGATAGAGAACATCAAGGACGGCGCGCGAGAAACGCGAGCGTTCCGCATCGACCTTGAGCCGGGTCCGCGCGGCCAAGAAAGCAACGCCGTCAAGCAGCCGCTCGACGTAAGGGTCCGGACAGGGGACCGTATCGAGTGAAAGGTTGCGCGCCACCGCCGGATGCATGTCGGCAAATTCTGCCGCGAGCGCGCGGATATGGGTCAGTTCCTCCTCGTAATATTCTACGAAGACCCGGTCCATCTCAGGTTTCCCTAAATTCGGTCCGAGCCAAGCCGTTATCGAGATTGATCGTGGTGCGCAGGCGCATGCGTTCGGGCGTCGGCGTCATGATCAACACCGCATCTATCTCGATCTTCAGGCCCACGGTCTTGTCGCCAAGGGTTACCGTAACCTTTGTTGCACTGTCCTTGAGACGCGGCTCGAAGGTGGCAAGCACCGAGCGGATCTCGCGCGCAAGGGCCTCGCGATCAAAGTCGCGGGAAGAACGGCCCGAGAAGGAAGGCACTCCGTAATTGACGACGCTGCGACGCACCTCCGGAAAATCGGCCAGCGACGGCGGGTTGTCCGCGGCCTGTTCGCTTTCAAGGTCGGTAAGAAGCGGAACGGCCTCGAAGCGCTCGGTGTTGAACAAAGCCTCGACGTCGCGCCGCACGGCTTCCTTGAGCACACGAGCCGACACCACTACGCCGCGGCTTTCGATTTCAGCGCGGTGCTGGCTCTGAAAGGCCAGGCGGTGCAGACGCCGCTTCTGGTCGGCCGTCAACTCCGCGTCGGCATCGATGAGCCGCGCACTGGCCGCAACCAGATTGTCCAGCCGCTCCGCGCCAAGCTCGTCCTGCAGTGCCTGGCGCAAACCGTCTATCTCGGAGGTCATACCCGGCAGATCGTTTACCAAGCGGTCCCACAGAGAGGGCTGGACCGCTTCGCGCTTTGCTCGCGAGCTGCCGCTACCCAGCGACTTGTCCGCGCCGGGCCGCCGGGCCTCACTTGCCGACATAGACATCCATTTCGATTTCGTCGTTGTCGTCGTAGACGAACTTTATTTTCTTGTAGGCAAAGCTGACCTCTTCCTCGATCAGGTCCTCCTCATCCTCGGCCTGCGACATGTCGTATTCCATGATCGAGGCGTCGGTGAGTGTGACGACTAGGTAATCCTTGGTCTCGCCATCAATGGTCCGCCGTGCCGAAAACACGACTTCGTCCAGGGCCTTGTTTTCGAACAGCGCCTTTTTCAGGTAGGGCGAGGACTTGTCATAATGCTTGGTGAACTTGATCATACCCAAGGACACACGACCGCGGCGCGAGAGCGAATTTGGATCATAGGGTGCGATCATCTTGTAATCGACGCCATGGATTTCGATTTCGTCCTCATGGCCATCACGGGTGCTTGGACCCTTGATATCCGGAACCTTTAGAAAGCCATCAATCTTCGTATTTGTGGGCATTGTCTTTCTCCACCGCTTTCAAAAACCAAGATGTTGTTGCTACAAATCAAGTCTTTACGGACGGAAGTTCCGAAACCAGCCGGAGCGAGGCATTGATACCTTCCAGCTGATAATGCGGGCGCAGATAGAAGCGGGCATTGTAGTAGCCGGGGCGTCCCTCCACGCTGTCCACCTGAACCTCGGCGGCGGCGAGCGGGCGCTTGGCGCGCGCCTTGTCGTCGGCAAAGGCCGGGTTGGCCAGCACATACCGGTTGATCCATTCGGTCAGCCAGATCTGCATGTCGGAGCGCTCCTTGAACGAACCGACCTTGTCGCGCGCGATCGCCTTGAGGTAGTGGGCAAAGCGCGAGACCGGGAAAAGGTAGGGCAGGTTGGCGCTCAGCCGCTCGTTGGCCTGCGCATCGGGGTCAACCAGCCGTCCCGCCCTTGTCTCGTCGTCCTGGAGCGAATGGGCGCCAATAAAGGCGGCGAGATCGGTGTTCTTTCGGTGCAGGATGGGCATCAGGCCGAGCTTGGCCAGCTCCGCCTCGCGCCGATCGTCGATGGCGACCTCCGTCGGACATTTCATCGCTATCGAGCCATCATCGGTCGGGAAGCTGTGCACTGGCAGGTTGAGGACCGTGCCGCCATTTTCGACGCCGCGGATCTGCGTACCCCAGCCATAGAGCTTGTGGCTGCGGTTTATGTTCACGCCCATCGGGAAGGCGGCGTTCATCCAGACATATTTGTTGTGGTCGCCATGCACCTCCTCCTCGAAGGTGAAGCCCTTCACCGGAACCGTATCGGTGCCATACGGCAGCCGCGCCAGAACGCGAGGCATGGTCAGGCCGATGTAGCGTGCATCCTCGCTCTCGCGCAGCGACTGCCAGGAGGCATAGGCGGGGTTGGAGACGATCTGCTGCAGGTCCTGCGGGTTCGGCAATTCCTGCCAGCTATCCATGCGGAACAGGCGAGGCGAGGCAGCTGCGATAAAGGGCGTGTGCGCTGAGGCGCAGATGCCGGAGATGTTGCGCAGCAGACCGACGTCGCGCGGGTGGTTGGAGAATTCGTAGGCACCGATCACACAGCCGATCGGCTCGCCGCCAAGCATCGAATATTCGTCCGTGTAGACTTTCTTGAAGATAGGGCTCTGATCCCACATCTGGCCCTCATAATCCTCAAGCGTGTCGGCCAGCTGCTCCTTGGAGATGTTCATCACCCGGATCTTCAGCTTCTGATCCGTCTCGGTATTGTTGACGAGATACCACAGGCCACGCCATGTGCCCTCCATTTCGCGCACTTCCGGCGCGTGCAGGATCTCGTTGACCTGTTCGGAAAGCATCTTGTCGATTCCGGCAATCAGCGACTTGATCGACTTGATCGCATTCGACGAGATGGTCGTGGTGTCGGAACGCGATTGCGCTGCAAGTGCGAGATTGCGCACCAATTGCTGCAGCTTTTCGCTGTCGTCCTTCTTGACCTTGAAATCCTTCTCGAGTAGCCCGCTGAATTCTCCAAGATCGATGGTTTCCGCCTCGGCGACGGCGGCGGTTTTTTGCTGTTCGGCCATGGTCATTCCCCTGCCTTGTCGTCCGCCAGCGCCTGGCTGGCGATCTTGCCAAGCAGCGGTTCATTGTTCAGCAGTTGCGCGATGCGCTTTTCGGCGTCGACGCGCCCGTCCATGAAGCCGAGAAGTTCCTCGAGCTGGCGGCGCATCTTGAGGATTTCGGCCAATTGGGGCACCTGCTCGGCAATCTTGTCCGGCGCGAAATCGCCCATCTTGGTAAAGGTAAGGTCGAGCGCCAGCTCCTCGTCCCGCTCGGCGCCTTCGGCCTGAGGCAGCGTATTCTTCACGCGGGCTTTCACGCGTGGTCCAAGTGCCTCCATGAAACGCGGAAACCGGTTCGCATCGGTCTCGACAAAGGAGCGGTCCAGCACTGACTTCGCCGCTTCCTTCGTCTGCGAAGCCCCCGAAAGATCGGCCATGACAGCCATGACAAACGGCAGCTCGATTGTCGTTGGACTGCCATAGGTTTCCACGTCGTAGGCGATCTGCACCCGCGGCGCGCGATTTCGTTCGATGACCTTGGCTTTGCTTTCGGCTGGCATTGCTTGCTACCTTTCATCCTTCTGAGCCGTCTTCTTGACATCGGGAACGCCGGCAAGAAGCCGGAACTCCTTCAGTCCCGACGGGGCGAGGTCTTCCATCAGTTCAACAAAATCCATATGCACCATCCGGCGCACACGGCGGGCGAGGTGGGGAATCGGGCTCGACGGTTCGGTGCGGTCATAGAAGGCGACGACGAGGTCCAGGCATTTCACCACGTCGTCGCGGGAAGTGATCCGGTCGGGGAGTCCAGCGCTCGAGTCCGCGTAACTAGCCACACTTGCCATAGTATCGGCTCCATGACCGTTTCGAGCAGGCATTGCCGGTTCTGCAGGCGAAGGGGGCGGCTTTGCCGAGCCATTCGCCATCGCGCCGGCAGCCGAGTTGCGCTCGAGGGTTGTCAGCAAACGCTGCAGGAACCGTTTTAATTCCGGAATGGTGGTCCCGCCGCTGCCTTCAAGGCGAGCGTTGAGGGCTGTCTCGACGGCTTCGAGTGCCGCGACCGCCGCGCGCGCATCGGCGATGAGCGACTGCATTTCCTCATTAGCTTGATCCGCCTGTGCCGCGCACCCGGCACGAACCCGGTTCAACAGTTGTCCGTGCGCACTGACAAGCGCTGCCTTTTCGGCCGCATTCAATCCTGACGCTGCTTCTTGCAGCATGACGCGGTCGTCGAGTGCAGCGTGTTCCAGGTCGCGTCCGCTGATCGGCCCGATTGAGCGTGGCGCAAAGAAAGTCATTTGCCGCAGGTTGGCCAGCATGCCGTCCTGACCATTTTGAAGGTCGAGCAGCGCGTTGATGCGGCGCAACGCGGCCTCGCGAGGCGACGTGTTGGGCCGCAGCGCCGGGTGCATGGTTTCCCAATGCTGGTCGAATGTCCGCCCAATAAGCGCCAGACCCTGCGCCAAGCCGGCCAGTCCCTGCTCGTTGGCCAGTGCGCGTGTGACAATGACAATCAGGCGCAGGTCGCGACCACGCGCGCGCAATTCCTCGGCCTTGGTGAGCACTGCTGGCCAGTCGACTGGAATGGTGCTTTGCGAGACCGGCCTGTTGTTGCCGTCATGGACAACCTTGACCTGGGGCTCCGTCAGGCGCTCGAGTTCGTGAAACGCCGGATCGTTACGCAAATCCTCTCCGGACGGATTTTCACCGTCGAGCGGAGCAAGCCAGAGTGCGACGTCGATCACACCGATCCCCCAGTCACCGGCCCTGAGGCCGACCTGCCCCTACGTTATCACACGGTTGCGCTTTTCCACAATTCAGCGAGTGCGGAAAAAATTAACAAAAGCTAATGCAGCCTTGTCTTGATTGTGAAATCCGGTGGCGTGATCGCCGAGCCCTGAATCGGGAATGCGTCGTGGCGGGATGTCGGGTCCCTCGTTGTTTGCGGCCACGATGCGGGATCTTCCACCAATGGTGGGAGCCCGCATAATCGGTGCATCGAAACCTTTGTTCATCACGCACTTTGTCAAGCGGCTGCTTATGTGGCAGGTTATCAACTTGCAGAGTGCAGGAGCACGTTCGATGGAACAGCGCCGGTCATCGCAGAGTTTCAAGCGCAAGGAACTGGTCGGCAAGCTCAATACTGTAGGCTTGCGCGCCTTCAAGGCAGCGGCCGACAGTGCAAAGCTGCGCGGCAATCCTTACGTCGAACTCGTCCACTTCATCGAGCAACTGGTGCTCTCCGACCGCTCGGATGTGCAAATTATGATCGCCGATGCGGGACTGGATGCGAGCCGACTTACGGCCGATATGACGCGCGCGGTGGACAAGCTGCCTTATGGCGCAACCTCGATCGAAGAGTTTTCCGACCATATCTTCCACGCCATCCAGGAGGCCTGGAATCTGGCAACACTGGAATTCGGGGTGGAGGAGGTCCGCAGCGCACATGTTCTGCTTGCTTGCCTGAAGACACCGGTGCTGGAAGGCCTGCTGTCGAAGATCAGCGGCGAGTTCGACAAGATCGACGCCGACGCCGTCGTGGCGCGCTTCGCCGATGTCACGGAGGGGTCACTCGAAGCCGGCGCTGCGCCAACGGTCAGCGCGGCAGAGGCCCCACGGCGGCATCCCGGCGGGGATTCGGCACTGGCCAAATATGCCACCGACCTGACCCAGCGCGCCCGCGACGGAAAGATCGACCCGGTCGTCGGCCGCGATCCGGAGATCAGGCAGATTGTCGACATATTGATGCGACGGCGGCAGAACAATCCGATCCTGACCGGGGAGGCGGGCGTCGGCAAGACCGCAGTCGTGGAGGGTTTTGCGCTGCGCATCGCCAAAGGCGATGTGCCGCCCCCACTGCAGGGAGTGAGCGTGCGCATGCTCGATGTCGGGTTGATGCAGGCGGGCGCTAGCGTAAAGGGTGAATTCGAAAAGCGGCTGAAGGCCGTAACCGACGAAGTTCAATCCTCTGAAGCGCCGGTCATCCTCTTTATCGACGAAGCCCATACCCTGATAGGCGCCGGTGGTGCTGCCGGAACCGGCGACGCTGCCAATCTGCTCAAACCGGCGTTGGCGCGCGGCGAGCTTCGCACCATAGCGGCAACGACCTGGGCGGAATACAAACAGCACATCGAGAAAGACCCGGCTTTGACCCGCCGCTTCCAGGTGGTAAAGATCGACGAGCCGTCCGAAGCGGTGGCCATTCTCATGTTGCGCGGGGTGGCCGGCGTTCTCGAACAGCACCACAAGGTGCAGATATTGGACGAGGCGATCGACGCGGCGGTCGGCCTGTCGCATCGCTACATCCCGGCGCGGCAGTTGCCGGACAAGGCGGTCAGCCTTCTCGACACCGCCTGCGCGCGTGTCGCCGTATCGCAGCACGCCACGCCGGCCGAGGTCGAGGACATTATGCGCCGTCGCCAGGCGATGGAGGTCGAGCGCGGCATCATTGGCCGCGAGGCTGCAATCGGCATCGAGGTGGCCGAGCGGCAGGCACGGGTCGAGGCCGGACTTGCCGATACCGAACGCACGCTCGCAGCCGCGCAGCAGCGCTGGGAGCGCGAAAAGGCGCTGGTGGCCGAGATACTCGAACTGCGCGCCAGGCTGCGCGGCGACGGCGTGCCTCTCGATGCCGTGGAAGGGCAGGAGGCCGCCACTGAGACAGAGAGCGTGGACCTGCCGGAAGCCGAACGGTCCAACGCCGGCACGAAGGTTCCGGCGGCAGGCGGTACTTCTCCTCCCGATCCGGCTGCCGATCTCGCTCGGCTGCGCGAACTGATGAGCGAACTGGCCGAGGCGCAAGGCGAAACACCACTTATCCTGCCATCGGTCGACCGCAACGCCGTGGCGGCCGTGGTTCAGGACTGGACGGGCATCCCGACGGGGCGGATGCTGTCGAGTCAGACCGAGAAGGCGCTGCGGCTCGCGGCCACTCTGTCCGAGCGCGTTGTCGGACAGGATCACGCCATGGAGATGATCGCCAAGCGCGTGCAGACCAGTCGCGCCGGTCTCGGCGCTCCGGAAAAGCCGGTGGGTGTATTCCTGCTTTGCGGCCCCTCGGGCGTCGGCAAGACGGAGACCGCCTTGGCACTGGCCGAAACGCTCTACGGCGGAGAGCAGAACCTGATCTCGATCAACATGTCCGAATTCCAGGAGGCGCATACGGTCTCCACCTTGAAGGGCGCGCCGCCCGGCTATGTCGGCTACGGCAAGGGCGGAATTCTCACCGAGGCGGTGCGACGCAAGCCCTATTCGGTGATCCTGCTCGACGAGGTCGAGAAGGCGCATCCGGACGTGCACGAAATCTTCTTCCAGGTCTTTGACAAAGGGATGATGGACGACAGTGAAGGTCGACGGATCGATTTCAAGAACACGCTGATCCTGCTCACGTCTAATGTCGGCTCCGAAGTGATCATGGCCCGGACAAGGAACGGGGCGGAACGGGCAGGGCTCGACGAATTGGACACCGCGTTGCGCAGCCCGCTGCTGAAGGTCTTTCCTGCGGCCTTTCTGGGCCGGGTGGTGACCATCCCTTACTTTCCGCTTTCGGATTCGATGATTGAAGCCATCACTCGTCACCAGTTCGCCAAGATTGCTCGCCGGCTGCGCGCAACCAACGATGCTGAATTGGTCATCGGCGATGGTGTCATGGATCTGGTCAAGGCCCGCTGCACGGAAATCGAATCGGGCGGCAGGATGATTGACGCAATTCTGACCAACACGCTCCTCCCCGAGTTGAGCCGCGGCGTGCTGAACCGGTCGCTCGCTGGTGAAAAGATGACGAAGGTGACGGTTGGCGCGTCAGCCCAAGGGTTTACCTATTCCTTCGAATAAGAGCGCGAAATTATGGGCGGCTCCTTTCGTCAGCTGTGGCGTAAATCGCTCATGCGGCAGCAAGCCAACACCACCCATCTTTGCTAGTATGCGAAGTGGGTCTAGGTAATGCCGCGAAGGAATCCGATATGGCCGATCCACAGCTCTCAGTCCGCAGCGGCAAGGCTCGTGATCTTGCGCGCCGGCTTGCTCGGCGTCAAAACCGCACCATGGTGGACGTGGTCGAGCGCGCGCTCGAATACTACGAGTTCCGAGAGGCCGGTCGTGAGCCTGCTTCGGCCTTCTATCGGCGTCTTTCGGAGCAATCCGGTGTAGACATCGATCTTGACGCAGTGATTCATGAGACCGGATCAGGCCGCTGATCAGCTGGAGCAAGGTTGCCCGACTGGCGCAGGCGTTTCGCAACCGCATCTCTGACTGAAGAGCTGCTCTGGCTTGCCGAGAATTATGGATGCTGCTGGTTCGCCAGAGGTGCAGCATTGCGGCACCCGCTCTCGCTCGCCGGCAAGAGTTCTGAAGCCTCTGGAATGCCGGGTAAGCAGGGCAGGGGCTGTTCTTCCCTTTTGCATGCCTGGTCCTCTGTCCGGCAATATTTCTCGTCATCTCGGCCAGATCGTGTCGGCCAGATCGTGTCACCTGGCGCCGCATCTCGACACAAAGCCGGCGTCAGCGCGAAAGCCGATTTTCATCGTCAATCAAGGTGAGGCGCGAGGGGGCTCTGTCGCTCCACCGCCAGAGCACGAGATTCAAGTCGTTGTCGGTCGCGCCGGGCGCGAAGCTTTTGACCAACAGCGCATTGAACCCGTTGGCCATCAGGCGCCGGGCAAAGGTCTGGGTCATCGCCTCTCCAGAAACGTTCATCTGCTCGCGCCAGGTCGTATCGGAAAGGACAGCGGGATTCATTCCCTCAGCTTTCAGGGCGTCCTCGTCCCGGCTGTCAAATATGTCCTCAATGTGTGCGTCGTAGGCGACGAGGGTGGTCGGCTGCAGGCTGCCCACCTGATTGGCTTCCCTCAGCGCCGTCACTACGGACAGCGAGGAATAGAGCGCTGCCACGCCGTTCGGATTGAATCGTCCTCCATAGAGTTCGGCGCCGCGGCCCGAGAGCGGTTCTCGCGCATAGTTCGGATTGAGGGCACGATAGAGCGCACCGCGGTAGAGCATCGAACCGGTCAGGCGTGGACGCCGGCATCAACCGCATCGATGTAATCAAGCACCTCGTCCGCACGGCCACTGCGAACCAGTTGCATCGCGGTCTGGCCCGAAAACCCCGGTAGCGGCTCCGATCGATACCAGGCATAGGCGATCAGGGTTGAACCGAAGCGCGGCTCGACCTTGTTGATCACCTCGACCATCTCACGCAGGCGGCGCTGCGTCTTGTCCGACCGGACCCGCTCCTTGCGCTGAACGGCGTCCTTGCCCAGCCCGGCAGTCCGGGCGACTTCCTCGCTCGTCGTGCGAAAGGCGTCGGCAATCTTGCGCGGAGCAAAGAAGCCATCGTCGGAGTACTGGGCCAGTGCCATTGTCAATCCCAAGCGCAAATGCCTCATATCCTGACGGGACATAGCGTCAAAATAGGAGGCATTCAAGGAGGAGAGCTCATAGTGAAGGAATTGGAAGCCGCGACCGTGCGGTGTTAAGCTGCGCTATTTGCCGCATAGAATGCGGCAAATGATTTTACGTATGCGGCGATTGAAGGAGCGCTCGAGGCCTGGCTGGCATTCAAACGTCAGATTTCTGCTGGAGGATCCGTAGTCACATGCATAACCCTCGAGAGAGCAGCGCTGGAAAGTGTGCCCGACGTCCTCGTTCGGAAGAGGAAGAGACTACTCCGTGGCTATCTCGTCCGGCCACATCTGAGCGCCATGTAGGACGCGAAGGATGCGAACCGTGCCGGCCGTCACCACGCAAGCTGCAATATAGGGCGTGCGAGGGACCACGAGTTCGCGCGTGCCGGCGACCCGGCCGGGTCGCCCGCTTTCCGGAAAGTCTATTAGACGGCGAGCCGTAAGGACGATGTGGTGGTCGATTTGAACCGCCGCTCTCGGATTTTCGGCCTCGATATGCGTGAAGATGTCCTCGCGATCGAAGAGCGCAAACCGCGCCCAAACGAGCCTCAAAGCTCGCCCGCCTCGGCTTTGCGAAGCGCTGCGGCTCGCCGTCCAGCAAAATGAGCTTCGGCGTCAGCGTCATCGACGTCCGGCCGGGTGTCATCAAGGGCCTGCAGAACTTTCGCGCGGAACCAGGCATCATGGGCGTTGCTGTTGCTGACAAGCTCGAGCGGCAACGTGCCCTCGTTCGCTGTGCGGGTTAAGAGGATACGGACGGCATCCGATACCGTCAGTCCCATGTTTTCCAAAACCGCCGTGGCGCGTTCCTTCACTTCGGCGTCAATTCGGGTCTGGACCAGTGCGTTCGAGGCCATGGCAGTCTCCTTCGGTGATAGTCAGTGTAATGCATCTGCATGACAATTGCCAGACCCTCGCAAGCCCCATAGCCGATCGATTTGGCGTTCCCGACTTCGAGGCGGAGCTGAAAGACGAGGTGTCAAACGGCTCCCAAAACTGACCACTCTGATCGCGCTGGCAAGCACATCAGCTAGGCTGCTGGATCGCGGCGAGCTTCCAGTCCCCGCCGTTCTGGCGCATGAAGGTCCACAGTTCGGTTGTCTGCGTCGGCCGATCGGCCTGGCCCTCAACGATCTTGCCGCTGATGCGATCGCGGGTCACGTCGCGAGACTCATAGCGCAAAGCAGCCGTCGCGTAGTCGCGATCACTCTCCCGCCAACTTTCCGCAATATCGGCCTCCAGCAGGCTTACGTCTGATACGTCGTTCCTGACGCCCTTTTTGGCATTGTCGGCAAGTTCCTCGGACAGATAGGACACCATTTCCGGCGTCGCCAGGCGGCGCAATGCAGCATGGTCCTCGCGCCCGAATGCCTCCTGAACTTCCGTCAGTCGCTGTTGGAACGTGTCGAGATCGGTTTGGGTGAGTGTGATCTCATCGGAAGCATTGTCTTGGTTCGTTCCGCCATATCCTGACCCAATACCTGGAATGGGGAACGCTGTGGTGTTGCTCGGGTCAGGCCGGGCTGCTGCGTTGCGCCTAAAGGTCCCCGTACCCCGCGGGGCACCGGCCATAGCTGGCGCCGGGTTTTGCGCCGCCTGCGAGCGGAAAAACCGGATCGCCAGCATGATCGCGCCGCCGATCAGCAGTACTTGGAGCAAAAGACCCAACATGCCGGCCAAGCCGCCGAACCCATGGCCCAGAAGAACGCCGATCAAACCGCCGAGAAGCAGCCCCCGCATCATCGATCCGCCGAGGCCGTTGAAGAAGCCCGGGCGCTGGAATGCCTGCGGCTGACGGGCCGCATTGTTCGTTGAGGCATTCGGCGTCATCGAGCGCTCGACCGGTGCGGCCGGTTGCGGCGCAACTCTGGTCGGCGAGACCGGCTGGAAAGTGCGCATGCCGCGACTGCCGAAGCTGCCGCCACGGCGCGCATCGGCGTGATCCATAGCGACCATGGAAAATGCCAGGAACAACCCCGCAAACAAAACTGCAAACCGTCCCCAACGCGAAATCAGCATAGGCAAGTCCTCAAGTGACACTCTTTCCGCTCATATGGGATGCGTCGATCGAAATATCAGTGAATCGTCCGCCGAGATATTTTCGGGCGGCATGGTCGGCCGCCCGTCGGTGTTCACGACGAGAATGTCTGCCGTACCCAAGCGCGATGATCGCTGTTCGATCACGCAGGCTCCCGCACCCCGGCCGACCGGCGCCGGTCGCGTCAAAAGCATCGGTCATGCAAGCCTCTGGTCCCCGGCGATGATGCCTAGGGTTCTCCGTCGACGACTCGATTGACATACAGCTTTCCTAGGTACTATCAACACATCCGGACAACCTGCCAGACAGGTTTGCCCACTCCTGAGCTGGAGATTGCGTGAGCACGGCCGTATCCGCAAAACATTCCGACGCAGCGAGCCTGGTCAGCAATACGATCGGCGAGATCACGCGCCATATCCGCGCGCATGAGCTCGGGCCGGGCGACCGGCTGCCCAGCGAGGCCGCGCTTTCGAGACAATTGAGCGTCTCGCGTACCGTGGTTCGCGAGGCCTTCAGCTCGCTCGCCGCCATGCGGCTTATCGACCTGAGGGCAGGCAGACGGGCGACCGTCGCCGAGCTGGATTATGGCGCCATGTCACTGGTGATCGAGCATGGCGTCCACACCGAGCAGATCACGGTGCAGCAAATCTACGACGTGCGCCGCACGATTGAGACCCGCACCGCCATGCTGGCGGCCTTGCGCAGAACAGCTGACGAAGTGGAAAGGATCAGGACGCACGCGCTCGCCATGCGCGAGAATGTCCAGCAGCCGGAACAGGTCATGGAACACGATCTCGCCTTTCACCACGAAATCGCCAAGGCTGCGAAGAATCCGATTTTCAGCCTCATCGTCGGCGCGTTCGAGCGCGTATCGCGCCAGACCTGGCCGATCGGCTGGCGGACCCGCCCTTCGGATGCCGAGCAGTTGGAGATGATCCAGATCCATATCGATCTCGCCGAAGCAATCGAGACCGGTGATCCCCAGTCTGCTCGTGACCTGATGGCGAGGCATTTTGACGAGAGCGTCAAGGCCCTGCTGGCGGCCGGCATCGCCTGAGGAGCGGGGACGCAATGAAGATCACGAAACTGGAAACGCTACGGCTCAAGGAGCGGCCGAACCTTCTCTGGGTTCTGGTTCACACGGACGAAGGCCTCGTCGGGCTGGGCGAGACCTTCTTCATGGCCGAAACCGTCGAGACCTATCTGCACGAATACGTCGCGCCATGCGTGATCGGGCGCGACCCGTTGCAGATCGACCTGCTTGCCGCCGACCTCGTCGGCTATCTCGGTTTCCGATCGACGGGCGCGGAAGTCAGGGGCAACTCCGCTTTCGATATCGCGCTTTGGGATCTGTTCGGAAAGGCCACGGGTCAACCGATCGCACAGCTCCTCGGCGGCTTCACCCGGCACGAGATCAGGACCTACAACACCTGTGCCGGAACCGAATACATCAAGAAGGCCATCGGCCAGACGACGGCCAATTATGGGCTCGATAAGCCCGGCGACGCCTATGATGATCTGAACGGCTTCCTTCACCGCGCCGACGAACTGTCGCATTCGTTGTTGGAGGAAGGCATCACGGCCATGAAGATCTGGCCCTTCGACATGGCGGCCGAGAAAACACGCGGCCTGTACATATCGCAGCCCGACTTGAATTCCGCGTTGGCGCCATTCGAGAAAATCCGCAATGCGGTCGGCGACAAGATGGACATCATGGTTGAATTCCATTCAATGTGGCAGCTGCTGCCGGCCATGCAGATCGCTCGCGAGCTTGCCCCCTACAAGACCTTCTGGCACGAAGATCCGATCAGGATGGACAGCCTGTCCAGCCTGAAACGCTATGCCGAGGCTTCGCTGGCGCCGATATCGGCTTCGGAGACGCTCGGTTCCCGGTGGGCCTTCCGCGACCTTCTCGAAACCGGAGCGGCCGGTGTCATCATGCTCGATATCAGCTGGTGCGGCGGGCTCTCGGAAGCGCGCAAGATCGCTGCCATGGCTGAGGCATGGCACCTCCCGGTCGCGCCACACGACTGCACCGGTCCAGTGGTGCTCGGCGCATCGACCCACCTGTCGCTGAATGCGCCGAACGCACTTGTCCAGGAGAGTGTCAGGGCCTTTTACAAGACCTGGTACCGCGACCTTGTGACCGCTTTGCCGGAGGTGAAGAACGGCATGATCACCGTGCCTCCCGGACCGGGCCTCGGCATGGAACTGAACCCGGAGATCGATCGCGCCTTCACGGCGCTTCGACGGGTGACTGAGGCATCGACTCTCTGAAAATGAACCTGAAGCAGCTTTCTACGGAGGAGGAGAACCATGAAGAAGCTACTTATCTCGGCAGCCTTGGGAGCAGTACTGGCTGGAGGCTCGGCAATCGGCTCACGCGCGCAGGAGCCGATGAACATCGTCTTCACGCATCATTCGTCGGCGTCGAACCCGTTCTGGCAGGCGGTGAAGAAGGGGTTTGACGACGCCTGCGCCAAGATCCAGGCCAATTGCCAGATGGTCTTTACCCAGACCGAAGGCTCGATCGAGCAACAATCGGCCAACATGCAGGCGGCACTCGCGGCAAAACCGGACGCGCTGATCACCTCGATCGTCGACAACAATGCCTTCGACCAGATCATCGCCGACGCCCGCGCTGCCGGCGTCACCGTCATCGCGTCCAACGTCGACGACACCGAGGGTGCAGCCGGCAATGCCCGCCAGGCTTTCATCGGCCAGGGCTTCATTCCCGCCGGCTACGAACTCGGCAAGAAGATGTCCGAGTTCTTCCCCAAGGAAGGCAAGATCAGGGCGCTCGTCGGCGTCTCCGCGCCCGGTCAGAACTGGTCGGAACAGCGCGCTGCCGGCGTCATGAAATTCCTTGAGGAATACAAGGCCGCGAATGCCGGACGCGAAGTGGTCATTGAACGGCTCGACACCGGCACAGATGGCGCCGTCGTCGCCGATCGTGTTGGCGCCTATCTGTCTGCCCACCCGGACACCACAGTGTATTTCGACACTGGCCTTTGGCACGCCTACGTCGCCCAGGTCCTGATCGATCGCGGCATCGAGCCGGGCAAGGTGCTGATGGGCGGCTTCGACATCGTCTCGGAAGTCCTGCAACAGATGGAAGCGGGTTATATTCAGGTCCAGGTCGACCAGCAGCCCTACATGCAGGGCTTCATGCCGGTGATGGAAGCCTATCTCGCCAAGAACGTCGGTCTGCTGCCGGCAGACATCGACACTGGCAAGGGCATCATCGTCAAGGAAGACGTGCCGAAGCTCAAGGAACTGGCCGCAAAAGGCGTGCGGTAGGCGCGAACCGGCGTCCTCTCCTCGTTCTTTACGCGGAGAGGCAAGGGTGAGGGGCAGGCCGCGTGGCCTTTGGGCGTTTTAGCTCCGCCCCTCATCCTGCCACGGCATCTCCCCGTCAAGGGGACGGCAGAAGACAGACTGCCGCCATCCCCTTGCCGACGCGGCAAGCCAGCGCAACCAATCTCAAGCCGGAGCGAATGATGAGGCGCTTGATGAAGATTTACCTGGAGAAGCCGGAGCTTGCGGCGGTCGTGTTCCTGCTCCTTCTCCTCCTCGTCTTTCAGATCCGCTCGAACGGCGTATTTCTGAACACACAGAACGTGCGCGGAATGCTTGGGCTGCTGCCCGAAATGGGGCTGGTCGCGATCGGCGTGACCCTGCTGATGATATGCGGCGAGTTTGATCTTTCAGTGGGCTCGGTCTTTGCGCTGACGCCGATGACCATGGCGGTGATGCTGGCGGCCGGCGTGCCGTTCGCGCCGGCCTTTGCCGCCGGCCTCGCGATCGCCGCCCTGATCGGCTTCTTCAACGGGTTCATAACGATTCGTTTCGCGATACCAAGCTTCATCACCACGCTTGGCATGCTGTTCATCGCGCGTTCGCTGACGGTGGTAATCTCCGGTGGCTTCCCTCCTGTCATCCCAGCCAACGCTCTGCCCAAATGGCTGTTTACGATCTATGTCGGGCCGGGCGACCTCTTTCGCATGTCGTTCTTCTGGTTTGTCGCCGTGGCAATCCTGGTGACGGTGCTGCTGTCGCGCACGAATTTCGGCAACTGGGTGCGCGCCACCGGCGGCTTTCTGCCCGCCGCGCAATCGATGGGCATCCCGACGGCCCGGGTGAAGGTCGTCTGCTTCATGATCTGTTCGGTGCTCGCCGGCTTTGCCGGCACCATTCAGGTGATGCGCCTCGGCGCGCCGCTGCCCTCGATCGGCGAGGGGCTGGAGTTGCAGGCCGTGTCGGCTGCCGTCATAGGTGGCGCCTCGCTGGCTGGCGGCATCGGCACCATCTTCGGCGGCATCATCGGGGCTGCCCTGATCCGCGTTATCGACAACGGACTGGTACTGAGCCAGGTGGACGCCAACTGGTTCAAGATGGCAATCGGCTTCCTGACTATCTTCGCGGTCGTCATGAATGCCTGGCTTCGAAAGCGGGGCAGGGCAATGAAGGTGGAGACCTGATCATGGCGGCACCCATCATCGCGATCAAGGGACTCCAGAAATGGTATTCCGGCGTCCATGCCTTGAAGAACGTCACGCTGGACATCTACCCCGATGAGGCACTGGGCCTCGTCGGCGACAACGGCGCCGGCAAATCGACGCTGATCAATATCCTGTCAGGCACCCAAAAGCCCGATGGCGGCGAGATCAGGATCGACGGTGAACCGGTCCGATTCTCGAACCCGCGCGACGCCATGGATCGCGGCATAGAGACGATCTACCAGTACAATTCCATGGTCCCGACCATGACCATTGCCCGCAACGTTTTCATCGGACGCGAGCCGGTGAAGGGCTCGGTTTTCGGCATCGGCATCCTGGACCAGAAGCGCATGCGTGACGAAAGCGTCAAGGCGATCGCCGACGTCGATCTGCATCTGAGGTCGCCCGACGCGCTTGTCGGCGAACTGTCGGGCGGCCAGCGCCAAGGCGTGGCGATCGCCAGGGCCATGCACTTCAAGTCGAAAGTCATGATCCTCGACGAGCCGACCAATCATCTCTCGGTGAAGGAGACGCGAAAGGTGATCGGCTTCGTTCGCGCCCTCAAGGCCCAGAACATCACCAGCGTCTTCATCAGCCACAACATGCATCATGTTTTCGAATGCTGTGACCGGGTCGTGGCCATGGCGCGCGGAGAGATCGTTCTCGACAAGCGGATCGGCGAGACTTCGATCGAGGAAATCCACGAGGTTCTGTGACGTGGAGAAGCGATCACTCGCGAGCCAACTCTGCTGGTAGAGGTCAGTCTGCGCTACGGCTTTTCCGCAAGGATTGCCTCAGCGGTTTTCTCGTCGGTGATCAGCACATCGACGACTCCCAGACGCAACACCGCGCGCAGCACCGGAACCTTGTCGAGGCCGCCGGAGGGCAGGATCACAGTGTCGACGTCGCGCAGATGTTCGGGGGCGAGGCCGATGACGCGACTGTTTAGCGGGTGATCGACGAGATGTCCGTCGGCGCCGATCCAGTGGCCGCAAATATCGCCGACCGCTCCGGCTTCGCGGAGCGATCTGAGATCATCGTCTCCTACCAGTCCGATCCGAAAGATGGTGGCGTCCTTGTGCACCGCGCCCACCGAAACGAAAGCGGCGTCAACGTCGCGGGCATGAGTGAAGGCGTCTTCCAGAATAGACTGGCGCATAAGCAGGTCGCGCGTGGCTTCGGTGTCCGTGAACACCGGTGCCGCGATGTAGAAGCATTCCGCATCGAAAAGCGCCGCGAGCCGCGAAGCGATCTCGTAGATGTTGATCGCCGATCCACGCGTGAGCCCGCCAAGCAGGGAAACGACCGACATCCCTCTGACCGGGCGTACGGTCACTGAGCGCAGACTAAGCTGGAGCGTCCGTCCCCATCCCACGCCCACCGATATCCCATCACGGATTCTATGCGACAGGGCTTCACCGGCAGCGGCTGCAATGACCTGTGGCACCAGGGCAGGATCGGGCGGTGTCGGAACCACGATTGGGTCGGAGACACCATAGGCGTCCCGCAGCCGGTGCTCCAGCTCGATGCAGTTCGCCACCTTGGAATTGATGCGAATCTGGACGATCCCCCGCTGGCGGGCATGCGCCAGCATCCGGTTGACGCGAAGGCGTGTCAGGCCAAGAGACTTGGCGATTTGCGCTTGCGTCAGGTCACCGACATAAGCAAGCCAGGCGGCGCGCACGAGCAGCCCTTCCTCGCGATCGGCCGTGACGGAACTCGTTACGGCTTGGCGGCCGTCGCGCTTCTTTCGTGCGGGTTTCTCCATCAGATCATCCTGTCCACTCCGCGGCAGCGGGTCCAGAGCGGGCTCGGTGGAGCCTTGCGCTCATCGATATGAGGCATCAATCGAGTTTCCCGGCTCCGCTAGCCTCGATGATAGCGGTCGAAGGACAAAACCAGCGGAGCATCATGGCAAATTGCGTCGATGATGGCTCTCGTCAGCGGCAGGCGATCGTGCGGAAGTACACCCCCGGCCATCATATTCTTCAAAGTCGGACCAAGGTCCAGCGCCAGTTGCGCGCCCTCGACCGTGTCCGAACTCATATGTTCGCGCTTCGCCACGGAATAGGGCAGGCCGCGGCCGAGCAGGCGCCCCATGCGACCATTACGGCCCGCCTGGCAGGTCACATAAAGATCGCCGGAGCCGGCCAGCCCCAGCACCGTTTCGATTTTTCCACCCAGAGCTTCGACCAGAATCGCCATCTCGGCGAGGGACTGCGAGAATAACGACGAGGCAAGATTGTGCATGAGCGCGCCGTTGGGCGCCTTGCCGTCGCGCTCGAGCAGCCCAACCGGAGCCCCAACGGCGAGCGTGTAGAAATTCTTGAAAGCAGCGCAGATCTCGACGCCGACGAGATCGGATGACGATCGCGCATGATAGAAGGGCGCGCGCAGAATGCGGGACGCCGCGGCCACCTGGTCGGGATCATGCCCGGCCACGATCACAGAGGTGTCGCGCTGTGCGGCCAGTTCGCCGGCAATGCACGGTCCGCCGACGGCCATCACCGGGACAGACAAGCCAGTGCGTTGCTCGATCTCGCGGGCAAGCAGATGTGGCAGGATTTCGATGCCTTCGTCGCTTGCCGCAAGTCCTTTCGTAATCATCAGGATCGGCACGGGCGACTTGATGCTTTCTGCAATGCGCTCGATCGCCCAGGGAATGCCGGCCGACGAGACGCCGAGTACAAGCAGATCGGGTCCATCGTTCATCGCCGCCCCGAATTCGGTCCAGGAACAGGCGGTCACCGCGTCAGGCAGAGTGATGTTGAGGCGAGGGTGACGACCTGTATCGGCCACAGAGCCGACGATCTCCTCGTCGAGATGGGTGCCGACAAGAGTGATGTGGTTACCGGCATGAGCGGCCGGAAGCGTCATGGCAGAGCCCATGACGCCGGCGCCGAGGATGATGATCCGCGCCATTCAGCTTTTTCCCTTGTCCAGCCGCTCGCCGCTATCTTCGTCGAACAGGTGGATTCGCTCAGGCGTCGGCTCCAGATCGATCACAGCTCCAGGAGAGGGCTCCATGCGGTCATGTAGCACCGAGCAGATCGGGGTGTTGCCCATGCTGGCAAAGATGTGGATTTCGGGGCCGGTCGGCTCGACAACCGTAATCCTTGCCGGGATGCCGCGCCCGTCTGCCACTGGTCGAAGATGTTCGGGGCGAATGCCGTAGATCACCTTTTGGCCGGGCCGGACCGCAGCTCCTGGCGGGAGCGGGAGGGATAGCTCGTCGGTCCGCACCACCCAGGCATCGCGCTCGGAAGCCACCTCGCCATGGAACATGTTCATTGCGGGCGAGCCGATGAAAGAGGCGACAAACAGGTTTGACGGGCGATCGTAGACATCGAGCGGGCGCCCGATCTGCTCGATATGGCCGTCGCGCATGATGACGATGACATCGGCCATGGTCATTGCCTCGATCTGGTCATGCGTGACATAGACAGTGGTGGTCTTCAGCCGCTGATGGAGCTCCTTGATTTCGGTGCGCATCTGCACGCGCAGCTTGGCGTCGAGATTGGACAGCGGCTCGTCGAACAGGAACACAGTTGGGTCCCGCACGATGGCGCGGCCCATGGCAACGCGCTGCCGCTGGCCGCCCGAAAGCTGGCGCGGATACCGTTCCAGATAGGGTGTCAGGTTGAGGATCGAGGCCGCCCACCCGACCTTCTGTTTGATTTCTTCGGTTGGGCGCTTCTTCAACTGCATGGAAAAGGCCATGTTGTCGAAGACGGTCATGTGCGCATAAAGCGCGTAATTCTGGAAGACCATCGCGATGTTGCGGTCTTTGGGATGGAGCGTGTTGACGACCCTGTCGCCTATGGCGATCTCACCGGACGTGATCGGCTCGAGACCGGCTATCATGCGCAACAGCGTGGACTTGCCGCAGCCTGACGGCCCCAACAGAACGACGAACTGGCCATCCTCGATCGAGAGATCGAGTCCATCGATAATCGAGAGGGCGCCATAGTCCTTCTTTATGTTACTGATGGTGACAGACGCCATTAATTACTACCCTTCGATTGCCCTTGCCTGTGGATTCCACTTTCGCCGTGCTAGCCATTGGCGATCGGATGCGGTCTCACCATTCGTTCTCCAGAAACTCTTCTAGCAACCCCGCATCGGCGGCCAGATTGACAAAGGACCATCGGCCGCGGATTTCCCGCGAATAGCGGATGGCATCGTGCCAAAGCGCGCGTGGCAGGCCCAGGTCCGCGCCGGTGACCGGCCCCCCGGCAGCCTTGAGCGCCGCCTCCATGCGGGCGACCGGCATAGCCATCGGCCGAACCTCCTGGCGCAGGGCCGGCCAGATTTCCGCAAGCCTGCGGTTGAAGCTTTCCGTCTGGCTGGCGTCGAGTGCCGTCTTCCTCATCTCGGCAATGCAAAGTGGTCCGAGCTGCGCCCCATAGCGGGCCAGCATCGCCGCCTCGTCGATGACGGTCGGCTTTGCCTGCGGCGGTTCATCCATGTCGAGCAGCCGCGCTTGCAGACGCGCCATGACCAGCGAGGCAACCCCGACCTGCTGGCCGTGCGTGGTGCCGGGATGATGGTCTTGCGCGAACATGTCGACCCAATGGGAAATCTGGTGCTCTCCCATCGACCCGGGATGGGAAACGCCGGCAAAGCACACACCCATCGAGCACAGCGTCAAGACGCGCTGGAGATGCCCGACGGCGGTGATGTCATGCCTGGCAAGGCCAGGCGCGTGGGCCAGCATCGGCCCCTCGTCGCCCGCCTGCAGCAGGTAAGGCACCTCGGAATAGTAGGTGTCGAACAGCCGATGTGAAGTCCACCAGTCGATCTGGGCCGTGGAGCGGCAGAGGCTATCGCCAAGGCCGGCGGCGCTGAGCCAGGCGGGTGCTGCGGCCGACACGCCAAGGTCCAGGAATATGCCCCGCGGAGCATGCGAGGGCAGCGAGATCTTGAGCCCGGAGGCCAAGGTCACCGATGCTGTCGAGGCGCCGTAGCCATTCATTGAGGCGGCCGTACCGAAGACGGCATAGGGCCGCTCATCGAGGAAGGTTGCATGCTTGCAACTGTCATTGAGGACACCGGATCCGACGGCCACGACACCGTCGGCATGACGCGTCCTCTGCCTGACCATCTGGATCGTTGCCTCATCGCAGTCGAGGCCGTCAGGCAACACGATTTCGTCGATGCCGGCGATGGCACGCAGCGCCCTCGCGACGCGCCCGCCCATTACATCGACGGTGTTGACATCGGAGACCACGGCGATGCGGCCGCCTAGCTTCAGCGGCGCAACGAGATCCGCCTCGCGGCCCGCCGTCGTCTCCAGCAATTCGATTGTCTGGAACGGCAGGACCGCAGCTGCGCCTGTCTTGGGATCTGTCCAGCGTCCTGCGACGACGTCCTCGATCAACGCGTTCCAGTTGGTCGCTTTAGCCATGATCGGCCTGCATGAAGGCCGCGAGGCGCTGGTTCCAGGCTGAAAGCGTAGGCCAAAGATCGGCATGGATCGCACGAAGCTCGGCGTAGAGCGCGGCCCGTTTCGTGTCCGGTTCGAAGGCTCTGGCCGGCTCGCTGGCCATTGCCAGCGACGCTTCGGCGATGGCGGAAAACCAGCCCACGCCCTTTGCCGCCGCCATCGCCGCGCCAAGCGAGGAGGCTTCCACCGTCGTCGAACGTTTTACGGGACGATCGAGCGCATCCGCCAGAATCTGCATCCACAGGTCGGACTTCGCTCCTCCGCCGATCGCTATGAACTGGTCGATAGTCTGGGCGGCAGCCGCAGCGGCCCGCTGACTTGTCGCGGCCTGATGCAGCGCTATGCCTTCCAGCACGGCGCGATAGATGTCGCCGCGGCGGCTCGAGCCCGAAAGCCCGGCAATCACACCACGGGCCGCACTATCCCAGTGTGGGTCCATGACACCCTGCCAGTAGGGCAGGAGCATTATGCCGCCTGCGCCGATCGGGCTGGCAGCGGCTTCGGCCTCGAGCGCCTCCAGGGCATCATTTGCGCCATGCAGATCGACGCCAAGCATTTCGCGCGCCATCCAGTCGACAAGAAAAGTGCCGGCGCGAAGGCACGTCTCGTAGATATAGCCGTCATCGGCGACCGCCGTCTCGGTGCGGAAGGCCTGGTCGTGGACGTAGGCCGTGCCGAAGCTGCCGGAGACGACCGCCGTGCCGAGGTTGATGTAGGCGCATCGCGGCTGCAACACACCAGCGCCCGTGCCGGCGCATTGACCATCGCCGCCGCCTGCGACGATCGGCGTGCCCTCGCGCAGGCCCGTCGAAATGGCCGCTTCCGAAGTCAGTTGACCCAGAACGGTGCCGGGCCGCGCCAGGTCCGGCATCATGCGCCGGGGGACGCCTGCCGCGTTCAGTATTTCGTTCGACCAGTCCATGGCTCGCATATCGAGTATGCCCATCGGGTCGGCGGATGCGGTGGATGTCACCCACCGGCCGCTCAAGCGAAAGACCAGATAGCCATGGACTTCGGCCATCCGCTCCACGCGGGCAAAAATCTCGGGCTCTTCCTCGCGAAACCAGATCATGCGGTAAAGGCAAGGAATGACGTCCAGCGGCTTGCCGGATATTGCGTGGACGCGTGCCGCGCCGAAACTCTCGCCGAAGCGCCGTGCTTTCCCCCGGGCGCGCTCATCGAGCCAGAGCGTTGCAGGCCCGACCGCCTGGCCCTGCTCGTCGAAAAGGCCGAAGCTCTCGCGTTGGTTGGCAATCGCAAGGGCGGCAATGCGTGCCGGCGAAACTGTTGCCGCGACAGCACGAAGCGCCGTGACCGTCGAGGCCCACCATTCGGCCGGATCCTGCTCGAAATAGCCCGAACGCGGATTGGACATTGCAAGCGGTGCACGACCTTCGGCCACGGCCAGACCATTGCGGTCCCAGGCGATCGCCTTGGTTGCCGAGGTCGAGGAATCAATGCCGATGACGAGATCAGGAACCATTGCCGCCACGTTGCCAACGGGCGAGGGCGGTCGAAACCGCCTTCGCCCAAATCACCGATTACCCGCTAAAGACCGGCATCCTTGACTTTGCCGTCGACAATGCCGGCAATGGCATCCAGGCATGCCTTGGCGTCGCCGCCATAGTCTTGGCCCGTAAGCAATTTGCCGAGCTCAACCGGAATGTCGTTGTTCGACAGATCCGCCCAGATCGGCATGTCCGGCTCCGATCCCATCTGATTGTCGATCGTGTATTTGATCGCGTCGAAATGACGTGTCGTTCCGGGGCCGACAACGGCCTTCGCCTTGACCCGAGGATCTGTAAAAGAGGAATTGCGCATCGGCGAGGCGCCGCCGCCGAGCGTCGATACCCGCGCCATCACATCCTTCGAGCAGACCCACTGCATGAACAGCCATGCTGCTTCCTTGTTCTTGGAATATTGCGACAGCGAGATCGTCGAGCCACCCTGGTGACCGACGGCCGGGATTTCGTTGAAGCCGCAATCTGCGGCGGCGCGACGGCCAGGAACTTCCTTGGGCGCGGGCAGGGCCTCGAACAGGCCCTTGACCTTGGAATCATTGGCGTCGAAGCCGGGGAAATCTTCGCCCCAGGTGATTGCCATGGCGGCCTGACCCTGTGTCAGTGCCTGTCCCTGGCCGTCCCAGGTCCAAGTCGTCGCGGAGGGCGGCGAGTTCTTGACCAGCTCCTGATAGAATTTGAGCCCGGCCACCCCGCGCTCGTCATTGCCGACAAACTTCTTGTCTTTGTTGAAGATGGAACCGCCATGGCCCCACAATGCGAAGGTCCAGTCGCATTCCAGCGAATAATGGCCTGACTTCGCCTGGCATGCTGTGCCGAAGATGCCGTTGCTTTTTTCTGCCTCTGTGAGCGCCTGCACGGCCTTGAGATAGGCGTCGAGGTCTGTCGGCAGCGCAATGTTGTGTTTGTCGAAAAGATCCTTGCGGTACATCAGGATGAAGATCGGAATATCGAATGGAATTCCGCACTGTTTGCCGTTGTACATGGCGATGCCGTCGACTAGCGGCTTGGAGAAATCGTCCCAGTCGAAGTTGGGCATCGCCAGTTCTTTGTTCTGGTCGTAATACTCGCGCGGATCGACGACATCCTGTGCAAATGTCGCCATCCAGGACTGATCGAGATAGTAGACGTCGTACGTACCAAGCTGGCCCTGTACGTCTTGCGTCGCCTTGGCGAGAACCTGCTCCAGCGGCACGATCTCGACTTCCACCTCAATGCCGGTTGCCTTGGTGAATTCACCCGCGACAAGCTGGTTGGCCACGATCGTTGGCGGCGTCGCTTCCGAAGTGTAGCGGATTTTGGTGCCGGCATAAGGCTTGCCGACGTCGGCCAGCCACTTCAGCATATCGGCGTCCTGGGCGCGGGCTTCCTCAACCCCGAGCCCCAGCATCCCCCGATTGGTACGGCCGCCTCCTAGCATGGCCGACCCGAAGGCCGAAAAGCCGACACCGGCGAGCGCCATCTTCCTCATGAAGTCGCGTTTGGTTATTCGGCGCGCCGTAAAGTCGTTGCAGGTATCGGCGACGAATGTCTTCTTGTCGTGTTCACTGAAGCTCATGATCGTTCCTCCATTGCGTTTTTGTCGTCGTTCTTCTCGTCTGTGCCTCACTCCTTCAGGGATCCGAGGGTGAGGCCGCGGACCAGATGCCGTTGAACCAGCAGGATAAAGATGAAGCTGGGTATGATCGCGGACGTGCCGAGCGCTGTGATGTAGCCCCACTCGGTCGCGGTCGAGGTGACAAAGGTCGAGATCTTCACCGGCACCGTGCGGATCGACGTTGTCAGGAACAGTGAGAGCAGGAACTCGGTCCACGAAAAGATGAAACACAGCACGGCAGTCGCAGCGATGCCGCCCTTGACCATGGGAAGGACGACGCGTCGGAACGTCTGCCAACGCGTCGCGCCGTCAATCAGCGCCGCCTCATCAACCTCGCGCGGAACATCGTCGAAGAACGACTTCAAAAGCAAAACCGCCAGCGGCAGGTTGATCAAGCTGTGAACGAGAATGAGCCCCGTATAGGTATCGCGCAACCCGAGATCGCGGAACATGAAAACGATTGGAATGACGATCGCGATTGGCGGCATGAAGCGCTGCGAGAGTATCCAGAACAGGAAGGACTGCTGGCCGCTGAACTGCATTCGCGACAGGCAATAGGCGGCCAGGGTGGCCAGCAGCAGCGTCAGCGCCGTCGATCCGACGGCTATGATGGCGCTGTCGAGCAACGACTGGCGGGAATCGTAGGAGCTGGCGCCACCCTTGATGACCCCGGCCGCCTCGCCGCCCTGTTCCATGCCGATGTCGACGCGCGAAACGCCAAGCAGCGTCACGCGGTAATTGTCCGGCGTTGGCGTGAAACCGGTGTAAACCGGTCCGCTGCGGTCGAAAATCGCCGAATAGGGTTTGATGGACGACAGCGCCCACCACGCGATCGGGAACATGAAGATCGCCACCACCAGGACGGCGAGCACGTCACGGGCGATCGCTTGGGCGCGCGACGACTCCATCAGAACCTCACCTTGAACAGCCTGACGAACAGGTTCGACACGACGATCAAGACGACGAGCACGATCAGCGACAGGGTCGCGGCATAGGGAAAATCTCCGGTGAAGTAGATTCGACCCGCGTAGAATGAAAGTGTCTCGGTGGCCGTGCCCGGCCCGCCGGCGGTGATGATGTAAACGTAGTCGTAGATGCGAAAGAGATCGACGCCGCGGATCAGCACCGCGACCGCTATCACCTTGCGCAGCATCGGCAATGTGAGCCGCAAGAACGTCTGGATGCCGTTGGCGCCGTCGATTGCGGCGGCTTCGAAAGGTTCCTTCGGCAGCGCCCTGAGCCCTGCCAGGATGATGAGCACCATGAACGGCGTCCATTGCCATATGTCTGCCAGCAGGATCGCCGCCAATGCGGTTCCGGGCTGCGTCAGGATCGGCTGTGCCGGCGAGATCAGGTCGAGGGCATAGAGGTAGAACGACAGGACGCCGAAAGAGCCGTCCTGCATCAGCAGGAACATCATTCCGGTCACCGCAGGCGGCACCACCAGCGGCAGTGTCATCAGCGCCCGCAGCACACCGTAACCTTTGCGATCGGTGTCAAGCAGAAGGGCAACGAGGATGCCGAGCGCAAGCTGAACCGCAAGCGCGACGAAGGTGTAGATCAGCGTGGTTTCCAGCGAATGCCACATACGTGCATCCGAGAAGGCCCGCGTCCATTGGTGGAGCCCGGCGAAGTCAAGCTGCCGGGAGACGACATTGCGTTTGTGAAACGACAGCCAGACCGAATAGGCGAGGGGGTAGATCCCGAAAACGAGAAGCATAACCGTGATCGGCGCGAGCCAGGGGAATGGATGCTCGGCCGTCATGAACCGGGGCAGGGCCCATCTGGGCGTTTCGCGGGTCACGGTCACCGTGCTCACGCGCAAATCTCCGCTCGGTCACAGAGACGCATCGGCCTTCTCCCTATCGGCCAGATTGTGCCAACTTGAACTTTTGTAAGTTTGTTGTGCCTTTTGTTAAGAACGTGTCGGACGGCCGCCGATTTGTCAAGTGTCGGTTCCGTCAGGCTCAGGGGATTTGCTCGTGGTCCCAGAGGATGCCGTGATCGCCGGGTACGGGGTTGTTTTTGGAGGGAGGGCCGCCGGCAAATGCCGTGTACCAGCATCAAAAGCGCTCGGGGCCGCCAACTTTGGCACCCCAAGGAAGCTACGGAACGCATTGAGGAGATCGGGAGGACAGCCCGGGGGCTTTGGAACTCGCCTTAATCCGGCAATCGGATCTGAAGCTTTACGTCCGCCGGCCGTGCTTCGACTGCGCGGTCGAAGGCGGTGATGGAATCTTCGAAGGGGAAGGTCGCCGAAATGAGTGGCTTTAGGTCGACCCGGCCCGACCCCATCATCGCGATTGCCCGCTCATATTGGTGGGCATAGCGGAACACCGTTTCGATGCGGACTTCCTTGGTCGAGGCGGTGGCGACATCGAATGCGATCGGCGCCACCGGCAGGCCGACCACCACCACCACGCCACCGGGCCGCGGCAGATCGAGCAGGGTCTCCCATGCCTTGGACGAGCCCGAGCATTCAAACACGACGTCGGCGCCCCAGCCATCGGTCAGGCGCTTTACCTCCGCCGCCAGGTTCTTGTCGCGGACGTTGACCGGGATCACGCCTTGATAGCCGCCGGCAATGTCGAGCTTGGGTTGGGCGAGATCTGCAACAACGGCGCGGGCGCAGCCGCCGGCGAGCGCCGCGATCGCCACCATCGTGCCGATCGGCCCTGCGCCAATCACCACCGCCGTGTCGCCCGGCGCGATCTTTGCTTTGGCAGCCGCCTGCATTCCGACAGCGAAGGGCTCCACCATGGCGCCTTCGGCGAAGCTGACATTGTCGGGCAGTTTGAAAGTGTAGTTGGCGGGGTGGACGACATAGGGCGTCAGCACACCGTGGATCGGCGGCGTTGCCCAGAACCTGACCGCCGGATCGATGTTGTAGAGGCCGAGCCGGCTCGCCCGCGAATTGGGATCGGGGATACCCGGCTCCATGCAGACGCGGTCGCCGACCTTTAGATGCTCGACGCCTTCCCCTGTTTCGACGACGGTGCCGGCGGCTTCGTGGCCCAAGACCATCGGCGCTTCGACCACGAACGGGCCGATGCGGCCATGCGTGTAGTAATGCACGTCAGAGCCGCAGACGCCCACCGTATGGATCTTGATGCGAACTTCGCCCGGGCCCACGGTCTGTGGCAGATCGATGTCACGCAGCTTGAGTTCGTGCTGGCGTTCAAGGACAAGGGCGCGAACGTTCGTCATCGACGTAGTCTCCTTTAATGCCGATTGTTCGAGGCCTCCTCAACCTTACCTGCATTCGGCACGCTCATCATAGCCGCTTATCCGCGGCTTCAAAATCCAGTTCAGAAACGGGTGTTGCCTGATTCCAACTAGCGGTACCAACTTCCCGGCCAAGGGCCTTGAAGGCCGACCATGCCGCTGCCGAATTAGGGTGTGATCATCGGGGTGCTCTGGGGTCGGTAGTAGCCGGCGGCAGTTCGAACAGACTCTTACCATTGTCTTGGCCTCGAGGATCTCCTGTCAGATTGCAGCCAGCCACCCCTCGATGCTCAGGCAGGCAGACTCTTTGACAGCCCGCTTCTTCTGTCTCTGTTGTGGTTTACGCTCGGCCAGCAAGAGTGTTCAATGCGTAACGTGTGTATCGTCGTTCGCCGGTTCTAATCAGTGCACCCTTGGCAACGAGGTCCTGCAAATCTCTTGTCGCTGTCGCGCGGGATGCCTGAGTGATGGCGATGTAATTCTCGGCGCTGAGACCGCCCTTGAAACCATCTATACCTTCGCGGAACATCCGGGTGATGACCTTTTCCTGGCGCTCATTGAAGTGACCGCGGTAGCGTTCGTAAAACTTGGCCTTGGCGATCGAGAATTCGACACGGGCAAGCGTTACGCGTTGCGCTTCAAGGATCGTGTTAGCGAAATAGAGTAGCCAAGCCGTAATCGCTTTGTTTTTGTTGCTGGCCTCCAGATTGCCGTAGTAGGGCTTGCGGTGGCGTTCAATCGTGTACGCCAAAGCGATGAGACTGGGCTCACCCAGGCTTTGCGCCAGTGCCTTTTCGCAGAGGGCACGCCCTATGCGCCCGTTGCCATCCTCGAACGGGTGAATGCTCTCGAAATAAAGGTGCGCGATTCCGGCACGCGTCAACGCCGGAATCGGTATCTTGCCTTTGGGCGCAGTTTCGTTGAACCAAGCCACGTAGGCGTCCATTTCGGTCTTCACCCGGGCCGACGGTGGCGCTTCGAAATGGAGTTTGGGCTTATCCAGCCGATTGGAAACGATTTGCATGGCATCGGCGTGCAGGCGGTAGCTGCCGATGGTCCCGATGCGCCGCTCACCCGACATCACCATCTTGTGCCAGGCGTAGAGGGTGGGATGCGAGAGTGCATCGGAAAAATGCAAATAAACATCGGCCATCATTTCAGCGATACCGCGCTCGGCCGGCGGAATGTGCCTGGTCTCGCTCCCCCAGCCAAGTTGCTGGCGTAAGGATGATTGCAGACTCTCGCGGTTGAGGTATTCCCCTTCAATCGCGGATGTCTTCAAGGCTTCTTCGCTGATAAGGTCGATGCGAATCTGGTCGCGATCGTCGGCACCGACATGACGAAAGACGCCCCGCAACTCGCCCGACCGCAACAGGAACTCGCTTTCCAGCGGTTCCAATACCTTCTTATCGTAGGTAAAATGCGGCCAGTCAGTCTGCTCCCAATTCCATACCATGAGTTATAGAGCGCCTTTCTATAACTCATGATGCCATGAAAAATGAGCTATAGCAATCCTCGCTATGCCTCAGAGTCCTGTCGGATACGTCAACAATTTGCAGACATGTTCGGGGTTCGAGTCGGCGGTGCGCTGCATGGCAAGGCCCACTATTGAGGAGGCGTTCTTTTGCTATGGTCGAAAAGCGGCCTGACAACAAATCGAGATCGAGCATCACGAACTCGAAATTGCGATGGATGAGGTGTTGCGAACTGCGGCCCCCTCAGCCGATCGACTTCTTGAAGTTGGCGAGCGCCTTGTCCCAGTTCACCACGCTCCACCATTCCTTGAGGTAGTCGGCGCAGCGGTTCTGGTACTTGAGATAATAGGCGTGCTCCCAGACGTCGAGGCCAATCACTGGATGAGCCCCAAGCTCGAGCGGCGTGTCCTGGTTATGCTGACGATCTCAAGCTTCTTGTCCTTGTCCACGACAAGCCATACCCAGCCGGAGCCAAAGCGGTCAAGGCCAACCGCCATGAGCTTTTCGGTCAGGCCCGCATAGCTGCTGAAGGTGCTGCTTATGGCGGCATTGAGGTCGCCACCGGGCTGGTTGGGTCCCCCCGGCGTCATCAGCTCCCAGAAGTGAGTGTGATTCCAATGTCCCCCAAGATTGTTGCGCACGCCGCTGCGCACGCCTTCCGGGACCTTGCCCAAATCTGCCAGAATGGCCTCCATCGGCGTGCTGGCGAGCTCAGGCCAAAGTGGCACGAGTTGATTGCAGGCATTCACGTAAGCGGCGTGATGACGATCGTGATGGATCATCATCGTAGTCGCGTCGATGTGCGGCTCCAATGCGTTGTTCGAGTAGCCGAGCGGCGGAAGCTTGAAGGGTTCGGCCGCCTGCGCCCAGGCTGCGGCGCCTAACAAGCTTGTGTTGGCTGCGGCGGCCGATGCTCCGGCGAGAAACAACGCTTGTGCTGCATGCAATCGTTTCGACCCCAAGCATCGCTTCGCGAAATTCCCTTAGGCAGTCAGACATTGTTCAGTGTTGAACGAGATAGGTTTCAATCCTGCCGACACCTGCCAGTTCTACATTGCAGCGCGGTTCGAGCTTCCAGGAGGTACGCAGGGCCTGCTTGGTTGCCTCCGAAATCTGCATGCGGTCGGCCACGCCCTGAGACTCGAGCCGGCTTGCAATATTCACGGTCTCGCCCCAGACGTCGTAGACGAATCGATGCCGGCCGATCAGGCCCGCGATCACCGGTCCCGTGTGCACGCCAATGCGGATCCGAAAACTATCGTTGCCCCACGCTAAGGGCTTCAACGCGTCCAGCATGGATTTCCCCAGTGCCACGATCCTGTCGGCATGGTCATCTGCCGGTTCCGGAACACCGCCTGCAGCCATATAGGCGTCTCCGATGGTCTTGATTTTCTCCACGGAATGTTTCTCCGCCAAGACATCGAACGTGCTGAATAGCCCATCGAGGCGCTTGATCAGGTCCGCCGGCGGCAACCTTGCCGCTATGCTCGAGAAACCGACAATATCGGCAAAAAGGATGGTCACTTCATCGAATCGGTCGGCAATGAACTCTTCGCCCCGTTGCAGCCGTGCCACGATCTGACCGGGCAGGATCGCATGGAGGAGCGAGTCGGCCCGCCGCTTCTCCGCCTCGATCCGCTGAAGATACTGGTGCTCGCGGTCGAGCCAACGTTTCTTTTCCAAACTCGAGTTGATCCGGGCGCGCAGCAGGACCGGATTGAAAGGTTTAGGCAAGTAGTCGTCCGCCCCCGCCTCGATGCAGCGGACCACCGCGTCCACTTCGTCCAACCCCGATATCATGATGACAGGGATATGCCGCCATCGGCGCTCCGCTTTCAATCGCGAGAGCACCTCGATGCCGTTCATGTCCGGCATCAGGAGGTCAAGAAGAACCAGGTCGAACTCGTGTTCCGCCAGGTGAGCCAGCGCTGATGGACCGGACTCGGCAGTGACTACCTGATGACCGTCACGTTGCAAGCGGCGCGAGAGGAGACCGCGGTTGCTGCTGATGTCGTCGACGACAAGTATGCGCCCCCCGTGGCCTGGGCTTGCGTCGTGCTCTGCCTTGATCAGTGCCCGTTCGAGCCCTGCCGCATCGATCTCAGCCTGATCCGTGGTCCGCGGATCCTCGCTGTCGGGTGCGCGCGAGAGGCCGGCAATTGCATCGACATGCGCCAACAACTCGGCCGCCGCGGCGAGCATCACCGTGACATCCTCTTCCAGCGCGTATTCGCGCAATTCTTCGGCTTCTTCACGAATCATTTCGGAATAGCCGATGATCGCGTTGAGCGGCGTTCGCAAGTCGTGGCGCAGTTTCGCCTCGATCTCGACCCCTGCCCGGTTCTCATTATCGGCTTTGCCGTGGATCAGGCTGTCGATCAGGCCATTCAGTTCGCAAGCAGCGGCGCCGACCTTCTGTAGGTCGGGTGTCATGTGGACCAGACCGAGGTCCTGCACCTGTTCGGTCAGCAACTCCTGAAGTCCTGAGATTGCCCGCGCCGGTCCGGCGAGCTGCTGTGCCAGATGGACGGCGATCGCATGCCGTTGGAACTTGTTCTTGGCAGTCATATTTTCATACCGTCCGCCCGAGCCTCATCCATTCGCGGCGAGCAATTGTTCAATTTTCTGGACAAGTCGCGACAGTTCCACCGGCTTACTATCGTAGTCATCGCAGCCCGCCTCGAGCGCCATTTCGCGATCGCTGGCCATCGCGTGTGCAGAAAGCGCAATGATCGGGATCCCGGAGGTGGCCGGATCGGCCTTGATCCGCCGCGTCGCCTCCCACCCGTCCATGACCGGCAAGCTCATATCCATGAGGATGAGATCGGGCCTTTCCGAAACGGTGAGTTCCACCCCCGATTGTCCGTTTTCCGCAATGAGGACTTCGAACCCACGCCGCGACAACCGTCGCGAGAGCATGTCGCGGTTCAATTCGTTGTCTTCTACGAGAAGGATCCTCGTCATCTTTGGCTTCCTTCAACTATAGGGGCGCTTCCGCGATCGGCGTTGCCGGCACCCGTCGACTCAAGTGGGAAGATCTGGCGCTCGAGGGCCTCGACCAACTGGGACCGACTGTTTGCGCCCTTGGTCACAACCGAGACCGCCCTGTCGCGAAGCCATTTGAGTTCGTCCGCCGACAAATCCTTCGAAGTTACGACGACGACCGGAATGTTTTGCAGTTCGGGCACCTGCTGCATCTCGTTCAGCGTCTGGAACCCGTCCATTTCGGGCATCAGCAGGTCAAGCAGGACCAAACGCGGCAGCAATCGCTTCATCAGCTTGAGGCCCCGCAAGCCATCGCTTGCCTCGTGAACCCGCCAACCCTTCTTGATCAGGATACGCCGAAGGAAGTCGCGCGAGGCTTGATCGTCGTCAATAACAAGCACATCGCGGTTGCCGCCGCCGCAAGCCTCTATCGTTCGAATAAGCCTTCGGGTGTCGATCGGCTTGGTGAGGTATTCGACCGCACCGAGTGAGAGGCCGAGTTCGCGATCTGCAAGTATCGTCGCAAGGATTACCGGAATCTCGCAGAGCTCCTTATCGCCTTTCAGTGAGCGCAGCACTGACCAGCCGTCCTGATGCGGCATGATGATGTCGAGAATGATTGCGGCCGGGCGATGCGCTCGCGCTGCGGCTATGCCTTCCTCGCCGCTTGCTGCTTCGATCGATGCCAGTCCCGCCTCTGCCAAGGCCTTGGCGATGAGAGTTCGGGCGGCTGGCTCGTCATCTATGATCAGAACCGCCCGTTCCGACGGCCTCGACGACAGCGGCTCGGCGGGTTTCTGCTCGCCAGGTTCTTCGTTGCACTCGGCTGGAATCTCCATTGTGAAGGTCGAGCCTTTTCCGAACTCGCTCTTGACGGTTACAACGCCTCCGATCATGCGGCAGAAACTCCGGGTTATGCTGAGGCCCAATCCCGTCCCGCCATAGTTGCGAGTGGTGGAGGCGTCTGCCTGCGTAAAAGCGTCAAAGAGCCGTTCTTGCTGCTTTGGCGTCATCCCGATCCCGGTGTCGGATACTCTGAATATCAGCCAGTCGCCGTCCGATCTCCTCTCGCGTCGAATCGCCAGCGTTACGCGGCCCCCCTCGGTGAACTTGGCTGCGTTACTGAGCAGATTGAAGAGGTTCTGACGCAACTTCGTCTGGTCCGAATGCATCTTCCCGAGGTCGCCCGCGGGGTCCAGAACGAAACTGTTTCGGTTTTTCGCCATCAGTGGCGCGACTGTGGCCTGGACATCGCGCAACAAGTCGGCGACGTCGAAAGTCTCCAGGAAATTTGCCATCTTGTTTGCCTCGATCTTCGACAGATCGAGGATGTCGTTGATGAGCGCGAGGAGATGGCGACCGGCCCCGGCGATCTTTTCCAAATCTGGCACGAACTCGTTCATTTGCTGGCCGCTCGCCTCTTCGATCAGCATCTCGCTGTAGCCAATGATCGCATTCAGTGGAGTGCGTAGCTCGTGGCTCATGGACGCGAGAAAGCTGCTCTTGGCCTCATTTGCCGCTTCAGCATGACTCTTGGCCCGCTCGAGTTCGACCTCTCTCTGCTTCAGTTCCGTGATGTCGGTGTAAATGGCGACGGTCCCGCCGTCAGGGGTCTTTCGTTTGCTGACGCGGACCCAGCGTTCTCCGAAGCGACCCTCGTGGACGAAGCCTGCCGGATCCTTCTGGATGCGCAGCCTCTTCGCAATCCACTCCTCCGGCGACGCGCCCTCAAGGTCGACGTGTCCGCTCGCCAAGCGACTTTTCAGAATATCCTGAAGGCTTTTCCCAGGCAGAGTAGCTCGCTCATTGTCGGGAAAGATTTCGCAGTATTTGCTGTTGGCAAGAAGGACCTTGTCCTCCGAGTCGAACAGGACAAATCCGTCAGAAATCGCCTCGAGTGCCGCTCCGATCGTCCGTCTTTGCCGCTCCGCCTCATCCTCCAGTCTTTGCTTTTCAATTGCGCTCGCCCGGAAAAGCCGAAGCGTCCGCGCCATCGCGCCGAGCTCGTCCCCTCCCTCTGCCTGTATTTCGACGTCGTAACGTCCTTCCGTCAGATTTCCGATCACCCGGTTTAGCCGCCGCAACGGGCCGACGATCGAGCGAAGGACAAGGATGGTGAGAAGCGACCCGATCATCACCACGATGGCCACCAGAACAGCAGCAGTAGTCGCCGTTTTCTGGGTTTCCGTTACGACCTCGTTCCGGGCGGCTTCTGCCTCGGCGCTCGCTCGTTCAACGAGTTTGTTAAGCGCAGCATCCACATTTGCGCTGTGGGTGCGCGCTTGCGCGAGGAGAGTGTTGCCGATGATGCGGTTGTCTTGAGTATAGCTGTCTGCCGCCTCTAACGCTGTTTTGACATAGGCATCGATCTCAACGCGGATTTCCCTGACCGCATCCGGTGATGATTTTGAAAGGCGGTCCAGGTGTGCCAGGAGTCGCTCGCGCGCCTGCTCGGCATTACGCTGCGAATTCATCAACAAGCTAACCGACAGGTCGGTCAGCCAGTATCGCAATTCGCCGAATGTTACGTGCGCCGCAGCCGCAGTGGACGCGGCGTCGAAAAATGCCTTGGTCTCCGCGGTTCGATCTGCACTGCGATAAAGTGCCTGTGTGAGAAAAATGGAGGATACGATGAGGCTGATAAGGCCGGCCGCTGTCAGCGCAGCTATGCGGGCCGAAATCGGTAGATTCGCAAAGCGACGTGTAAGCGGCCTCGCCGGCGCCGAAACCGCTTTCACTCGGTGCGGTGATTGTTCCAAAGCGCTCATTTGAACAAGACGATGCTGATCGCGCCTCCCAGATCGCCCGCTTTGCCGCCCTCCTTTGGATATCCTGTCACGTCGATCTCGCCCTTCGGCTCGCCGTGACAGGAAAGGCACGAGCCAGTATAGTATTCGGGCAGCAGCATTCGAAATGCCCGGCGTCCATCCACCGCTGTGACTTCCGTATAGGCTTCTCCCTTCGCTCTCTGCTGATCTAGCAAGACGCTTTTGATGATCTGTGCTTCCCAGGCGTCCGGAAGCGATTTGCGGTTGCGCACGAGTTGCTCTGGCGCAGTCACCCGCACCCGAGCTTCGTTGCCGGCCTTGGCGGCGAACTTGTCATTCATCAGACGCGCAAACACGGCTGGCACGAACCCTTTGAAAGCGGTTCCCGCGCGGTTGATGTTATCTTGCTGTTCGTTCACCACCTCTCGCATCGCCTCAATCTGGGCCTCAAGCAGACGACGGTCGCGCTCAGTCAATTCGCCGGAAAGCGGGTCGTGACCGGTGTGTTTTGAGTAAGCGGCGATGGCCTCTCTCGCAATGCGCTCACCGTCGAGGTGCTTGTCGCCAAGAGCAGGGTCATTGATGAGCGTCTGATAGTTCGAGATGATGCTTCGCCCCGCCCGGAGCAATTCCGCGAGTCGCGTTGCCGTCACGACATCCTCGGTAACTCCCGCTCCGATGGCCGACGACATGACAAGCGCGCCGCCGACAAGAACAGCGGCAATGAAAGTCCGCGTCAACGCTGACATGGCGGACATTTCCGTTTCCCTTCAAGGAAGGTCTTTTGGGTCTATTAGCATAACACGATAAAAGGCCGGGACCCAGCGACAAACTTCGAAGCTCAGGAAGGAGGGACGAAATACTCGGCGGCCGTTCGAAGCGTCACTGGCTTGTAAACCATCTCCGCCCAACGTTACCACCCCATCGCCAACCCACAGCTTCGACGACTTCAGCCACTGGGGTGCTGCAAGCATGGCGACCACGGGCATGGCGCCGAACGGGCGCCTCATGCGTCAACCAGGTTCCTCCCACCTAAGATTGTGACAATGAGGTCTTATTCAACGCTGTTGGCTATCGCCGAAGACCAGCGAATGAAGAGCCCGGTGTCGAGGCCAAGCCAGATCATTGCGGCGCCTAGCCCCACAGCTGGGCCAGAATACAGAATTCTATTCCAGGCGTTGCGCTGACAGCGCTACAATTGGCCATTTTCGAGAGGTTAGAAACGGCCCCTCATCATTGCGCCATTTGACAATCACCTAGAACTGCCGCTGATCTCGTTTTTCGGCATATTGAGCATCGAAACGATTGCGCAAACGTTTCGATTGCGATATCGTTTCGCTCAATCCGCCAATCAGAACAAGAGCGGACGGAAACGCAGTTAGGGAGGAGCGCTTGCGAGCACCCCATTTGAGCCGCCATGCCGACAATGGCTGAAGTGGCGCGCCGCGCGGGCGTGTCGGTTTCGACCGTGTCGCATGTAGTCAACCGTACCCGTTTTGTATCGCCCGAGAAGGCGAAGCTCATCAACGACGTGATTGCCTCGATGGGCTATCAGCCCAATGAGCTGGCGCGGTCTCTCAAAGCCTCGACGACCAACAGCGTCGGCCTGGCAATCTCGGCAATTTCCAATCCCTATTTCACCGACATCATCTACGCAGTGGAGGCCGAGTGCGCGCGTCTCGGTCTTATGGTTTTCCTGTCCGACACCCAGGACGACCCGGATCGCGAACTTTCGGTGGTCCGTGCTTTCCATCAGCGGCGGGTCGACGGCGTCATTCTGGCGCCATCGGGCGCGCCGCAGCGGGCGATCGACTATCTTGCCGAGAAGAAGTTGCCCTGCGTCTTGATCGACCGCTTGGCCGACGAGCGCTTCGACCAGATCGGCGTCGAAAACCATTCGGCAATGCGAGCCCTTATCGATCACGTCGCCTCCTTCGGCCACAAGCGGATCGGCTTCGTCGCTGGCCAGCCGGGCTTGGCGACGACCCGTGAACGCGTCGAGGCGTTCCGGTCGGCCCTGGCCGCCAACGGACTTGACTGCCTGCCGGACTATTTGTCGGTCGGGAACGTCGACACCGCGTCCGCGACAGCATCTACCCGCGTCATACTGTCTTTGCCGTCGCCACCCACGGCCTTGGTCACCGGCAACAACATGACGACGATCGGGGCAGTCCGCGCGATCCGCGAAATGGGCCTGGCGATACCGGGCGATCTTTCGCTTGCCGGCTTCGACGACTTCGAATGGGCCGATTGTTTCGAGCCGCGGCTGACGCTGGTGGCGCAGCCTTGCGCCGAGATCGGCCGGCAGGCGGCCGCTTTGCTCAGCGCTCGCATCGCATCCTCCGCGACGGAGCCGCGCACCGTCCGACTCCAGGCCACGCTTCATGCCCGCCAATCCTGTGCGAGGCCGACATGAACGCGCCGCTGCTTTCGGTCACCGGCGCGGTCAAGCGCTTCGGTGGTGTCCAGGCTCTGCGCGGCGTCGATTTCGACCTCAGGGCCGGTGAAATCCACGCCCTTCTCGGTGAGAACGGGGCCGGCAAATCGACGTTGATGAACCTGCTGTCGGGCGTCTACGCGGCGGACGAAGGCACGATTGAGATCGACGGCAAGCCAGTGCGCTTCAGCAATCCACGCGAAGCGCAGGGCGCCGGCATAGCCACTATCTTCCAGGAGCTCGATCTCGTACCGACGCTCGATGTGGCGTCGAACCTCTTCCTAGGCCGCGAGTTAATGCGCCCGGGCGGCTTGCTCGATGTGGCCGCGATGCGCCGTGAGGCCCGCAGACGGCTGGAAGCGATCGAACTCGCCATTGACCCGGCACGACTGGTCGCCGATCTCTCGATCGGCCAGCGCCAGGTGGTGGCGATCGTCAAGGCGCTGTCCTACGCATCGCGCGTACTGATCATGGACGAGCCGACGGCGGCCCTGACGGTGGGTGAGGTCGAAAGGCTGTTCGACATCATGCGCAAGCTCGCCGCCAGCGGCATCGGCATCGTCTATATCTCGCATCGGCTGGAGGAAGTGCCCGAGATTGCAGACCGGGTAACGGTGATGCGCGACGGGCGCGTCGCCGGCGTCACCGAGCCGCACGCGCCGCAAGCCGAGTTGGTGCGGCTGCTGGTGGGGCGTCCGCTCGACGAGCTTTATCCCCAGCGCGCTAAAGCGGTCGGCCGGGCACTGCTCAGCTTGCGCGATGCAAGCTTCCGGCTGGTGCGCGACAGTGCCGGCTGGCAGGCCCCGACAGGGCTTTCGCTCGATGTGCATGAAGGGGAGATCGTCGGACTGGCCGGCATCATGGGGGCAGGGCGGACCGAACTTCTCAGCGCGCTTTATGGCACCGGCCTCTCCGGCCACTGGGAGGGCGATGTCGCCCTCGATGGCCGTCAGGTGAAGCTCAATTCAATCAGGGCGGCGCGAGCGGCCGGCATCGCCTTCGTCACGGACGACCGTCGCGGCAGCGGACTAATGCTGAGGATGGCGGTCGGCCTCAACCTGGTCATGTCGGTGATCCGCCGCCTCTCGCCGGCCGGACTGATGTCGCCGGGCCGGCAGGCGGAGGCGGTGAAACAATCCTTCGGTCAGTTCGACATCCGGCCAAAGAACCCCGACATCGCCGTCGGCGCGCTTTCAGGTGGCAACCAGCAGAAGGTGGTACTGGCCAAGGAAATCTTAGGCAATCCGCGTCTTCTGCTGCTCGACGAGCCGACGCGCGGCGTCGATGTCGGTGCCAAAGGCGAGATCTATGCGCGGCTGAGGCAACTGGCCGCTCAAGGGTTGGGCATTCTGGTCGCCTCCAGCGAAATGCCTGAGCTGATCGGCCTATGCGATCGCATCGTAGTACTGCGCCAGGGGCGCAACGTAGCGGAATTCATCGGCGGCGTCGACGAGCACACGGTGCTGGCCGCAGCAAACGGCAAGGAGACCTGATGTCTGACGAGACGACTTCGGCTGCAGGCGTGCCGTTGGCGGCAGCACCGGTGCATCGCGATCCGCTCGCTTTGGTCGTGCGCTTCCAGAGCTTGATCGGCCTGGTGCTGGTCGCGATGGGCGGCGTCATCTTCTCGCCGAGGCGCCATGGCGAGATCCTGTTCCTTGCGCCCGACAACATGGCCAACATAGTGCGTGCGGTGTCTGAAACAGGCATCATTGCCATCGGCATGACCTTCGTCATCATCACCGCCGGCATCGACCTTTCAGTGGGCGCCGTGCTCGGTCTCTCCAGCGTGGTTACCGCAACGATGATGATCTCCGGCGGCTTCGGGCTTATCCCGACCGTCCTTGCTGTGCTGGCAATGGGCACCGTCTTCGGCATGATCCAGGGCATGATTTCCAGCCGCTTTCGCCTCGAGCCGTTCATTGTCACGCTCGCCGGCCTGCAGGCGGCGCGGGGGCTCGCGCTGGTCGTATCGGGCAACCAGTACATCAACATTTCCTATGGCGATGGTCCCGGCCTGGCGCCACCTGTTTTCGCGGTGCTGGGCGAGCGTCTGTTCAACAACACCGTGCCGGTGGCGACCATTGTCTTCATCGTCTTCGCCGCCATTGCCACCTTGGTATTGAACACCACGCGCTTCGGCCGCTATGTCTTTGCCGTCGGCGGCAACGAGCGGGCCGCGCGCATTTCCGGCGTGCCGGTCTCGATGGTCAAGATCTCGGTTTACGCTATCACCGGCTTTGCCGCCGCCCTTGCCGGCATCGTGCACGCCGGTCAATTCAACTTCGGCAGCGCCAATGACGGTATGGGCTATGAGCTCACCGCAATCGCGGCCGTGGTCATCGGCGGCACCAGCCTGTTCGGCGGCGCCGGCTCGATGGTCGGCACCGTCGCCGGCACCATCATGCTCGGCGCGCTCGCCAACATCCTTCAGCTTAACAACATTACCCCCGCCATGCAGCTGCTCGCGACGGCCGCGATCATCGTCCTGGCGGCCGTGCTTCAATCTCTCGTGCGCCGCCGCGAGGGTTTGGGCAGATAGCAGGCAGACGGCGGGCAGATGGAAGGCGTTAGAAACCAAGGTGTGGCCGCAGCGGCCCTAAAAAGGAGGAGAGAGAGCATGAGAACCACAGAACGAGGATCGTGGCGTGCCTGGCGGCTTGGACTGCTCGCCGGCACGTGCCTGTGCATGGCGGGCACCGCAGAGGCCGCTGACCCAATGGTCAAGGCCTGCGCCAAGGACGGCCAGTTCATCATCGGCTTTTCGCAGGCAAACAACGCCGAGCCCTACCGCCAGCATGTCAATGACGAACTGAGCGCGGCGGTCAAGGAAGTGTCGCAGTTCACGCTGCAGATCGCCGATGGCGCCGGCAACGTCAACACGCAGACATCGCAGGTCGACAACTTCATCACTCAAAAAGTCGATCTGCTCTTGATCTCGCCCTTCGAGGCAGCGCCCCTGACCCCGGCGGTGAAGCGCGCCATGGATGCCGGCATTCCCGTGATCGAGCTCGACCGCAAGACGGTAGGCGACCCAGGTAAAGACTACACCGCCTTCATCGGCGGCGACAATTACAAGATCGCGCTCGAAGCGGGCAAGTACACCGCAAAGACGCTGCTCCCCGAAGGGGGCGAGGCAGCGGTGCTTGAAGGCCTGCCAAGTTCGACGCCGGCAGTGGAGCGGCTCAACGGATTCAAGGATGGTGTGAAGGAAAATGGCAAGATCCAGGTGGTGGCCGAGCAGGCCGCCGACTGGGTGCCCGACAAAGCTCAGACCGCTTTTTCTGCCATGCTGCAAGCGCACCCCGACATCAAGGTGCTCTACGCCTCGAACGACATGATGGCAGCCGGCGCGCTGCTTGCAGCCAAGGGCGCGGGCAAGCAGGTCAAGATTATCGGCACCGACGGCCTGCCGGGCCCGGCCGGCGGCATCGAGGCCGTGGCCAAGGGCGACTGGGCGGCAACCTTCACCTACCCGACCGGCGCCAAGGAGGCGATCGAGATGTCGAAGAAGATTCTGCTTGATTGTGCTTCGTCGGTTGAGCCGACGGTGACGGTGGCTACGACCGCGATTACGCCAGAGAATGCCAAGCAGATGATGGGGAAATGAGTTCAGGGCAAAATTAATAGGACAAGGCCCCGCGAGGGGCCTTGTTGCGTATTGGGAGACGCCACGCGGGCACGCACCGTGCAGGGGAGAATCTTCTGTCACGCTTGCGGACATGGGCAGCGCGTGGGCCACGGCTCTCAGCGACGGAGAGAGACCTGCATCCTGGCCCATATATGACCGAATGCGGCCTGAAGGCATCGCTGGAATTCTGGTGCCGAGTTTTGCTCCGGGCGCGGAGACGGAAGACCGCAATCTGGTGCTACGGGACTGGGCCCCGATCTTCCGCACAAAGTGAACGTGTTCGATCCGAGCGGTCGGCTGCCGAAAGACCAACTGTCCTGGCGATGAAACAGGCCCGGAGGCTCCGGGGCTGTCCGAATGACAGAAAATCAGTCTGCTGGCCCTCAGGATGAAAGCGTTCGCGTGAACCTGAGCGGCGGAACGACGGCAGAGGAGGGGGGTGCCTCCTTAGAGGCCGGAGGCTCTGGTCACGTTGATGCGGAAGCGATGTCTGCGGCGCCGATGGAGGCGGGCAATCTCGGAGGAGGTATGGCAGAACTGTTTTTGCACATAGCGTTCGTCGACCTCGGCCGACGAGGCGAGGCCAGCACGCAGCGACTGGCCGGCGAATTTGACATGCGGGCCATTGTCGAGAAGCAGCGGACAAGACGCAGTAATGACGATGATCGAATTTTCTCTTCAAAGGCTGGGTTGTCGAACAGGACAATGGGACTGGCAGCCCGCCAGCGCGAGTTCCTGCTGGCGGCTGTCCGAGCGTCAGCGAGGGCCCGGCTCCCACGCCCTGCATTGCCAGCGACCGATCGGGAGACCTGCTGCTCCGCAGACTCGACTTCATATAAGCTGGCACTAATTATTGCCCCTTGGGTGAAAAAACCTTGGAGGCGACATGCTGAAACCATCAGGGAAGAACAATGCTCGGGGAAGCCGACTTCTATCTCTTTTTCGCAGCTATGGTGATCGTATCACGGTGCGGCGAGTCACACGCAAACTTCGTTCATACCGAGATTGGCTCAGAGCCTTTGCCCTGACGGTCCTCCCGACGAGCAAGGCTCATCACTGCAATGCCTGCGATCGCGATATAGCGGCTTTTTACCGTTTCGGAGCGTACACTCTTGTCTGCCCGCTTTGTCATGCGGTGGATCGCGAGCGGTTTTTGATTTGTGCTCTAGACCGTAGGCTTATCAAGTTGCCGGCGGGGCAGCTTCAAATTCTCCAGATTGCGCCTAGCGAGAAAGGTCTTTCAAAGAGACTCTCTCAAGCAGGCAACCTAATCAAAGGCGATTTCGAGCCGGGACGGTACGGGCCGGATACCGTGAAAATTGACCTGATGGACATGCGACGCACCAGCGATCTCGATATCGTCGTATTAAGTCATGTCATGGAACACGTGCCTGATGATCGGCATGTGTTTCGGCAACTTTGGTCATCTCTTAAGCCCCGAGGGCAGGTCTGGATCCAGGTACCGCTTATTTATCGCCAAACGATCGAAGCGACGCCATCTATGTCACTGAGGGAGCGCGACGAGCGCTTTGGTGGATCGGATCACGTGCGAGCCTACGGACCGGATATCAAGGAGCGTATCGAGGACGCCGGCTTTGCTGTCACCCGAATAAATTCAGATCGTATACCCGCCGCGGATCGCGAACGGCTTGGGCTTCTCTCCGATACTCTCTTTGTCGCAGAACGGCCCGAGTAACCCAATTTGGAATGAAAGCATTGTTGCAGCGCCGGGATCGGCTGAATTCAGCGCGAAGGCAGCTCGGTCGAAGAAGTGCGGCCCGGCCACGTGGGTTAGAACGCTCCCGGCGTCTCGCGCATGGCCATGGCCTTCTTGCGTCTGTAATCGGCGGGGTTTGCGATGCTAAACCGGTCGATCACACACAGCCGCAACCCGATAGCGCTTTCACGGCGATGCGCCTCCTTCACTGGTCCGATAATCACGGCGCACTCGGGGCCAATCGCCTGATCGACAGCCCATACGCGGCGCTAAGACGATAAGGCAATCCGACTCGGCACCGATCACGGCTGCACCTGCTCCTGTGCCGGCCCGCTCAAATGCGATCAGCCCGCTGGCCGACAAGGCGAACCTGCGCTGCGATACGTGAATCTGGTTGGCATCGATCCACGGAATGAATGCTTGACCTCAAGTTAACTTGAGCTTGTACCATTCGGCCATACGGTTTGAAGGAGCATCGGCAATGCTGACCAACATCGATCTTCAGGGACTTCGTGTAGCAGTCACGGGAGGCACCTCCGGCCTAGGACTGGCGCTTGTGCGGCAGCTTGCCAAAGACGGAGCCTCGGTCGCCTTCGTTGCACGCACTGCCGCGGACGTCGAACGCATCGCTGACGAGACGGGCGCACATGGCATTGTCGGCGACGTCGGCAAAAAGGACGACATCTACCCGATCGCGTTGCAGGCCACAGCGAGCCTGGGCGGGCTCGACGTTCTGATCAACAATGCCTCGAGCCTCGGGCCCGTTCCACTGGCGCTCCTTGCCGATACCGAGTGCGAGGAGCTGGAAAAAGCGCTCGCGGTCAACCTCGTCGGCGCGTTCCGGCTGACGAAAGCACTGTTCGGTGCACTTGCCGCGTCCGCGCGCGAGGGCCGTGGCGCGCTGGTGGTCAACATCTCCAGCGACGCGGCGGTGAACGCCTATCCCGGCTGGGGTGCGTATGGCGCGAGCAAGGCCGCTCTTGCTCACCTGACCGCGATTTGGGACGAGGAGGGGAAGGCCGACGGCATCCGGCTCCTCGCGCTAGACCCTGGCGATATGGACACCCCACTGCACGCGCTGGCGCTTCCTGACGCCGATCCGTCGACATTGAAGCGTCCCGACTTGGCTGCTGCCGAGATCATCGAACAGATGCTCGACACGTTGCCGGCCGGCGCAACACTTCTCGCCGAGGCACGTGGATGATTGCCGCCGACCGTCCGGATCGGCGCGCCGCCCGGCTGCTCGTTGTCGAGGCGGACGGGGCGACGCGCGACCTGCCGCGCACTGAACTCGCGACACTGTTCGATGGCGGCGATCTGGTCGTAGCCAATGACGCCGCGACCTTGCCTGCCAGCTTCCACGGCACGCATATTCGAAGCGACGAGGCGATCGAGATCCGCCTGGCAGGCTGGCTGACATTTCCCGACCCAACCGACTTCCTGGCGATTGCCTTCGGCGCGGGCGATCACCGCACGCGCACCGAAAATCGGCTGTCTCCGCCCCCGCTGTCACCAGGCGATCGCCTCCGGCTCGGTCGGCTTGAAGCCGTTATAGAGCGCCTTCTCGACCATCCTCGCCTTCTCGAGTTGCGCTTCCCAGGCAACCGCGCAGCGGTGCTTGCAGGACTGGCGCAGCACGGCCGGCCGATCCAATATGCTCATGTTCGCGAACCGTTGGCACTTTGGAATGTTTGGACGAAGATTGCCGCCGGGCCGGTGGCGTTCGAGGCGCCATCGGCAGGCTTCGCACTCGACTGGCGCACGCTCCAGGCCTGGCGTCGGCGCGACGTGGGCTTCGCAACACTCACGCATGCCGCGGGCGTGTCTTCCACCGGGGACCCCGCGCTCGACTTGCGCCTCCCTTTCGACGAGCCGTACCGCATCCCCGGACGCACGACGGCGCAGGTCGCGCGGGCGAAGCTCCGCGGAAGCCGCATCATCGCAATCGGCACGAGCGTGGTGCGCGCGCTTGAGGCAGCTGCCAACCCCGACGGCAATGTGCGTGCCGGAAATGGCGTTGCGAGGGGGCGCATCGCGCTGGGCACGCCACTTCGCGTAGTCGATGCGATTCTAACAGGCGTCCACCAGCCCGGCGAAAGCCATTTCGAGCTCCTGCGCGCCTTTGCCGACGATGCTCTGCTCGCCAAGGCTTCCGCATCCTTCGCCGAGCACCGATATCGCACGCATGAATTCGGCGATTCCATGCTGCTCAGTCGCCCAACGGTTAGATCGATCGCGCGAACAGAAGCGACTGAAGTGAAAGGAAGCCTCAACTCTAGGCGATCCGATGATCTTGGTTTCCAGGGCTTTCGAAAACGACGTTTTGATTAAGTAATTCATCTAAAACAACTATTTTGACACTGGTAACTTCGACTCTAGGGTCCGGAGTTCGAATTTCGTCGCCGGGAGGTCACGCGCGAGCTGCGACATCCACTCGACGTTGGGAAGTCAACAAATTTTGCCGAACGACGGTGGCGAGAGCGAATCTACGTGCCTGACGGCTTCCTCAGAGGCAAGACGAACCGCCGGGTGCTCAGCATCGAGGAGATCAACGAGGCGATAGCGGAGGCGGGCGCCGCGGCCGGATCGGGCAAGGAATGAGGATTACGGCCGACACCAATGTGCTGCTGCGCGCCTATGTCGCCGACGATGAGAGGCAGGCGGCCATTGCCGTCGACCTGCTGGCCAAAGCGGACATCGTGGCCGTGAGCTTGCAGGCCTTGTGCGAATTCGTTTGGGTTCTGGCCCGGCAATACCAGACAGAGCCCGAAAATATTGCCGCGGCGATCCGGGCGTTGCTGAACACCGCGAATGTTGTCGTCAACCGGCCGGCCGTTGAGGCAGGGCTGTCAGTCCTCGATGCCGGCGGCGATTTCGCGGACGGCGTGCTCGCTTTTGACGGCGGCTGGCTTGGCGGGGAGACTTTCGTCTCGTTTGACCGGAAGGCCGTCAAACTGCTTTCGGCGCAGGGACAATCCGTACAGCTTCTTTTCTAAGTCTCTCCGCGGTGGTCTTTCACCCTGAGCTGTCGTGTCTGGGCTGTTGCGAGCAAATCGTTAGAAATTCCCCAACTACGAGGCCGACTTGGTCGCGCAGATCGCGTAGCGATGCTGCGTCGAGCGTTCCAGCGCCCTGAGGAAGTTTATGTGCCGTGCCTGCGCGCGATGAATCGCGCCGAACCGGGTGTCGACCACAGGTATCTCGAAGCCAGCCTCCACGAGAAGCGCGCAGACCTCGTCCGCTTTGGCGCCGTGCGAAAAGTGCAGCCGCGACAGGATGCTGCGATGGCGGTCCGCCATCGCCTGATCCAGTCCGTGGACCGGCCCGCCTGTCAGGCCAATGGCCCTTTCCAGGACTTGTCGCAGATGGGTTACCCAGGTCCCACTGACGAAATCACCATCAATGATCAGCAGCCGTCCGCCAGGCTTGAGCAGCGAGAACCATTCGGCGAATGCCGCTCGCGGATCCACCAACGTCCAGATGAGATGACGGGTGACGAGGACGTCGTAGCTTTCTCCTTTTTCAAGGGTGCGCTCGGCGTCGCCGATCAGAAACCGGATGCCGGTTTCGCTCTGCGTCGCCTTTGCACGCGCGCGGGCAAGCATGGCCTCTGACCAATCGAGCCCGGTCACGGCATAACCCAGGTCGTGCATGAGATGGGATACGACGCCGGTGCCGCAAGCGAGGTCGAGCGCGCGACGCCCATCCCCAGGCCCCAAGTGCTTGAGCATCAGCCTGTGCCAGGCCAGGCGTTCCCGCTGTGAGAAGATTTCATGCCCCACCGAAAGGTCGAATGTTCCGGCGCGCGCCGACCAATAGTCGCGTATCTCGTCCCGCAGCGAATAATTGGGCTCGCCCGCCATTCCAGACCCCTTCTCGTCGCACCAGTCTGGAATGGCTCTAAAAGATATTTCTTGAGACTGAAGTCATCTTTTAAGCCACCTCTGGTTAATCCACTTCAAGAGAGGGCGCGATGAATTTCGGAAGAATCCGAGCAGGGACGATGGCGGCAGCTATCGCCGCCCTGTCGATGACGCTGGCCGCCAGGGCCGAAATGGTTGCAGTGACTGACATCACGGGCCGCCAGGTCGAGGTGAACGTCCCGGTTGAGAAGGTAATCCTGGGTGAGGGCCGGCAGGTCTATCTCGTCGCGGCACTCGACACCGAGGATCCGTTCAAGCGCATCGCTGGCTGGCGCGAGGATTTCAGCCAGGCGGATCCGGACAATTACGCCGCCTATCTGGAAAAATTCCCCAGGATGGGGGAGATCCCGACTTTTGGCGGCTTCAAGGACGGTACTTTCGACGTCGAGCAGGCCGTCTCGCTCAGGCCCGACGTCATCCTGATGAATATCGAATCGAAGCAGGCTACGGAAGACGGCAAGTATATCGAGAAGCTCGCCGCCGCCGGCATTCCGTTGGTCTATGTCGATTTCCGCGAGCGCCCCTTCACCAACACCGAACCCAGCATGCGCCTGTTTGGCAAGCTGTTCGGCAAGGAGGAGCGCGCTGAGGAATTCATCACCTGGCGCGCCGCCGAGATCGCGCTCGTTACCGACGTCATCGAGCGGGCCAAGCCGGAACGGCCCAAGGTCTTCATCGAACGCGCCGGCGGCTATTCCGACGACTGCTGCATGAGCTTCGGCGACGACAATTTCGGCAAATTCGTCGAGATGGCAGGCGGCGACAACATCGCCAAGGGCATCATCCCCGGCACGTTCGGCACACTCAATCCCGAACAGATCATCGCATCCGACCCGGATCAGATCATCGTCACCGGCGGATGGTGGGACGCCTATGTGCCGGGCGGTGCCTGGGTCGGCGTCGGGCCCGGCCGTGATCAGGCAGAGGCGCTGCGCAAGCTGAAGGCGCTGACCGAGCGGCCGGCGCTGACCGGCGTGAAGGCCGTCGAGGATGGCGCGGTGCATGCCATCTGGCATCAGTTCTACAACAGCCCCTATCAGTTCGTGGCTATCCAGCAGATGGCCAAGTGGCTGCATCCGGATCTCTTCGCCGATCTCGATCCCGAGGCGACCTTCAGAGAGTTGCACGAGAAATTCTTGCCCGTAGCATACCGGCCCGGCCACTGGGTTTCGCTGACCGATGTCGATTGAATCGACGGCCGTCAGCACCGCGCTCGACAGCACCGATGGACGAGGGCGTTACCGCGCTCTCGTCTGGCGGCGGCAGTTGATCCTTGCCGGCCTCGGCGCTGCCCTGCTCTTCAGCCTGTGCGTCGACCTTGCGGTCGGTCCCGCCCGCTACGGACTTGGCGAGGTCATGCGGGCGCTTGTGTTTCCCGACACGGTGCCGCAGCAGGTGCGCGTGGTGCTCTGGGACATCCGCATGCCGGTCGCCCTGATGGCCATTGTCGTCGGGGCAGCGCTCGCCGTGGCCGGCGCGCAGTTGCAGACCATCCTCAACAACCCGCTGGCGAGCCCCTTCACGCCCGGCATATCCGCCGCCGCGAGCTTCGGCGCCGCGCTTGCACTTGCCTTCGGGGTGAGGCTTGTCCCCGCCGCAGTCGAATATGTGGTGCCGATCAACGCCTTCGTGATGGCGATGCTGGGGCCCTTGCTCATTCACGTACTAAGCGTAAAGCGCGGCGTCAGCGCGGAGACCATCGTGCTGCTCGGCATCGCTCTGGTTTTCACCTTCAACGCGCTGCTGGCGCTGGTCCAGTTTTTCGCCTCGGCGGAAGCGCTGGCGGCGGTCGTCTTCTGGACAATGGGCAGCCTCAGCAAGGCCACCTGGCCGAAGCTTGCAGTCACCACATTCATTCTCCTGGCAGTCTTACCCATTTTCGCCCGGCGCGTTTGGGCGCTGACGGCGTTGAGGCTCGGTGAGGACAAGGCGGCCAGCTTCGGCGTCAAGGTCGGTCGCCTGCGGCTCGAGACGCTCATTCTGGTGAGCCTCCTCGCCGCCATTCCCGTCGCCTTCGTCGGCACCATAGGTTTTATCGGTCTGGTAGGTCCGCACATCGCGCGCATGGTCATCGGCGAGGACCAACGCTTCTTCCTGCCCGCCTCGGCCCTTGCGGGCGCGCTCATCCTGTCGGCCAGCTCGGTCGTCAGTAAGTCGCTTATCCCGGGGACGGTCTTCCCGATCGGCATCGTCAGCTCGCTGATCGGCATCCCGTTCTTCATCTCGCTCATCCTGTCCAGCACGAGGCGCTCATGGTGACGATCCGGCTCGAGGCGCTCGGCGCGCGCTACGGCACGAGCCTGCGGCTTCGCGATGTGACGACGAATGCGTTCGAGGGCGGAGACATCGTGGCCGTGATCGGTCCGAATGCCGCCGGGAAGTCGACGCTCTTCAGGCGCATTGCCGGCCTCCTGGACGGACCGGGAGCAATGCATGTCGAGGGGGCCATTCGCGGGAAGAGCGGCATCTGCTACATGCCACAGGAAACGTCCGCCAACGCGGTGCTCACCGTCTACGAGTCAGTGTTGCTCGCCCGTAAGCAGGGTATGGGCTGCTCGGTGGGCGATGATGATTTGGCTCGCATTGACGAGACGCTGGCGGCGCTCGGCATCGCCGACATCGCTTTCCGCAACATTGGCGAGCTTTCCGGCGGCCAGCGGCAACTCGCCAGCCTGGCACAAACGCTGGTGCGCGAGCCGGAGATCCTGCTGATGGACGAACCGACATCAGCACTCGATCTGTCGCGGCAGGTGGAAGTGCTTGGCCTCATGCGGGGACTTGCTCAGGCGCGAGGCATGGTCGTGCTGATCGCCCTGCACGACCTCAATCACGCCCTTCGCTTCAGCGATCAGACAATGGTCATCGCGGACGGCCGGCTGGTCGCATGCGGGTCATCGCCAGACGTCATCACATCCGATCTGCTGCGCGACATCTATCACCTCAACGCCCGCATCGAGCCGTGCTCGCGCGGCATCGGCCATGTCATCGTGGATGGCGTGGCGGATGGGCGTCGGACGGTCATTATGTCGGCAGCGGAAACTGAATCCTGGATTAGGAGCAGATTCGAAGCGGCAGCCGTTCCGGCCGCGTGACGGCAACCGCATCATGCCGGTTGATCGACGCGCGCACTGATCACCTGATCCTCTGACTGCTGGTTGAAGGCGACAGCGTGCTTGCATTCAGCTCAAGGCGTGGCCGGCCAATCCATAGACCCAAGGCTCATTGTCTTCCCGGTTCAGGAAGCGGCGCCCTTTGGACATTGTCGTAACGGTCTCGGCAATGCCGAGACCGCACTGCTGGAGAAACGCGGCAAACACACCATCCTTCTCGCGGGTGTCGACGCGGGTGAATCGTCCTGCCAGTTCCTTCAGATGCACGGCTGTGAGGTGGACCGCGTCGAGATCGTTGCGCGCGACCATGGGGCCGATCACATGGCCACGTCCGAACTCGCGACACATGGAATAGCCGACGATCTCGCCGCCGCGGCTCAAAGTGCAGATTGAGGCATCCGCTGCGAGCAACGCGAGCAGCCTCTCGCGGTTTGTCCCAAACGCGGGCGTATCCTGCGCCGTGATCTCCTTCAGACTGTCGCTCGATAGCGCCTGCAATTGACCGTCCAGAGCCGGCATTGTTGGGAGCGTCTGTGGGACCTCCCCCTGGTGCATGTATACGATCGCCTCGGTCGTGAAGCCGAGTGAGACATAAAGAGGATAGGCAGCGTGGGTAGCATTGAGTGCCAAGTTGCGATCGCCGCACTGCTCGAGCACCAAGTCCATGAGCCATCGGCCGCCTCCTTGCGCTTGCGTGCGGGGCGTTGTGATCACTACGCCGATGGTGGCGAAATCGTCTCCGTGGGGAAACCACATCGCGCTGCCGAAAACGCGTCCAATACCATCAACGGCAACAATGCCGCGTCCGGCACGGCGCAGAAAGTCCCAATCCTTCGGCCGGTGAGGCCAGCGGACTGAGATCGACAGCGCGTGCAGTAGCTTGACGTCGACATCATCAATGTCCCGCGCGACCAGTTCGAAGGATTTCAGGCGTACTGATCTCTGCATCTCAATCGATCCGCTCCTTCAACGAATGCGCAAGGCACGCGGTGTTGATCCTGTCATCGATCGCCATGTCGCGACATACCCCTTTTGCCGCAGCATTATACGGGAAAGCCAGCAGGTTTAGCTGGTTCGAGGTGCTTTTTCGCAATCTTCGGCCAAAGCACGACGCAATTCGGCAGGGAACACTGCTGCCTGCGGATAGGCTGGTTGCACCCGGTGATAGTGTGCAAGCAGAGCGGACCGCCATGAACGTGGAAGAAATCCTCGCGACGCTGATTGCATTTCCCTCTGTTGTGGGCACGCCAAACGGCGCGATCGCCGATTGGATCCGCGACTACTGTCAGGCAGCCGGAGCCGAGGTGACAGTTCTCCCCGGTCCCGAGGGCGACCGGTCCAACCTCTTCGTGACGATCGGCCCGCGCCAGGGTCGGGGCTACATCATCTCCGGACATATGGATGTCGTGCCGGCCGGCGAGCCGGAATGGAGCTCGGACCCGTTTGTCCTGCGCCGCGAGGGCGGCAGGCTTTACGGCCGCGGCACCACCGACATGAAGGGCTTCCTCGCCTGCGCACTGGCCGTGCTCCCAGGACTTGCGGCGATGAACCTGCGGCAGCCAGTTCATCTCGCATTCTCCTACGACGAAGAGGCGGGGTGCCGCGGTGTGCCGCATCTCTTGGCAGCGTTGCCGAGCTTATGCGAGAGGCCGCTTGGCGCGATTGTCGGCGAGCCGAGCCGGATGCAGCCCGTGCGCGCGCACAAGGGGAAGGCCGCCGCGCGGCTCGAGGTGATCGGGCGACCAGGCCATTCGTCACGCCCCGATCTCGGACTCAATGCCGTGCACGCCATGGCCGGCGTCATCACATATGCCGTGGCCTACGGCCAATCGCTCGCGGACGGGCCGCGCGATCAAAATTTCGAGCCCCCATACTCGTCCTTGCAGGTGGGCGTCATCGCCGGTGGACAGGCGGTCAACATCATCGCTGGTCACTGCACAGCCGACATCGAGGCGCGTGCCGTGCCCGGCGTTTCTCCAGCCTCCCTGCTTGAGCCGGTCAAGGCCCGGCTCTTCGCCCTGCGAGACAGCGGCTTCGATGTGGCGTGGCACGAGTTGAGCACCTATCCCGCCCTTGCGCCCGCGAACGGGAGCGCGCTGGCGGCCGTTCTGACGGAGCTGACGGGGCAGGAGCCGCTCACGGCCGTCAGTTTCGGCACGGAGGCCGGGCTTTATCAGCAGGCCGGCATCGATGCGGTCGTTTGCGGCCCAGGCGACATCGGCCGTGCCCATCGTCCCGACGAATATATCGAGATCGGTGAACTCGCCGCTTGCCGGAAGATGATCGAGGGGCTCGGCGCGCGTCTTGCGGGCTGAAGAAAGGGGCGGTCACCATGGCGTTTCTTTTCAATTCCGATGCGGCGCGTGCTGCGGTCTTCCGCGAGATCTTCGCGCGCCAGATCCCGGATCTGGAATTCTTCCATTCCGGGGACGAGATGGAGCCGGAGAAGGTGCGCTATCTCATCACCTGGACGGTGCCGGATGAGATCTCGCGCTACCGCAATCTGGAAGTGCTGTTTTCCATCGGAGCGGGCGTCGACCAGTTCAAGCAGGACGTGGTGCCAAGCCATGTGAAGCTTGTGCGCATGGTCGAGGACGGCATCATACGCATGATGCAGGAATACGTCGCGCTCGGCGTATTGGCGCTCCACCGGGAGATGCCCGCCTATCTCGAGCAGCAGAAAAGGTGCCTTTGGCAACCGATTGCCGCTCGACAGGCGGCCGAACGCCGGGTTGGCTTCCTCGGTCTTGGCATGCTGGCCCGCGCGGCTATCGAGCGCTTGAAGCCGTTCCAGTTTCCGCTTGCCGGGTGGAGCCGCAGCGAAAAGCGGATAGAGGACGTCGCCTGTTTTCACGGCACGGACCAACTCGCGGGCTTTCTGAAGCAAACGGATATTCTTGTCTGCCTGCTCCCGCTCACAGAACAAACGCACGGCATCCTCGATGCAGAGTTCTTCGACTTGCTGCCCGTCGGGGCGACGCTAGTGCATGTCGGCAGGGGTCCGCAATTGGACCAGGCCGCGCTGATCAACGCGCTCGACACCGGTCACGTATCTGCGGCGATGCTTGATGTCACCGATCCAGAACCGCTCCCGCAAGACCATCCGCTGTGGTCGCATCCGAAGGTGATGATAACGCCGCACATCGCCTCGGTGACGCAACCGCATACGGCGGCACAATCCGTCGTGGACAATATCCGGCGCCATCGCGCCGGAGAGGAACTGATCGGCCTCGTCGATCGGACACTCGGCTACTAACCAGGAAACATCACATGTCACTTCTGATCACGATCGACACAGTTCCAGGCTTCGCGCCGAAGGAGGCACTACCGGCTCCGGAGCGGCTCATTTCCGGCAATCCATCCTTCAAGACCTGGGCGCAGGATGCCTCGAAGGGAGAAAAGGTGCTCACGGGCGTCTGGGAGGCGACGCCCGGCGAGACGCATTCGATCAAGGGCACGATCTACGAGTTCTGCCACATCGTTTCGGGTCTCGTCGAAATCGAGGAGAAGGGCGGTGAAACCAAGACCTACCGCGCCGGCGACAGTTTCGTGATGAAGCCCGGTTTCGTCGGGGTCTGGCGCACTATCGAGACCGTGCGCAAGATCTACGTCTGCGTTTACGACTGAGTTCAGGGCTCAAGGTCCGGCCGAATAGCGCGGCGGTTCCAGAACAATCGGCTTTCCAAGTTCCGCCTGACGCGATTCGACGCCGTCAGACGGCTCATCCTCGACGGAAAATGCGGCAGGCGGTCCACTATTGTTCACATGACGTTAGTGCGAATGAGGACGTCCATCAATGAAGACCTACAAGCTAGCGCTCATCCCCGGCGACGGCATCGGCAAGGACGTGACGCAGGCGGCATGGCAGGTGCTGCAGGCGGCGGCAAAGCGGGGCAGTTTTGCGCTTGATGACACAAGATTCCCATGGTCGTGCGCCTACTACCTGGAGACCGGCGCAATGATGCCGTCAGACGGCATCGAGACACTTCGAAAATTCGATGCGATCTATCTGGGCGCTGTGGGCTGGTCCGCGGAAGTGCCCGACTCAGTATCGCTTCACGGACTGCTCCTGCCGATCCGGAAAGGGTTTACGCAGTATGCCAACATACGACCGCACCGGCTGTTGCCGGGTGTTCAGGGGCCCCTCCGCTCCGATGGTTTCGACATCCTGTGCATCCGCGAGAATACGGAAGGCGAATACTCCGGCGCCGGTGGGCGCGTTCATTCCGGCACGGCCGATGAGGTGGCGGTTGAGACTGCGATCTTCACGCGTACGGGTGTCGAACGGATCATCCGTTTCGGTTTCGAACAGGCGCAGGCGCGCCGCAGGAAGCTCGCATCTGTCACCAAATCCAACGCGCAGAAACACTCCATGGTTTTCTGGGATGAGGTCACGCGCGAGGTGGCGAAAGACTATGCCGATGTGGAGGTCTCGCACTACCACATCGACGCCATTGCCGCCCGTATGGTCCTGGCGCCTGAAAGCCTCGACGTAATCGTCGCATCGAACCTTTTCGGCGACATCCTCACCGATATTGGAGCGGCCATTCAGGGCGGGCTGGGTTACGCCGCCTCCGCCAATATCAATCCCGATCGCAGCGCGCCTTCCATGTTCGAGCCGGTCCATGGTTCGGCGCCCGACATCGCGCATCTCGGCGTCGCCAATCCGATCGCCGCGATCTGGTCCGGTGCGATGATGCTCGGGCACCTGGGCGAGGGGCAGGCTGCGGCCGAAGTGATGTCGGCAATCGAGTCCGCAACCGCGCGAGGGATTGGCACGATCGCAGGCAAGGACAGGACTGAAACGATCACGCAGGCCGTGCTGGCAGGATTGAGCTGAAAGAGCAGAGGAAAAGACCATGAATGCGATGACGAAGATTGGCATGTTCAACGATTCCGACCTTTTCCGCCAGCAGGCGCTGATTGGCGGTGCCTGGCGGGATGCGGAAACCAAGGGCGTGGTCGATGTCATTGACCCTGCTAGCCAAAGTGTTCTCGGCACCGTTCCCGCAATGGGCGAGAACGAGACGAGAGCGGCAATCGCTGCCGCGGCTGAGGCCTTCAAAAGCTGGAGGAAAAGGACGCATGCCGAGCGTGCAGGACTTCTGGAGCGCTGGCACGACCTCATCCGTCAGCACGAACAGGATCTCGCGCTCCTGCTGACGCTGGAACAAGGCAAGCCGCTTGCCGAGGCGGTGGCGGAAATCCGCTACGGCGCATCTTTTGTGAAATGGTTTGCGGAGGAGGCGCGCCGGATCGGTGGCTCGACCATTCCGTCACCCACGGCCGATCGCCGCATTCTGGTGCTGAAAGAACCCGTCGGCGTCTGCGCCATCATCACGCCGTGGAATTTCCCCAACGCAATGATCGCACGCAAAGTGGCACCGGCGCTGGCCGCAGGTTGTACGGTTGTCATCAAGCCGTCGGAATTTACACCATTCTCGGCGCTGGCGCTCGGCGTTCTGGCGGAACGGGCAGGTATCCCTGCCGGCGTGATCAACATTGTGACCGGCATGCCCATCGAAATCGGCAACGAATTGATGGCCAACCAGACGGTGCGCAAGATCTCGTTCACCGGTTCGACCCGCGTCGGTGCGCTGCTCATGCGCGGCGCGGCCGATAGCATCAAGCGGCTGAGCCTGGAGCTTGGCGGCAACGCGCCCTTTATCGTCTTTGACGACGCCGATCTGGATAAGGCAGTTGAAGGGGTGATCGCGTCCAAGTTCCGCAATGGTGGTCAAACCTGCGTCTGCGCGAACCGGATTCTCGTGCACGAAGGCGTTTACGACGCTTTCGCCGAAAAGCTGAGCCGGCGCGTGGCGCGGATGAAGGTTGGCGCAGGGACCGACGAGGGCACTGAGATCGGCCCGATGATAAACGCCGCCGCGATCGACAAGATCGAGCGTCACATCGCGGATGCACAGGCGAAAGGTGCACAGATCATCGCCCAAAGCGAGACGGTGCCGGAGGGCAAGCAATATGCACGGCCCGTCGTGCTGGGAGAGGCTACTACCGGGATGCTCCTGGCATCCGAAGAGACGTTCGGTCCGGTGGCGCCGCTTTTTCGCTTCGAGACGGAGGAAGAGGCCATCGCCATCGCGAATGGTACGCCGTTCGGCCTTGCCGCCTACTTCTACACCGACAACCTCAAGCGCTCATGGCGTGTTGCCGAGGCGCTGGAGTTCGGTATGGTCGGGCTCAACACAGGCATGATCTCGACCGAAGTTGCGCCTTTCGGCGGTGTCAAGCAGTCGGGAGTGGGGCGCGAAGGATCGCAGCTCGGCATCGAGGAATATCTCGAGGTCAAGGCGCTTCATGTTGGCGGGCTTGACTAGTTATCTTGCAGGCAGGTGGAAACACTTGCAGCGTTGGAACAATAAAGAAAGGGGCGGTGAAAACCGTCCCTTTCTCTATTGCGACCAGTGGCTATTAAGGTTTGGGAGCGCCTCGCTCTGGCGCGACTGCGCCTACAAACGTTCAGGCGAATTCCCGAACTGGCTCCAGTCCGACGGCGCCGGCCAGACCGCCGATATCCTTGATTTCGGTATATTCGTAGAAGGGGTTCGCAGGCTCGTGGCCGCGGTTCACCCAGACCTTGCTCTTGATACCGAGATCATAGGCGGTCATGAGATCGTAGCGAAATGAGGACGACACGTGCGTAATGTCCTCCGGGCCGCAGCCTAGTTTGTCGAACATATATTCGAAGCCCTTCATTGAAGGCTTGTAGGCGCCGGTCTCCTCGGCCGTGATGACCATGTGGAAGGGTGCGCCGAGTTTCTCCACGTTCGACATGATCAGGCTCTTCATGGAGTTCGACAGGATCACCAGCGGAATCTCCTTGGCGACCTTGGCCAGGCCCGCCGGGACATCCGGGTGCGGACCCCATGTCGGCACTTCCGCATAGATGCGCTGGGCATCCTCGGGCCGGAATGCGACGCCGTTGCGCTTGCAGGCACGTTCCACGGAATTGTGTACGACCTCGCTGTACGGCTTCCAGGCACCAAGAACCTCATCGACGCGATAGGCCGAGAAATCCTTTATGAACTGCGCCATCCCAGCTGGGGAGAGCTGCGCGCCGTATACGCGTCTCGCCGCGCCGGCCATGTCGAAGTTGGATAGTGTACCGTAGCAGTCGAAGGTGATGTATTTCGGTCTGAACTGGGTCATAAGCGTCGATCCTTCCAATCCTGTCGGCACTGCGTGCCTTTAACAGCAAGGATCATAATGAGGACCGGAGAAGACTAGTCGCCGCATTCGATGCGCCCTGAAGCAGATTGTTTTGTATTGGGTGAGAGCTTTGGCAGAGAGTTGCGCCTGAGTTCGTTTCGGGCTTCGCGGGAGCGCGATCCTTCAGCCGTGCGTCGGCATAAAATGCGGCGCCGGCGGCAAAGGAAAGTCAAAACGCCTATCGCTCAGGTTCTGGTCGGGAAAAACTGCTGTCCGCGGCAGCCTATCTTGGGCCTAGAGAAATCAGGCCCGGAATCAACCATCACCGCGCAGCAGACCACGCTGGAAACGAGCTGAAGGACGAAACCACACCACGCCGGACTCATGCTCTCGTCAGTCAGGCACCGCGCTGAATCGGAGGAAGAAATGCTGGCAAATTCACTGATCGAACTCGATCGCGCACATCTGGTTCACCCGTTTTCATCCTATCGGAGCCACGAGGACGCGGGCGTGCGGGTGCTCAAATCCGCCAAAGGCGCAACCGTGACCGATGCAAGCGGGAAAACCCTGCTGGACGGATTCGCCGGTCTATGGTGTGTAAACATCGGATACGGCCAGGAAAGCGTCGTTGAAGCAGCCGCAAAGCAGCTAAGAGATCTTCCCTATGCGACGGGATATTTCGGGCTGGGATCCGAGCCTGCCATTCGCCTTGCTGCCAGGCTTGCCGAACTGGCGCCCGGCGATTTGAACCACGTCTATTTCACGCTTGGCGGCTCCGACGCAGTCGACAGTACGATCCGCTTCATTCGCTATTACTACCATGCCAAGGGTACGCCGCAAAAGGACCAGTTCATCTCGGTCGAGTATGGCTACCATGGATCCTCGACGGCAGGGTCAGGTCTGACAGCGATCCCGGCCTTCCACGCGGGTTTCGGCGTGCCTTACGACTGGCAGCACAAAATTCCTTCGCACTACGCCTATCGCAATCCGGTCGGTTCCGACCCGCAGGCGATCATCGATGCATCGGTCGCGGCCCTGCGGGCCAAAATCGCGGAACTCGGCGCGGGCCGCGTTGCGGCCTTCTACGCCGAACCAATCCAGGGTTCGGGCGGTGTCCTCGTTCCACCGACAGGTTGGCTGAAGGCTCTGCACGCCGTGTGCAAGGAACACGACATTCTGTTCGTTGCCGACGAAGTTATCACTGCCTTTGGCCGTACCGGCCCCCTCTTCGCGTGTGAGGATGACGAGGTCGTGCCAGATTTCATAACCACAGCGAAGGGACTGACCTCGGGCTACGTGCCGATGGGCGCCGTCTTCATGTCGGACCACGTGTACAATACGATCGCGGACGGAGCCGGCAAAGCGGCGGTCGGCCATGGCTATACTTATTCGGCCCATCCCGTGAGCGCGGCAGTCGGGCTTGAATGCCTGCGTCTCTATGAAGATGGCTTGCTCGAGAATGGGCGGAAAGTGGGGAAGCGCCTGATGCAAGGCCTTTGCTCGCTCGCCGACCACCCGCTGGTTGGCGACATCCGCGGTCGCGGTATGCTGGCAGCAATCGAGTTGGTCACCGACAAGGAGCGCAAAACGCCGCTGCCGGCGGCGGCTGATCCGGGGCGCCGCATCTTCGAGCGCGCGTGGGCGAACGGCCTTGTCATCCGTGCCTTCAACAGCGGCATCCTCGGCTATGCGCCGCCGCTCTGCTGCACAGACGACGATATTGATGGAATCCTCGAACGCACGCGGATGACGCTGGACCAAACCCTCCAAGATAAGGATGTGCGGGCAGCGATGAAGGGATGATCAGCGGGCGCATCGCATCGACCAGGGCCTTTTGGGACTATCTTGGCGATCGGCTCGGCGTCACCCGAGACTTCACGTCCAATACTTGCCAAACCTCGTCAGCGGCGGCTTCGCATCCCACTCGTCGACTTTGCCTCTGTTATCCATGGCGCAGCAAAGATGATGGTCCGGCGATTTGTTTCCACGAATCGTCGACCTCGCATCTGCCATCCTGAAGCTCAGCGAGTTCGATCGTGACTCGTTGCACGGCGAGTTCGGGTCTCTTCGGCCTGGAGCCCGCCATTGAGACAATTCCCCCCCGCTCAAGGGCCGCCAGGGAGCGGGATACGTTCGGCTGCGGACGCGCCGCCAACCTGCACAGTTCCGTGATGCTTTGCGGTCGATACCGATGGATCAGCGCCACCAGCCGACAATTCTCAGGGGTCAACGCCCGCAGAATCTCTTCCGGGGCACACGACTGAGCCATTGGTTCACGGACCACCAGATGCCCCGCCTCCTGAGCCGTCGTCGCCGCCATCACTGTCGCGCGTGTTTTCCTCAGTAAGAGTGCTTTCCAAGTAAACAACAGCCTGGACGAAGGACGGAAATGCCTCTTTTACCCTGTCGAGATTTTCGAGCACCTTGTCTGTTTTCAGGTCAAAACCGTATCGATGCCGCACCAGGTGACGGAATCCCTTTAACTCACTCAGGGACTGATAAAGCTCGGGGTCGAGCACAGCCGGGCGGATGCCTGCAATTTCCGCCGACATCTGATCGAGCACGTCCTGGTGCATCGTAGGCCCTTGGGGAACGAGGCCGTCTATGTCGTTGGACAGGCTGAGCAAGATGTCCTCGATGCCGTTGTAGACATTGTGGACTCCCAGCGAAACAGCTGCGACCGCTCCCCATTCGCCGAGTGACATCTCACTCCCATGAGCCGACAAAAATTCCTCGATTTGCTGCAGTTCCTTCGCAGCGCGGTCGATTTTTGGCGACAGTTTTGCGAATGCCGGATGCTTAAACGCTGTCATTGAGCAATTCCTGCACTCGTTCGGACGAAACGTCTGAAGCAAAGATCAGGTCATAAGGAATGTTCGTTCCCCGAAGCTGGTCTGCGACCAAGCGCTCTACCAGGGCCCGGCGCGCAGGATCAGTGCTTCCGTGAACCAGCAGATCTACGTCCGAATGGACGCGGAAACGGTTTTTCCGGAGGGATCCGACAACAGAGATATCGACGCCGCGGGCTTTGGCGTTCCGGAGAATACGCGATACACAGGCTTGCGCGGTCTTCCGGCGATCGTCAGCTCTTCGGTGGATCAAAGTGTCAATCTTGTTCATCTTTTCGCCTGTTGCCTTTGGTCCAACTGTGACCCGAGGCTAGATTGTCGCACTCCGCAAGCGGTGCGTGCTGCCTGCCTATATATCATCGAATGATATATATTCAAGCCATTTGACGAGGACAAGGCGAAAACAGGCGTTCGCCGGAAGTGTCCAGATGCAGTCGAAGTTTTAGGCTAGGCGCCGTTCAGACGAGTGGCAATGACGGCCTCGCCCGAAGCGTGACGTCGTCATTCGACAAATGCCGCGCGCGACAAGATGGAGCGTGGCACGAGCGCACGCCGCTTGTGGATCGAACCGGAGCAGCCTTCTCATCTGTCGAAAATGATGTCGAGAGGCAAATGGGATTTCACGATCGGTGACTTCAGCACGACGAAGCTGAAATATTTGTCGATCCCGATATCCAATTCGATCATGCGCTCCATGATCGTCTGGTACTCGCTGATGCCCGCTGTGACAAACTTCACTAGATAGTCGTAGCCGCCTGAAACCAGATGGCATTCGATGACAGAATCGACTTTCTGAATTGCGGTGAGAAATCTCGCGAAATCGTTCTGTTGATGGTGCTTGAGCGTGACTTCGGTGAAGATCGTCAGAGTCTGTCCGAGCTTGGACACATCTATCTGGGCGGAATAGCCGGTGATGAAGCCTTCCGCCTGAAGCTTCTTCACGCGCATCAGGCAAGGGCTCGGCGAAAGGTTCACCAGGTCGGCAAGCTCGACATTGGTGACCCGCCCGTTCTTTTGCAGTTGGGATAAGATCTTGATGTCGATCTTGTCGAGCTTCATTGGAAACCTGTCACACGTTCGAACCGCGGATCGCCCGGCAGACAGCGTCCGTCACCTCCTGCGTGGTTGCTGTCCCTCCTACGTCCGGCGTCAGCACGCCTTCACTCGTCACCGTTTCCACAGCGCTCATCAGCCGGGCGGCCGCTGCGCTCTCGCCCAGGTGTTCGAGCATCTGGGCAGAGGTCCAGAAGGTGGCGACCGGGTTGGCAATACCTTTGCCGGCGATGTCGAATGCCGAGCCGTGAATTGGCTCGAACATCGAGGGATAGCGCCGCTCGGGATCAATGTTGGCCGTTGGTGCAACGCCGAGACTGCCCGCGAGCGCGCCGGCAAGGTCGGACAATATGTCGGCGTGAAGATTGGTGGCGACGATCGTATCGAGGCTCCGAGGTTTCAACGTCATACGCACTGCCATAGCATCGACTAGCATCTTGTCCCACGCCACGTCGGGGAATTCCTGCGCCACCTCGGCTGCGATTTCGTCCCACATTACCATGCCGTGACGCTGCGCGTTGGATTTCGTAACAACGGTCAGGAGCTTTCGCGGCCGTGACTGCGCCAGCCGGAATGCATAGCGCATGATGCGGGTGACTCCGACGCGCGTGAAGATCGCGACTTCGGTTCCGACCTCCTCGGGGAGGCCGCGATGGGCGCGGCCGCCGTGGCCCGAATACTCGCCCTCGGAATTCTCCCGCACGATCACCCAATCCAGATCGCCAGGGCCAACGCCCGCCAGCGGCGAAACAATCCCGGGCAATATCCTGGTCGGCCGCACGTTCGCGTATTGATCAAAGCCTTGGCAAATCGGCAGGCGGAGTCCCCAGAGCGTGATGTCGTCGGGCAGATCGGGAGCGCCCACCGCGCCAAAGAAGATGGCGTCGAAGCGCTTCAGTTGCGCCACTCCATCTTCGGGCATCATCCGACCATGGGCCTTGTAATAGTCTGAGCCCCAGTCGAAGTGCTCGACGCGCAGCTTGAAGTCGCCGCAGCGCTGCTGCAGCGCCTCAAGTGCCTGGAGACCTGCGGCAATCACCTCCGGGCCGATCCCGTCGGCAGGAATGGCGGCAATCTCATATTCGCGCATCGTCACTTCCTTGTTTTTGGTGCTGGCCGCCTCGTGGCCTCAATCTCGTGTGCGATCGAGATTGTACCTTGGCAAGACGGTCTTCTCAGAATTCAGCGACCTTGCCCCACGCAGCGGTCTTCAGACGCTCGGGCCTATAGGGACGCGGATCGACAATAGGCTCGCTGCCTGTGACGATGTCGGCGATCATATGCCCCGCGCCGGGGCCAATCCCGAAGCCGTGACCACTGAATCCCGCCGCCAGGATGAAGCCCGGAATCCCCTCCACTTCGCCGACAGCGGGAATGCCGTCGGGCGTGCTGTCGATATAACCCGCCCAGACATCGGAGATCGCGACGCGTTGGAGTTCGGGGATCAATTCGCAGGCTCTTCGATATGTAAGCCGAATCTGCCCCATGTCGGGCTTTGGGTCGAGAATCCGGTTCCGTTCCATTGGCGTGATGTCGTCGAGGGCCCATTTGCGCAGGCTTTCATGGCCTTGACGCCAGCCCTCGAAGGCGCCCGGGGCGAGACTGCGCCAGCGGCGGGCGAACATAGGTACAAACTCTCGGCTGAACCTGAACTGCTGCGGCGTTGGATCGACACGCGCCCGCCCGCTGATCGCCAGCGCGTATCCACCGTTGCTGCGCCGCGTCAGAGAGACGCGCGCGGTATGCAGGGCATCCGGCAGACCGTTTGCGCCTGGCGCCACGGCTAGAATGGACTGACGCACGGCAGCTTGCGGGAAGCGCATGCCAAGCTGGTTGCAGAAGGAAGAAGCCCACGCGCCTCCGGCCATGACAACGGTTTTCGTCCGTATGGTGCCTGCTTCGGTCACCACAGCGCTCACCCGGCCGGCGCTCAACTCCAGCCCGCGCGCCGCGCAATGCTGATGTACGGTTCCGCCCGCCGCCATGATGCCGCGCGCCGCAACCGGGACTGCCTTGGAAGGGTCCGCCGTTCCGTCAGTTGGCGAGAACACGCCACCTTTCCATTTGCGGCCCGTGGCTTTGCCCCGTTCGGTGGCTTCTTCTGCGCTCAGCACGTGCGTGGTGACCCCGACCGTTCTCGCAAAATCGCGCCACTTCGCCCAGCCTGCCAGCTCATTTTCGTCTTGTGAGAGATAGAGGAGCCCGCAGCGGCGAAAGCCGGTGTCTTGGCCGGTCTCCTGTGCCACCTTCTCCCAGAGGTCGAGACTCTTGGTCGCCATCGGCAGCTCGCGCGCATCGCGGTTCTGCTGGCGGCACCAGCCCCAGTTGCGGCTGGACTGCTCGGCCGCGATACGCCCCTTTTCGACCAGGGCGACCTTGAGGCCGCGGCGCGCCAGATAGTATGCGCTGAACACGCCCACCACGCCGCCGCCGATGACGACGACGTCCGCTTCGTGAGGGAGGGAAGGGCTGCAGTCGATGTGCATGAGCGGCGCGGACATGGATGGGACTCCGGTAATTTGAAGCATCCTAACCTGTAGCCTGGAGAGACAGGCTGCGGAGTTTGTGCCTGGACGGAATATCCTGCGTTTAGCAGCCCCCAGGACAGGCAATTATTGCGCGAAAAGCTCGCTGCGCGGGGCAAGCAGGAGTACACTTCATGCAGTCGCGTCATCTGCGGCATGCGCGGTACACGGCGCAGTCGTCGACCTTGATCGGCAGTGCCTTGGCCGACATCGTGATGGGCCGCACGGTCACCAATCCGCTCGGCGGCATGGCCTGCATATGGTGCCGATGTACACCGGAAATCTTTGGTCATATCCCTCATGGGCGCGTATTGCCGGATGAAGGATGTGGTTGCCTGATCCCGGTTTCCGCGCCGAAACGGGAACAGAGTGAAATGCCGAACTGGATGTTCTTTTCAGAAGTTCCTGCCGCCCGAGGGCCAAGTTTCGAAGACTCTGCGGAAACAGAACAGTCAAACTGGCTGGAAGAACGGAGCAACCCTTCCTTATGGCAGGCAGGCTTCAGAGGACATTCGATAGGCAAGGCTTGCCCCTTCGGAGAGTTCTCCAAGAAAAAAGGGAACAGAGTCCGGTAAACGGACCGGATTTCATAAGGGAACCGCCACGATGAGCAGAACCCGTCTCTCGCAGCCTCAGCGCGCGAAGCGCCGAGAAGCCCGGACTACGGCAGCTACGGTGAGGCGCTTCCGCTCAAAGGGCGATGATGCGGTCCGCAACAGGGTGGACGCGCTCGGTTGAAAGGGGAGGTGACCTCGATGGTCGCAAGCATCCAGGCTGTAGCCCCCCACGATGTGGCGCTTTCGGTGCGCGACCTCACGGTGAATTTGCCGCAAGGCATGGAACGGGCCCATGCTGTCAAGAACATTTCCTTCGATCTCAAACGCGGCCAGATACTCTGCATCATAGGCGAGTCCGGATCGGGCAAGTCGGTCACGGCGAACGCGATCATGGGGCTTCTGCCGAAGGTGATCCGCCTCTCATCGGGTGTCATCCAGCTGGAGGGGATGAACATCATCGGCATGTCGCCAGACAAGCTGCGCAATCTGCGTGGACGGGTCGTGTCGATGATCTTTCAGGACCCGCTCTCGGCGCTCAATCCCCTGATGACGGTGGGCGCGCAGATTGACGAGGTCATGGCCGCGCATGGCTTCGGCACGCCACAAACCTGTCGCAATCGCGCCATCGAGCTGCTCACTGAAGTAGGCCTGCCAGATCCCGAACTCATGTATCACCAGTACCCTTTCCGGCTTTCGGGCGGGCAGCGGCAGCGCGTCATGATCGCCATGGCCTTGGCGCTCGAGCCGACGGTCCTGATTGCAGATGAACCAACGACCGCCCTCGACGTCACCACCCAGGCTCAGATCCTGCAACTGATCCGTGACATTCAGCGGCGCAAAGGCATGAGCGTGATGTTCATCACCCACGATTTCGGCGTGGTGGCCGAGATCGCCGACAGCGTCGTGGTGATGGAAAAGGGCCATGTCGTCGAACAGGGCAGCGCCGAGCAGGTGTTGAAGTCGCCCAAGCACCCTTATACCCAGCGCCTGATCGCGGCCGTACCACATTTGACCGGCGAAGATCGTTCTCGCCCGGAGGCTGCCAGCAAGGAGCCCATCCTCAAGGTTGAGGGTCTGGTGAAGACCTATCGCGGCGGCAGCGCGCTGTTCGGCGCGCAGCGGACTGTGACGGCGGTCAACGAGGTTTCGTTCGAACTGGCGCCTGGCCGCACGCTGGGGATCGTAGGCGAGAGCGGTTCGGGGAAATCCTCGCTGGGCCGGCTGCTGATCAAGCTGCTGGACAGTGACGGCGGCAGGATCTTGTTCGAGGGCTGTGACATAGCCAAGCTTTCCGAAGCGAAGTTCCGCCCGCTTCGACCGCGGATCCAGATGATCTTCCAGGATCCCTTCGCTTCTCTGAATCCACGCTCGACGGTCGGCCACATCATGACAGTAGGTCCGATGGCGCACGGGATGCCTTATGCTCAAGCGCGCGATGAAGCGCGTGCGCTTCTGGCCCATGTCGGTCTCGATGCCGGTGCTTTTGGCCGCTACCCGCACGAGTTCTCGGGTGGGCAACGCCAGCGCATCGGCATCGCTCGTGCGCTGATGTTCAAGCCGAAGCTGTTGATCGCCGACGAGGCTGTCTCCGCACTCGACGTGTCGATCCAGGCGCAGATCCTGCAGCTTCTGGACCAGATCCAGCGCGAGACCGGCGTGTCGATGGTCTTCATCACGCACGACCTGCGCGTCGCCAGCCAGATCTGCGACGAAATCGCTGTGATGCAGAAGGGCCGGATCGTCGAGCGCGGGCCGCCCTCGCAAATATTCCTGAACCCGCAAGCAGCCTACACGCGCCAACTGGTAGCGGCAATTCCAGGAGAGCGGCCGGGCAATGCCCGTCCAGTAGCAGCAAACGCATAACAAATAACAAGAGAGGAACTACCATGACCAAAAATTCATCGACTACGTCCAACTACTCGAGGCGCGAAGCGCTGCGACTGATGGCGCTAGGTGGGGCTGCAGGCCTCATCGCGCCCAATCTGTTGGGCAAGCCCGCCTTCGCCAAGACCCCTCCTGCAGGCCCGGCCGGTCGCGTCGTCGTCGGTCTTTCGCAAGAGCCGACCGTATTCAATCCGCTGATGGCGCATATCGAAGTCGATGACGCGGTCCATTTCTCGGTTTTCGATGCGTTGGTCCGGATGGATCCCCAAGGTGGCCTACATCCAAACCTCGCAGCCGAGGTGCCAAGCCAGAAGAACGGCGGCATTTCGGAGGACGGTCTCAACTGGCGCATCCGGTTGCGCGACAATGCCCGCTGGCACGACGGTGAGCCCTTCACGGCCGAGGACGTGAAATTCACCCTTGAGCTCATCACGAACCCGAAGTTTCGCGCTTGGCGCACGAGCGGCCATTCGCTCGTGCAGGACATCACAGTGGTTTCGCCCACCGAGATCACATGGCGGATGAAGGAGGCTTTTGCGCCCTACCTTTCATTCTTGGCCGAAACCTTCATCGTGCCTAAGCACATTCTGGGGAAAGAGGCCGATCCGAATACCGCCGCGTTCAACCAGGCGCCGGTCGGCACCGGCGCATTCAAATGGGGCCAGCGCGTCGCGGGCGATCACATCGAGCTCGTCGCCAATCCTGAGTACGCCGGCGAAGGTCCCTATGTCGAGCAGCTCATCTTCAAATACATCCCCGACATGACGGTGCTCTACACGCAGTTCAAGAGCGGCGACGTGGACCTGGTTGATCAGTCGTTCATCACCGCCGACCATTATACTGAAGCCCGCGAACTACCAGACCGCGTGGTGACACTGGAGACAGGGGCATCCCTGGAGTCGATCTACCTCAATTTGGGCCGCCCGCAGTTCAAGGATCTGGCAGTGCGCCAGGCGCTCTACGCCGCGTTGGACAGGAAAGCGATCGTCGACACGATCTATTACGGCGTGGGCACTCTCACCGAGACCTTCATGCCGAAGGAGTCCTACTACTACGACCCGGACCTGCCGGTTCAGGAGTTCAATCTGGACCGGGCGCGCCAAATCCTTGATGAGGCCGGCTGGGCGCCGGGGCCGGATGGAATCCGCGCCAAGGATGGGGTGCGACTGTCCTTCTCCAACTCGACAACTTCTGGCAACAACCTCCGCGAGCAGACGCAGCAGTTCCTGCAGCAGACGTTTGCCGAGATCGGCGTCGAGATGACGATCTCGAATTTGCCGGCTGCAGTTATGTGGGGCGAGTTCTGGCTGAAGTCGCAATTCGACACCGCCATGGTGGGCGTCACGTATCTGATTGCCGCGGACCCCGACGCCACAAACCGGCTCCATACGAAGGCGATCGCCGCTCAAGGCGGACACGGCTCGAACACCGGACAATATTCCAATCCTGAGGTCGATGCCCTGCTCGAAAAGGGTGCTCGCAGCTTCGATCCGGAAGAACGGCGCGGGATCTATAACCGGGTGCAGGAAGTGGTGCGCCACGATCTGCCCTTCCTGCCGCTGTTCGCCTACACAATCGTCCTCGGACGCAAGAAAGGGTTGGACGGCTTCGAGCCCAACGCCAACACCCGCACCGCGTCGTGGAATGCCGCGGCCTGGCAGTGGAAGGCCTGATCCACGCAGTTGCCGCCGCCCGGTTCCGTCGCGGCGGCGGCAACAGATCAGAATCATCAACCCACAATGGAGGACTCGAATGCGCGGCTTCCTGCTCAATCGCCTCTCTCAGAGCCTGGTGCTGCTTGTGATCGTTTCGATCATCGGCTTCGGCATTCTGAACCTCCTTCCCGGCGGCCCGCTGGCGCAATTTGGGCTTGATCCCGGAATGACCCAGCAGGATATCGAGCGTCTCAAGGGGCTGCTGGGCCTCGATCGGCCTATATGGATCCAATATGTGGACTGGGCATGGCGGCTGGTGCGGGGCGACTGGGGTCACTCGTTCCGTGATGGAGCGCCGGTGTTGGAGGTCATCGGCAGCCATCTCTTTGCCACGCTGCTGTTGATGGGTTCCTCAACCGTGATTGCAATTTCCATTGGCGCCTGGATCGGAATCCGCGGCGCCACGCGCCGCTATTCGCTGTTCGACTATCTCGCAACTGTCGGTGCCATGGTCGCGTTGTCGGTCCCCACCTTCTGGTTCGGGCTCGTCGGCATCTACGTCTTTTCCCTGAAGTTGGGCTGGCTGCCCGCGGGCAATATGTCCGAGATCGGCGACGCCTCGATCCTGGGCTACCTCCACCATCTGATCCTGCCAAGTATTGTGCTGTCGCTGGTCCATGTCGCGATCTGGAGCCGCTACATGCGGACGGCGACTCTCGACGCCATCAGCCAGGACTTCGTCAAGACGGCTCGGGCCAAGGGGTTGAGTGAACGCCGGATCCTGATGAAGCATGTCGTCGGCAACGCACTTTTGCCGATGATTACCTTGGCCGGGATGCAGCTTCCCAGCGTCCTCACTGGCGCGCTCGTGACCGAAACCGTCTTTACCTGGCCAGGAATGGGACGGTTGTTCCTCGATAGCCTTGGTTACAGCGACTATCCGGTTGTGATGGGGCTGCTGATGTTCTCCGCCATCCTCGTTCTGCTTGGAAACCTGATCGCCGATATTGTCGTCGCTATTGTCGATCCGCGCATTCGTCTGGCTTGAGCGCGCAACTTCCCCGACAGGAGACAGCCGATATGACCGCTCTCACCGCAAATGCAGCTCCGAGCCGATGGAGAAACAACCGCGCGGCACGTCGTTTCATGCGCCATCGCTTGGCGCTGCTCGGGTTGGCGATGATCATCTTCCTGAGTCTTGCTTGCGTCCTCGGCCCCCATCTCCTGCCTTATAACTCACTGTATATCGATCTGCGGGCCCGCTTTGCCCCCCCGCTGACGGGCTACCACTTTCTAGGCACCGATCCGCTTGGCCGCGACGTGGCGGCAAGGCTTTTGATGGCGGGACGAATCTCGCTGCTGGTCGGTTTCTTCGCCATGGTTCTGTCGACGCTCATCGGCACCCTGGTCGGCGTGATTGCCGGCTATCGCGGCGGCTGGGTCGGGGCCACGCTGATGCGCACGGTCGACGGATTCCTGTCGTTCCCATCGATCTTTCTGCTGCTGGCGCTGGCTGCCGCACTGAAGCCCAGTCCCGTGATGATCACCGTCATTATCGCCCTCACCAGTTGGATGGAGGTTGCCCGGATCGTCGAAGCGGAAGTCCGCTCGTTACGCGAACGCGAGTTCGTCCTGGCCGGGCGAATGCTGGGATTGAGCGGCACCCACATCATGTTCCGCGAGATACTGCCCAACGCCATGGGGCCGATTATCGTCGCTTCCACCTTGACGGTCGCGCGCGCCATTCTCATGGAAGCCTACATCAGTTTCCTCGGCTACGGGATCCAGCCGCCACTTCCCAGCTGGGGCAACATGCTCAATGGCGCCCAACAATATCTGGGCAGCGCGCCTTGGCTGGCAATCATTCCCGGAGCTGCAATCACCATTGCGGTAACCAGTTTCAATTTCATCGGTGACGGGCTGCGTGATGCGCTCGACGTCCGAGACGACCACATCTGAAGTTTCATCGACCGCAGATCTTTACCCCTGCAATGCAGCGAGAAGTCAGCCACGTGCAAGAGCCTCATATCGCCGACAAGAACACACCCTACTGGTGGGAAGCAGCGCCCGTCATGCCGCTGCCGCGCCAGCCAGTCGCAAAGGAGCTTGACGTGGCAATTGTCGGCGCCGGTTATGCCGGGCTTTCGGCCGGGCTGGTGCTGGCGCGCGAAGGACGCTCGGTCGCAGCCTTTGATGCGATGAATCCGGGCGAGGGTGCTTCCACCCGCAACGGCGGGATTACGAGCGGAAGCATCCGGCCGGACTATGCCACGATCACCCGGCGCTTCGGGGAAGAGAAGGCCATGGCGATCGAGGCCGAGGGCAAGGTCGCACGCGAATTCCTCTACGACTTCATCAAGACCGAAGGGCTCGACTGCGACTTCCGACTGGTTGGCCAATTCAAAGGCGCTTTCGGATATGAACAGTATGAGAAGATGGCGCGCGGCGCCGAGACGCTGGCGAAGAAACTGGGGATTGAGTCCTACGCGGTTCCGCGTGCCGAGCAGCGAAATTATATCGGCACCGACTTCTACCGCGGCGGGACCGTTCGGATGGACATTGGCGGGCTGCACCCCGCAAAATTCCATGCTGAGCTCCTGCGGGTGGCGCTCGCATCCGGGTTGACGGTCCATTCGCATACAGTGGTCAAGTCGATCGAGAGGAACGGTTCGGGGTTCCGCGTCGCGACTTCGGCAGGGACGGTGGATGCACGGCAGGTTCTGGTCTGTACCAACGGCTATACCGACGGCGCCGCTCCCTTCCTACGCCGCCGCCTGGTTCCGGTCCGCAGCCGGATCATCGTCACCGAGGAACTTGCGCCCGATATCATGGCGCGACTGATGCCGAAGCTGATGACGATCACCGAGAACCGGCAACTCGGTTTCTATTATCGTCCCTCGCCTGACGGAAAACGCATTCTGCTGGGAGGCCGTGACAGCTCTCGCGTCGGCGATCCGGCGGCGCCAAAGCTTCTCCTACGCAAGGGACTGGTGAACCTTTTCCCGGAGTTGGAGAACGTGCGCCTTTCGCATTGCTGGTTCGGCAACGTGGCGATGAACCGAGACATGCTGCCCCGCATCTTCGAGAAGGACGGTGTGGTCTATGCCTCCGGCTTCTGCGGTTCGGGCGTGGTCTGGGCGCCATGGATTGGCATGCGTGCGGCCCACAAACTGATGGGGCATGGCGAGCAGTCGCGCACGGCGTTCGATTTTCGACCGCCTTCGGCCGTCCCGCTCTATCGTGGCAATCCGTGGTTCATGCCGGCGATTATCCAGGGCTATCGGTTGCAGGACCGTCTCGCCTTCTGGCGCGCCAGCCGCTAGTCGCCGACATCGGGGCGATCCGTGGTTCGTGGGGGCAAGCCTTTGGCGTGCCCGCTGCTGACACGACTGAAAAATCGCGCGAGTTGCAGGACAGCTCCAGTGGTGTCGAAAAATCCGTCAGGACTGGGGCCTGTCGGTGCGAAGCTGATCAGCGGTGGGACGCCTTTGCGCGGATCAACGCGTCGGCCATATAGAGGTCCTGCAGGGAGATACCGGAACTGTCGAAGACCGTGATCTCATTGTCGAAGCGGCGTCCGGGCACACGCTTTTCAATGACGTCGCCGATTGGTGTTACCGCAAGCATGCCGGCGTCGATCTCGTCGCGCACGTGCTGGAATTCGCCGATCTGGACTGACTGGGAAAGCAGATCACAAAACAGACGTGCCTTGGGAAACAGTTCGCTCGGCAATTCGCGCTTACCTGGAGCATCCGACCCCATGCTGACGATATGGGTTCCGGGTCCCACCCAAGCGGCATCGAACAGCGGTTCGCGTGCGGGTGTCGCCGTGACCACGATGTCGGCCGCGCGCACGGCTTCTTCCGGCAAGGCGGCGCGCGCCTTCAGTCCCCTTTCGCCGATCTGATCGACAAAAGCGTCGCGCCGCGGCGAAGGCCGGGCCACGACCAGCACGGTTTCGATTGGGCGGATGCGTGCCAGCGCCATCACTTCGAAGCTCGCCTGGTTGCCGGCGCCGAATATCGCCAGAACCTTGGCTTGCTTGCGCGCAAGAAGATCAGCCGCAACCGCGTCGGCGGCGGCCGTCCTGTAGGCGTTGACCTTCCCGGCCTCGATCACGGCGCCGAGCCGACCTGTATGCTGATCGAGCAGCACGATGGTGGAGTTGTGGCGGGGAAGGCCACGTGCCGGATTGCCCGACCAGAAAGAGCCGATTTTCAGTCCGGTCAGGTCGTCCGACGAACCGGATTTGATTGAGAAGGTATTGGTCGCGTCCTGTGTGCGTCCGAGAACAGCGGGAAAGACCCAGCTCTGCTGCGATGCTGCTGCCACGAGGGCCTCGCGCGCCGCCTCGAAAGCAAGTTTATGCGTGACGAGGGCGGCTGACTCCTCTTCGCTGATGTAGATCATCCAAAATTCCTCTGGGCATCACCGATCGCGGACAACCACGAAGCGGCGATTCAAGGTGCCAGCTATTCCTCGCCCGATTTGCGCGATTTGGCATGCCGAGGAACTGCTCAAAACGAATTATCCCGCTGATTTGAAGGGGCAAAACAGCAGCGAAATCTGTCCGCCGGGCGCGACTCTAAGATCCGACTTCAATCCGACTCTGGATCAAGTGACAGCGTTGCACCTTATGGCCTTTGAGCATGACAGAGATATCGTCAGCGCCCCGACCGAGCTGATGAAATTCCAAACCCGCCATTTGCCGGGCGCGCTGAAGCTGTCGCAGGAGATGGCCTGGCCCTACCGCCAGGAGGATTGGGAATTTGCCCTGATGGTCGGCAACGGCCTGGTCCTCGAGCGGGCAGGACAGGTGATTGGCACGGCCATGTCCTGGAACTACGGACAGTCCTATGCCTCGGTCGGGATGATTATAGTTACTGGCTCCGCGCAAGGCGGTGGCAACGGCGCCCGGCTCTTTGATGGATTGCTTGAGGCGGCACACGGTCGCAACCTGCTGCTCAACTCAACCGAAGAGGGGCTGGCGCTTTACAAGCGACGCGGCTTCACTGCCTGGGGCACGGTGCTTCAGCACCAGGGCTCGCTGAACGTCGCCGTGACGCGCAGTGCTTGCGACGACATCCGTCAAGCGACAGTCTCTGACCTCGCGGCGATCCAGGCCTTCGACGAACGGGCCACGGGCATGCCCCGGCTGGCGATGGTGGCTGCGCTCGCCGATGTGGGCAACGCCTTGGTCATTGAGCGCAGGGGAGGGATTGCGGGCTACGCTATCGCGAGGAGGTTTGGCCGCGGCTATGTCGTCGGCCCTTGTGCAGCCGAGAGCGAGCAAGACGCGCGGCTTCTGATCCTGGCCCAGCTTTCGAAGCTTCACAATCAATTCGTTCGCATCGACGTCTATGCCGAGGATGGATTGGGCGACTGGCTTGAGAGCCTTGGCCTTCAGCGGTCCGGCAGTGCGACCGCCATGGTCAAAGGGCAACGGCCCGTCTCCGAGCGGGCCGCCCATATGTATGCGTTGGCAAACCAGTCGTTCACTTAGGAAACGAACTTATGAACACGAGGGCAGCAAACGTGGCGGTGAGCGAGCCGGCTCGGACGATCGACGCCTTAATCACTCCGGCGCTGCTTCTCGACCGTGGGCGGCTCGAGCGCAACATCCAGGGTCTGGCCGAGCGCGCCAGGAAGTTTGGCGTGGCACTGCGCCCGCATATGAAGACGGCCAAAAGCATCGACGTCGCCCGATGCGCGTTCCACCGCGAACCCGGTCCGATCACGGTCTCGACCATCGCCGAGGCGGAGTATTTTGCGGGCCATGGCTTTCGAGACATAACCTATGCGGTTGGTATCTCACCGGCTTCGGCCAGGCGCGCCATGGAGCTTTGTCGCCGCACCGGCGCTGATGTGAAGTTGTTGCTCGATTCCGTCGGCCAGGCCGACGGCCTGGCCGACGTCCGCGAAGCCACCGGTATGACGCCATCTGTTTTCATCGAACTGGACTGCGATGACCATCGCGGTGGCTTGAAGCCGGACGATCCCAAACTGCTCGAGGTGGCCAACAGGGTCGTCGAGAAGGGCGCTAATCTCGTCGGCGTCCTCGCCCATGCGGGCGAGTCCTATGCCTTGAGCACGCCCGATGCGCTGGTCAAAGCAGCCGAGAACGAGCGTTCGGCCAGCTTGCGCGCGGCGGAAACTTTGCGCGCTCACGGCCATGCCTGCCCGATCATCAGCCTCGGTTCGACGCCGACGGCGCATTTCGCCAGTAATCTTGATGGGGTCACGGAGCTGCGCGCTGGCGTCTACATGTTCTTCGACCTCGTCCAGCACGGCGTCGGGGTCTGTGCCATCGACGCCGTCGCGATTTCCGTGTTGGCCACGGTGATCGGGTCCAAGCCGAAAAAGGGATGGGTGCTGGTCGACGCAGGGTGGATGGCGCTTTCGCGCGACCGGGGAACCGCAAACCAGCAGATCGACCAGGGCTACGGCGTGGTCTGCGACGAAAAGGGGCGGGTGCTTGAAGATGTGATCGTTGCCCAGGCCAGCCAGGAACACGGTATCCTCGCCATTCGTGCCGGCTCTGGAAAGTCCATGCCCGAGCTGCCGCTCGGGTCTCGGGTCCGGATTCTGCCCAACCATGCGTGCGCGATGGCCGCCCAGCATGACTTCTACAGCGTCGTCAATGGGGACAGCCCCAAGATTGAAGCGCGTTGGGAGCGGATGCGCGGATGGTAGCGCGCGCAATTACGCCTGGGATGTTGCCCCACTCAAGTCAGCATTGGTGGTCAAAATGAAGCTTACCTCATACTGGCTGGATACGGCTCAGCCGTTCAATGAAGGGTCGTCCAAACCGCTCGAAGGCCACTACGACGTGGCGATCGTGGGCGGCGGCCTGACCGGCTCCTCCGCCGCGCTGGCCCTTGCCAAAAAGGGCGCCCGGGTTGCCCTATTGGAGGCCGAAACGATCGGCAACGCCGCGTCCGGCCGCAATGGCGGTATGTGCAACAACGGCTTTGCCCAGAACTATGCAATCATGGCTGGCAAGCACGGCAAGCCGGCTGCAAATGCACTCTACAAGGCTTTCGACGCCGGCGTCGATATGGTTGAGCGGTTGGTGCAGGAAGAAAAGATCGACTGCAGCTTCTCCCGCGTAGGCAAGCTCAAGCTTGCTGCCAAGCCCGAGCACTACGACATGCTGGCGCGCAGCCAGGAACTGCTGGCTGCCAATGTCGACCCCGACACCAGGATGATCGCGCGCGAGGACCTGCGAACCGAAGTCGGCACCAACCGCTACCATGGCGGGCTGCTCTTTCCCAAGAGCGCAGGCATGCATGTCGGCCGGTTCGTCCGTGGCCTCGCGACCGCCGCTGCTCGGCGTGGCGCCGAGGTCCATGAACGCTCGCCCGTCATGGCGATGCGCAAGGTTTCAGGCGGGCATGAGGTAACGACGCCAAAGGGCAAGATCGTCGCGCGGCAGGTCCTGTTGGCGAGCGGCATTTCCCAGGTCGGTCCGCTGAGATGGATCCGCCGCCGCATCGTGCCGGTCGGTGCCTTCCTCATCGTGACGCAACCGCTGTCGCCTGCGCAGATCGAGCGTCTCATGCCGACCCGTCGCAATGTCGTCGATACGCGCAACCTCGTTGTCTACTGGCGGCTCACGCCGGACAATCGCCTTCTGTTCGGCGGGAGGGCGCGCTTTGCCGTGTCCAACCCTCAATCCGACGAAAAAAGCGGCCGGATACTCAAGGCGGCGATGGTCGAGGTCTTTCCGGAACTGACCGGCACCCGCATCGACTACTGCTGGGGCGGCATGGTCGATATGACACGCGATCGCCTGCCGCGCGCCGGAGAGCGCGATGGCATCTATTACTCTATGGGCTATAGCGGACACGGGACCCAGATGTCGACGTTGATGGGCACCATCATGGCCGACGTCATGGACGGGCACCCCGAGCTCAATCCCTGGAAGGATTTCGACTGGCCAGCGATCCCCGGTTATTTCGGGCGCCCCTGGTTCCTGCCGATTCTCGGCGCCTATTACCGCATGAAGGACCTTGTAGGGTGATGACGCCCTTCGAACACCTGGCCCGCAACGGCCACCTGCACAAGTTCTTCATCGACAGTCAATGGGTTGAGCCGAGCGGCACCGCGACAGGCGTCGTCGTCAACCCCGCCACAGAAGAGGTTGTGAGCCAGTTTCCGCTTGGAAATGACGAGGACGTTGACGCGGCCGTTGTAGCGGCTCGCCGGGCATTCGCCACCTGGAGCCGGACCACGCCAGAAGATCGCGCGGGTCTGCTCGATCGCCTGCAAGCGCTGCTCGAGGCGCGCGGCGAACTGCTGGCTCAATGCCTGAGCCTCGAAATGGGCGCGGCGATCGGCTATGCGCGTAGCGCCCAGGTGCCGCTGGCGATCACGCATGTTAAGGTCGCTCGCGATGTGCTGACAACCTTTCCCTTCGTCAAGCAGCGGGGGCAAACCGCCGTCACCCACGAACCGATCGGTGTCTGCGCCTTGATCACCCCGTGGAACTGGCCACTTTACCAGATCACCGCCAAGGTTTCGCCGGCGCTCGCTGCAGGCTGCACGATCGTGCTGAAGCCGAGTGAGCTTTCTCCGCTGGACGCCCTGCTGTTCGCCGAAGCGATTGAGGAAGCCGGCTTCCCTGCCGGGGTTTTCAACCTCCTGCAAGGCGATGGTCCAGGCGTGGGTATGGGTCTCGCCTCCCATCCGGATGTCGACATGATCTCCATTACCGGGTCCACCCGCGCGGGCATTGCGGTGGCCCAGGCGGCAGCGACCACGGTCAAGCGTGTCGCGCAGGAGCTCGGCGGCAAGTCGCCGAACGTGATCCTGCCGGACGCAGATCTCGATCGCGCCGTTTCTCTGGGCGTAGCCGCAGCGTTCCGCAATCTCGGCCAGTCATGCAGCGCACCGACGCGCATGATCGCGCCACGCGCACTGCTCTCCGAGATCGAGGAAATCGGCAAAAGGGCCGCAGCCCAGATCGTCATTGGCGATCCGCTTTGCGAAGCCACAACTCATGGTGCAATCGCAAACCGTGCCCAATTCGACCGCATCCAAGCCATGATCGGCGTCGGCATTTCCGAGGGCGCCAGGCTCCTCACCGGCGGACCGGGCCGTGCGCACGATCTGAAAGTCGGGTTCTATGTGAAGCCGACCATCTTTTCCGACGTACATACGAGCATGCGTATTGCCCAGGAAGAGGTCTTCGGGCCCGTTCTCTGCATCATCCCCTACGACACAATCGAGGAGGCCGTCACCATCGCCAACGACACGGTCTACGGTCTGGGGGCCCATGTGCAGGGCGAGGATATGGACGCCGTCAGGGACGTGGCCTCGCGGATCCGCTCCGGTCAGGTGCATATCAACTCCCCGGCCTGGGATCCGCACGCCCCGTTTGGCGGTTTCAAGCAGTCTGGAAACGGACGCGAATATGGGATCGAGGGCATGTTGGAGTATCTCGAGGTCAAATCCATCCTCGGCTATTTCTAGGCGACATCTTCGCCAAGTGCAGAGCGCGCCCGTCGGCCGAGCCCAGCTCCTGGACCGGGCTCACATACGAACCCGGCAATTGTCATGGCTCCGCAGCGTGCGGGCAATCTGCTGAGAAACCCGGTCGAGGCCCTTGGTCGATCCAGAATGCCGTCGCAATTAGAGATGTTTGGCCGTCACGGTCCAGGCGATCTGTACGTTTCGTACAACGAATTGAATACAACCGTGGAGAGACTACCATCGCCCTGGGCCGCATACGGGGAGGGTTGGATGAGTAAGGTGCAGAGGGTCAGTCCGGTAGTAGAGCAAGCAATCGCCGCAGTCCTCAATAGGGAGGACCGTGGTGACACCATCTCGATCACAGCGACATTAAACGCCGCGCGACAAGCTGCCCCTCATCTCGTCGCATCCGACGAAGAGCTAACCGAGGCGATCGTCGAGGCAGCAACTGCCCTGGGCCTGTCCGTTGCTTTCGACCGTGGGGAATAGCCGTCGGCTCACAGGGGTGGCTAAATCGGAACGTTGGTGTCATGCGTTGGGTGCCCCTCCGATGTTGCTGCATCTCAACGGGGCATCGCTGCGAGTTGGCAGGTGAACTCTTGCATCGGCAGCGAGTGTTGTCGCGCTGTCGCCGATAGTCCGCCAGAGCCGCGTCGAAGCGGCTGTCGCCGCTGAAACCATGGCAAGTGCATTTGCGCAGAGTTCGGTGTCCCGGAAGGCATCGCCGATCCCCTGCGCACTGCGTCCTTGCTGTAGCCAGCATCGCCAACGGGCGCCCGGCCTGGGCCCGTACGGTTGCGAAAGACGTTGGGCAACGCAGCGCCAGCGAATGGCGTCTCGTTGCCAAAACGGTCGGCCAAGGCAGGTCATCCCCGACTGCGATCAAGAACCCTGCGCGCCAGCCGGTCCACCAAGGTTGCCGCGATCGCCCTCGATGTCGTAGAGCCTACGATCGGCGGTTAAAATTGGTGGAGAAGAATATATGCCAGAGCACCCGAAACTCGTCTCTACTGCCAAGTCGCATGGCGGCGCCCAGCATGTTTACTCTCATCTCTCGACGAGCTGCTCGTGCGAAATGACGTTTGCCATTTTCGTGCCTCCGCAGGCACGGGAAAGCCGTTGCCCGGTGGTGTGGTACCTCTCCGGGCTCACCTGCACCCATGCCAATGTAATGGAAAAAGGCGAATACAGACGTATTGCCGCCGACCTTGGCTTGATCGTTGTCTGTCCCGATACCAGCCCGCGTCGTGCCGACATTCCGGATGAAAAGGACAATTGGCAGTTCGGCAGCGGCGCCGGTTTCTACCTCGACGCGACGCAAGAGCCGTATGCTAAGAACTATCGCATGTATTCCTATATCGTCGAGGAGCTGCCCGCCGTGATCGGGCGCGAATTTCCCGCCGATATGGCACGCCAGTCGATCTTCGGCCATTCGATGGGCGGGCATGGCGCGCTGACGATCGCACTGAAAAATCCCGCGCGTTTCAGAAGTTGCTCGGCGTTTGCGCCGATCGTGCAGCCAAGCACAGCCGGCTGGTCGAAGCCGGCTTTCGAAAAGTATCTCGGCCTGGATGAGGCCTCGTGGCGGCGCTACGATGCCACTTCGCTTATTGAGGATGGAAACCGTTTCCCGGAATTCCTGGTCGATCAGGGAACGTCAGACGGTTTCCTCCAGGAGGGCCTCAGGCCTTGGCTGCTCGAAGACGCCTGCTCCAAGGCAGGCATTCCGTTGAAATTGCGGATGCAGGACGAATACGATCACTCCTATTTTTTCATTTCGACCTTCATGCATGACCATATGACGTGGCATGCCGAACGGCTTTCACGAGCCTAAGGCCAGAGGAATAGATCGGCAGTCAGGCGGGCTCGGTGACGACGCCGATACGCCGGTAGACGAATGGTTCGTCCTTCGAAGGAACCGTCGCAGCGCGCTGGGCTTCCTCGATCAGCATTGCCATGCGCGCATGGATCGGCGATTTAGCGCAAGCCGGGTCCGTCGCGGCGGCATCGCCGGCGATTGCCATCGCCTGGCAGCGACAGCCGCCCCAGTCGATCTCGCGCCGCTCACAGTTGCGGCAGGGCTCCTGCATCCAGTCCGTGCCTCGAAATGCATTAAATGCCGGGGAATCGGTCCAGATCGCGGCCAGGGTGCGTGATCCAAAACGCTCGAAGCCGAGCGACGGTATGGTCTGGGCGGCATGGCATGGCAGCACGGTGCCGTCCGGCGTCACCATGAAGGCGTCGCGCGCCCAGCCGCCCATGCACGGCTTGGGATAGATGGCGAAATAATCCGGCGTAACGAAGTCGATGTTCATGATGCCGGTGAGCCGTTCGCGCGCCGCCGCGACGATCTCCGCCTGGCGGTCGACGGCAGCACGCTCGGGCATCAGTTGATCGCGATTGGTCAGCGCCCAGCCGGCGTACTGCACGTTGGCGATCTCGAGACGCTCCGCACCCAGCGAAAGGGCCAGATCGATGAATTCCGGTACCTCCTCGATATTGTGGCGATGGATCGGCGCGTTGATGGTAAGCGGCAAGCCGGCCGCGCGAGCGCGGCGTGCCGTTTCCAGCTTCTTTTCATGGCTGCCCCTGTGGTTGCCGATGCGCTCGGTGGTCGCCGGCCGTGCGCCTTGAAAGCTCAGTTGCAGATGGTCGAGCCCGGCTTCGGCAAATGCCTCGATGCGGCCATCCGCAATGCCGACGCCGGCGGTGATCAGGTTGGTGTAGACGCCGCGCGCCGAAAGCCCGGCGATCAATTGCTCGAGATCGCGACGCAGCGTCGGTTCACCGCCGGAAAGATGCACCTGGAGAACGCCAAGGTCGGCCGCCTGCGAGAACAGGTCGAGCCAGCTCTGCGTGTCGAGTTCGCGATTGGCTTTCAGTAATTCGAGCGGATTGGAGCAATAGGGGCATTGCAGCGGGCAGCGATGCGTCAGTTCCGCCAGCATGCCGATCGGGGGGAGATGGGGCTCGTTCATAGCTTCACCAGCAGCTTGTCCGACCATTCCTGCAGGAAGGCGACGACGTCGGCCGCCACAGCCTCCTGTTCGGCATCATAATCTGCGGCAAGGCCGGCAATGATGTGGCCGACCGTGGACCGCCCATCGCAGCGGCGCAATATGTCGAGGCTGATGTCGTTTGGCCAGAACACCTTTTCGGGCGAAAGCACGGCGAACGCCTGGCGCACGGGGTCATACTGTATGCGCACGTGCCTCGGCAGCGATGGAACCGACTGCGGCGACACCATGGCTCTTTCGCGCAGTGCCATCATTGGGCTGCCTCCGGACGGAAGGCGCCGGGCGGGATATTGCCCGGCTCGCCATAGGCGTGTTGAAGCGCGTCGAGCATGGCCCAGAGTATATCGCATTTGAACACCAGTGCATCGATCACCTGCTGCTGGCGTTCCGCCGTGTCGGCATGTTCGAGCACATAGGCGAGCGCGAAGTCGGCGTCGCGTGAGGCCTGTTCGGGCCGTCGGCTGAAATAGGCCAGCGTGTCCTCGGTGATATAATCGTATCTGGCCAGCATCGCGGGTACCCGCTCGCCGATGATGAGCGGCGAGAACATCTCGGTCAGCGACGACGCGACGGCCTCCAGCAGGGTCCGGTTCGTGCAAAAGGAGAGGTAAGCGCCAACCGCAAAACGTGTCGTCGGCAGGGCCAGCCTCTCGCTCTTCACTGCGTCGGCATCGAGACCGAGCGAGGTCGCCAGGTGCAACCAGCGCGCAATACCGCCGCTCCAGCCGTCCTCGCCGTCATGATCCTCGATGCGTTTGCGCCAGGCGGCGCGAAACGCCGGATCCTCGGCATGAGCGAGTATCATGGCGTCCTTGCGCGGAATGACAGCCTGATAGCAATAGCGGTTCAGCGCCCAGGCCTGCATCTCGGTCCTCGACAGCGCACCGCTGGTCATCCTGTGATGGAAAGGATGGCGGTTGTGATAGCGCTCGGCACCGACCTGCCGCAGCACGGCTTCGAGCTCGCTGGAGGACAGGCCTTTCTTGGCCGCGTCGTGGAAATCACTCACAGTTCCATCTCCATCCCGTCGCAGGCCACTTCCCAGCCAGCCGCTTCGACTGCTGCATGCTCGGCAGAATTCTCGTCCAGAACAGGATTGGTGTTGTTGATGTGGACAAAGACACGGCGGCCGATCCTCACATCGGCCAAGCCGGCGATCGACCCCGCACCTCCCGACATTGCCAGATGCCCCATGCGCGCACCGGTCTTTTGGCCGACGCCGGCAGCAATCATCTCGTCGTCGGTGAAGACCGTGCCGTCGAACAGAAGACATGCGGCATCGGTTAGACGCGTGCGCAGGGTCGCATCGATGCGGGCGCAGCCGGGGATGTAGAATACGGAGCCGCGACTGCCGGCACTGGCGATACGGACCCCGATCGTGTCGCCGGCATCGGAGCTGAAATTGGCATCCGGCTGGCCTTTTTCTTCGAGATATAGGGCTATTTTCCCGGGCACGGGAAAGCTCTCGACAGCTACGCCGGTGTCGTGGCCGTCTGCATCGCAGATCGCCAGCTCTTTCGCCGGCGGCAAGATGCGTCGCGGCACGAGCGCCGGATCGAGGACATTGAAAATCGAATTCGCCTCCAGCGTCGCCAGAACCTGTGTCGTTGCATAGATAGCGAAAGGCTGCCGCTCACGCAGGCTGAGCAGGCCGGCGACATGATCGACATCGGCATTGGTCAGCACCACCGCGCGAATAGGCGTGGAGCGCAGCGGCGCATCATGCGCAGGCTGCAATTCAGGCGTCGCCGCGATCTGCTGGCGAAGGTCGGGCGAGGCGTTGAACAGAACCCAGCCAAGTCCATCCGCCGACACGGCGACACTCGATTGGGTTCGTGGATGCACGCCAGCTACCCCGGTGCGAGCCGCACGGCTCAGACGATAATTGCAGTTCCATTGCGGAAAGCCACCGCCGGCAGCCGATCCGATGATTCTCAAGCGCATGAAAACGCCCGCCCCGCGGCTTCGCTGACCAGCAGCCAATTTGCAGCCGCAAAAAACAGCTCGCCCGCTTTGCGCGCCTCAAACTCTTTCACGAAAATCCCATGCGGCAAGGGGATGCGTGCCCCTGTTGCCAGGGACACGCACCTCTGCGGCCTACTTCTTGGGAGTAATTTCAGCAGGCAGATACCGCGAAATTTCAAAGCCCGCAGCAACCTGGCACATGGTCGGTTTTGTCCAGCTCTTCTTCATAACATTTCTCCTCTTCTACCAGCCCGAAGGGCCGATGCTGTCGTTAGTCAACCACTGCAGGGCACCGAAGCAATGGCTCGTCCATCAGGTTTCAAAATGGACAAATGAATCAATAGGTTTTAAAAAGTCAAAAAATGAAATCGAAAGTAGCTGTGGTCTCTTTCTTCAATTGTCATCGCGTAGGGTTTCTTCTCCTCCAGCGGAAGACTTGCACGTACCCAGCCATCCGCGCCGAGCGGATGCCAGATCACTGAACTGTAGCCCCACTCGACTGCCCGTTTCGCGGCATTCCACGACATCCAGCAATTCGTCATGCAATAGAACAGAATCGCGCGCGATTTGTCGGTGGCCGCGGCTGCGAGGCCTTGGCGAAAGTAGCTGGCGGTCTCTTCCGAAATAGCGCCGTATCCCGCGTTGGCCAGCCATATGCTGCCTGGAATGTCCTTTCTGACCTTGTCTCTCCATATCGTTCCAGCCGGCAGAGTGGTCGGCTTCGGCGTGTTCGGCATCACGTCGAAGAAGACGGCCTTTTTCCCTCGCCACAGCGCTTCCGCCTCTTCCGTGGTCACCACTGTCGCACCCTGCAGCATGTCCGGCACGGGTGCCCGGTATTCGTCCGGCCGGTAGCCAGCGGGCTCGTCAACCCCGCCTGCCCATGCCGGCTCCGTAATGCCCAGGAGGCCCATCATGAGCAGCAAAACCGCTTCCTTTCCTCTCATCGCCTGCCACATTTCTGGCCTCTGCCGGGCCCGTCCCAACTATTGTGTGATCGGATTGTCATGCTCGTCGATCAGCGGCACGTTGTAGCTGAGCAGGATCTTGATGATCTCCGCCTGGTTTTCCCTGATTACCCGGTTGAGCGTCCGCTTCCATTCCTGGTCGGACGGGCGTACGCCCATGGTGATGCGATAAGACATGCGCGAGCCGGTTTTTTCTTTCAGCAGCGGAACGATCGTGACGTCGGCTCCGAGTTCCCTGGCATAGTAGCCCGCCATCGGGCCCCACAGGACCGCCGCGTCGATCTTGCCGGCGAGCATGTCCTTGATCATGACCTCCCCCATGGAAGGGGTGACGCGCGTATCCACCGCCAGCGGGTAGATCTTGGCGGTCCGCAGAAGCTTGTTGGCGGCCATGTTGGCGGTTGGCGGCGTGCTTTCGACGACGCCGATTCTCTTGCCGGAAAGTTTCGGGTCTTCGATCGTCTCGACGCCTTCCATGCCGTTGCCTTTCGGGTAGACGAGCACATAGGCGGAGCGGTAGTAGGCATTGGTGTTCTGCACCAGTTCATCACCCTGGGCGTAGCCCATGATGATGTCGCATCGGTTGGCCCCAAGCGTGTTGCGCACAAAGCCGGTGACAGTGGGAAACCACGTGTAAGCGACTGATTTTCGCCCGGTCTTCTTGGCAACCAGTTCGGCCAGCTTGTTTTCGAAGCCTTGGCCGTTCTTGTCGGTAAAGGGCATGTTCGAGGGATCGGCGCAGACGCGCAGAATGTCGGGATCAACCAGTTCGCCCGCAGCGCCAAGCCCGGCATTTTGTGCCAGAACGTTCGACGGCAGCAAGGCGAGCGCGCCGAGGATCGACAGAACGACGCGCAGCTTCGATGCAGTGCAGCCGGTCATATCATCCACCCATGCAGGATGCTTCGGCATCCTTGGCTGCCTGGGCCTTGTTTTCGTGCTTGGGCGGCCTGCCGCGGGGTGCCGCGCCATCGGCGCGCGCGCGCAGATAGACGTAGAGATCGTCCAGGTAACAATAGACGTTCTTGTTGTCGCCAAAGGCAGGCATGACATTCTCCTTGCCGCCGCCGACATTCTTGCGGCCCTCGGCGACGATCGACAGGAACGTGGCGTAATCCATGTTCTTCAGGCTGTTGGCCAGAGCAGGCGCATAGCTCGAACCTGTGGCGTCCTGTCCGTGACAGACATGGCAATCTGAGTGATACCGGCGGTACCCGCTGAAGGTGTACCAATCGACGGTTCCGTTTTCGATCTTGTAGGTCGGATTTCCGTCCGCATCTAAATATTTGCCTCCTTCTTGCTTCACCGCCTTGGCTTTCTCCATGCTGTCTTCGGCCCGTACCAGACTTGAGCTGGCCAGAGGCAGCAGGACCAGGGCGAGAGCGGAAACTGCAATGCGAACGATCATTCAGACTCTTCCTTCGTTTGCCAGAAACCCTGGCTGCCGTCGTGCAGCGGCATTGATCGGAGTTGGGTGCGCGGCGCAATCGAGAGCCCGGTTCCCGGCTTCGGGGGCCCGGGCTCTCGTTTTCGAACCTAGTCGTTAGGCTCTTCCCGTTAATCAGTCCGGGAGGCCGAAGACGGTGAGCTGGCCGCCCAGCGTCGTATAGTCGGCAAGTGCCGCATAACCGCCGACGGCACCCAGACCAGCGGTTCCAACGACCGCGGCCTGATCGCCCTGCGCACGGCCCTGATCAACGGCGCCATGCCAGGCGGCGGCGTTATCGGGCGAAAGCAGCCCGCCTGCCAGACCGATACCGGCCCATCCACCGACGCCGGACAGAACGGCGATGTACTGCTTGCCGTCATGCTCGTAGGTTGTGATGTTGCCGATGATGCCGGATGGGGTCTTGAACTTGTAGAGCTCCTTGCCGTCCTTATCGACCGCCTTGATGTAGCCTTCGAGGGTACCGTAGAAGACGACGTCGCCATCTGTCGCCAATGCGCCCGACCACACCGAGAACTGCTCGGGCTTCGACCAGACGATCTCACCCTTGGCTGCATCCCAGGCAATGAAGTTGCCCATGTTCCCGTCACCGCCAGGCGCCGCATACATCGACACGGTGGCGCCTACATAGGGCTGACCGGCGGTGTAGCTCACTTTGTAAGGCTCATAGTCCATGCAGACATGGTTGGTCGGCACGTAGAACAATCCGGTCTTCGGCGAGTAGGCGGCCGGCTGCTGGTCCTTGGTTCCAAGCGCGGCCGGGCAGATACCGGTCGAGTTGGTGTCTTCGCCGTTCTGCTGGGTCGAATACTTGGCGACGACCTGCGGGCGGCCATACTGGTCGCTCTTGGGATCCATGTTGACTTCCGTCGCCCAGTTCACTGCCGGATCGTATTTTTTGGCGACGAGAAGTTCGCCGGTGGCGCGATCCATTGTGTAGGCAAAGCCGTTGCGGTCGAAATGCACCAGCACGTCGTGCTTGGCTCCGTTGACCTCCATGCCATCGACGAGAATCATCTCGTTGATGCCGTCATAGTCCCACTCATCATGCGGGGTCATTTGGTAGAGCCATTTGGCAACACCAGTGTCCGCATCGCGAGCCATGATTGTCATAGACCAGCGGTTGTCACCTGGGCGCTGGACCGGGTTCCACGTCGAGGGATTGCCGGTGCCGTAATAGACCAGGTTCAGCTTGGGATCATAGGAATACCATCCCCATGTCGTGCCGCCGCCCGTCTTCCACTGTTCGCCTTCCCAGGTGTTCGTGCCGGAATCCTTTCCGACAGGCTTGCCGAGATGGGTCGTCTTCTCGGGATCGAGAAGGGTGTCTGCATCAGGACCTTCCGAATAGGCTTTCCAGGCGAGCTTGCCGTCTTTCAGATTGTAGGCGGCCAGCCAGCCGCGAACACCGAATTCAGCACCGGAGACGCCCACGAGCACCTTGTCCTTGATGACTACGGGTGCCGACGTGCCGGATTCGCCCTTTCCGCCGTCGGTCTGGTCGCCGTTCTTGACAGACCAGACGACCTTGCCGGTCTTGGCATCGAGCGCGACGACGGTGGTGTCGGCCTGGTTGAGAATGATCTTGCCGTCACCATAGGCAACACCACGATTGACCGTGTCGCAGCACATGATCGGAATGACGTTCGAGTCCTGCTTGGGCTCGTATTTCCACAGGATCTTGCCGTCGTTCTTGAGGTCCAGAGCATAGACGTTGTTTGGGAAAGGCGTGTGGACATACATCACATCGCCGATGACCAGCGGCCCGCCTTCGTGACCGCGCAGCACGCCGGTGGAAAAGCTCCATTTGACCTGCAGGTTCTTCACATTGTCGGCAGTGATCTGGTTGAGTTTGGAATAGCGGGTGTTGGCGTAGTCACCCGTCTGCATCGCCCAGTTCTTCGCATCCGATGCGAGCTTTATAAGGTCTTCATTGGCCGAAGCCGTATAGGCAGCGCCGAGCGATAAAAACGCCGCGGTCGTCAGAATGTAAGTAGTTTTCGCAAGTACACGCATCCAAAATCCTCCCGGGTTCACAGTGAAGAATCGACCGTCAAGCCCCACAAGGGCTTGCCCAAGCAATTCATGTTGGGAAGTTATTTTCCGGCAGCTGTCACGACCTACCCCGAAGCAGAGGGCACCGTTACCGCCCGCCCCCCTTGGTCTTCGAAAGACTGCCGCCGCTCCCTGATAACGGTGGCGCTCTTGAAGCCGGAAACAAGAAAAAACTATGTCATCGTAAAAGACCAGGCAAGCAAAAACCTACAATGGATCGTTGCGCTGCAATATCGATATGCTGCACCGCAATATTTAGAAACAATTAAAATAAGCACCGTTTCAAGAACTAAAAAGAGGATGACCGCACAGCCGCGATGTATATAGCAACCATATTGTTCCCGTATTCTCGAGGTGATACACATTTGACTTTATTTCGATATATTCTACGGGGCGCCTCCGAGTAAGTATGCGTGCGTCTCGCTGGTTGCCGGATAGTGAGCGAAGCATGAAATGAACGCGTGAGGGAGGGTGCGCAGCGGGTCATGAAGCTGGCTCTTGTCGGTCGATAGGGCATTCCTCCTTTGGTCCTATACGCAGGCCATTGGAGCTTGACGGGCTTTGCGGCACGTCGCCAATTGGAGCGATGATCCCTTCTGGATGCATGGTGTCCAGGCCAAAACTGGAGGTTCCCCATGATAAGGTCTGTTGGATCTCTCACCCTGCCGGTGGCCTTTGCGACCACGCTGGCCTTTGCGAACTCGGCCAACGCCGCGGGAGACTACCCGACGGCAACGATTGCCGACTACGTGCTCGGCTGCATGCAAACAAATGGCCAGACACGCCAGGCGCTTGAAAGCTGTTCCTGCTCGATCGACGTTATCGCCTCGATCCTTCCTTACGATCACTATGAGAGGGCGGAGACCTTCAAAAGCATGTCGTTGACGACAGGGGAGGCGGCAGGGTTGTTTCGCGAAAGCGCGCCAGCGAAGGCGGCGCGCACGGAACTGAAACGCGCGCAGGCTGAAGCCGACGTACGTTGCTTTTAGTCAGGCGGAACAGGCACGCGTGGCCGGTGCGCCTCACAGTCTCGCCGTTTCTATCGGCCAATGGCCGCGAAATACCTTGCCATCCGTGTCGCCTCGACACGGATTTCGCCTTTGCCGTGCGCGGTGAAAGCGAACCGGAAATTGGGATCCTCCGAAATAGATATTCCGCCCTCCATCGAGAGAATCGGCTGATCGCCTTGAGAGATCGACAGTTCGTGGATGAAGTGCGCGGGAATGAAATACCGGGTGTCACCGCTTTGGCACGAACTCGAGCAATGGCGCGTACGGCGGCCCGACCAGCGGCGGATAGCGGCGGTAGGTGTTGTAGACCGCTCCGTCCTCCATCGCGAAGACGCTCCACCCTGCGCTCACCGACACGGCCGACTGGAGGTCCGGCGCACCCACATCGTCCCGGTAATCCTGCAGCCATTGCGGGGCCTCGCGGAGCAGCTGCCCCATGTCGAACTCGTCGCGGGCGATTCCGGACATCTCCTCCCGGCGGAATGCGAAGCCGTAGTCGAACAGGAAGTCGTCGCCGTAGCCCGACACGTAGGGCATCGTCCACCCGCGCTGTGTCTTAGTTGCCATCAGCTTCTCCAGCGGCGCCAGCGACATCGCGATGAGTGTCACGTCGCGGCCGTTCACGTGCGTGATCATGCCGCCCAGCCCATCGCCGACCGAGGCGCACCCCGGGCACGCCGTCTTCCAGTCCTCTCCGTACATTAGGTGATAAATGAGGAGCTGCGAGCGGCCATCGAACAGCTGCGGCAAGGACTTTGGCCCTTCCTCGGTGGCGAAGGCGTAGTGCTTCTCGACCGGCACCCAGGGCAACTCTCGCCGTTGCTCAGTCACGCGCCGTTCGTGCGCCGCCAGCTCCTGCTCGGCCGCCAGCAGCTCCTTGCGGGCAGCCTGCCACTCCTGCTCAGTCGCGACCTTCATCCGACCTCCTATGTTCGACCTAATCCTTGTTGAAATGGCGCCGGAGCGGAAACCCATCAGCCCCGCGAACTCGACGGCCTCCGCGACCTGTCTTAGTCGCACCACAGACACGGCAAGCGGACGGTAGCCTGGCTCGCCCGGCGGGCACAAGTAGCCCGCGACGGAACGCGCGTCGAAGCGATCGTAGCGCAGCAGACGACGGCCGGTCAATTTGCGAACGGCGACCCCCAGCATTGTCGTTGTCGCTTATTCCCATTCGAGCTCGGCATAAGCCGCTGTCGCGTTGCACTCGTTGTAGTCGTCGAACAGATGCCAATTGCCGCGTTCGCTTTGGCCGGCGGTCTTGATGGCCTCGCTGAGCGGCAACCCTTCCGCGATCGCCTTTCGAATATCGCGCGGCAGGATGTCGAAATAGCGCCGCTCCGCCGTCAGCGCCTCCGGCCAGCCGCCGGCGCCGGGCCGAGACTCGGCACGGCGCGCGCGGCGGCGATCGCGGCGAGCGCGTCCATCTGGCGGAGCCAGCCGAGCAGTGATCCGTCGAGCGTCGGCAAGGAACCTACGAACACGAGATCGCCGGCAAACAGCGTACCGGTCGCGCTGTCGAAAATGGTCAAATCATTGGCGGTGTGAGCCGCCTTCCATGCCTGCTTCGAGCGTGCGTTCTCCGAGGTCGAGATGCAGGCGATCCTTGACCAGCATTGTCGGAGACACGGTCTCGATCCCTTTCATGAGCGCGCCGCCGATCTGTTCGCGAAAGCTTTGCAGGCAGAACGCGCCGCGCGCCTCGGGAGCGCGCGGCAGATTGTGATGGCCGACGATGGTCGCGCCGATCTCCCGAAACGCAGCGTTGCCAAAGACGTGGTCTGGGTGCGCGTGAGTGTTGATCAGGTAGCGAACCGGCTTGGCGGTTATTTTCCCGACCGCGGCGGTAAAGGCGTGCGCCTCGATCGGGCTGCCGCCGCTGTCGATGACGGCAACGGCGTCAGTCCCGACGACGACGCCCAGGTTCGAGATCGCGCCCTGGTTGGCGGCGCTCATCAATTCATCCACGCCCTGGAAAAACAAAGACGTTGTCGGCGACTTTCCTGACCTTGAAGGCTGTCGGCAGGGGCGAAGGCGGCCCGCCCGACAGCATCGCGGCGCTGGCCGCGGTACAGGCGAAGCCGTTCACGAGCTTGCGTCGTACCCTGTCGATCGACATGTCTTTTCCGATATGCATTCCGAACGGCAAGGCGATCAGCCCACGCCCGGAAATTCTTGCTGGAATGATCGCAAAAGGTCGCTCATCACCAGTGGATTGCGATGCTGTCGCGGCACTCTTACGTCGAACATGCCGAGCACGTGGGCTGGGCGCTGCGCAAGCACGATGATGCGGTCCGACAGCATCAGTGCCTCGCGCAGATTGTGCGTTACCATCAAGGCAGTCGTGGGCCGCGCCGACCACACGGTCAAAAGCAATTGCCGAAGTCGCTCGGCGGTCTGTTCGTCGAGGGAGGCAAAGGGTTCGTCCAGGAAAAGCACCGCCGGTTCGGTGGCGAAGGCCCTGGCAAGCGCTGCCCTGCGCGCAAGGCCGAGCGAAAGCTCCGCCGGATAGAGCGAGCGCATGCCGGCGAGGCCGAGAGTGTCAAACAGCTCGTCGAGACTGTTCGCTCTTAGGCTTTTCGGCAGCGCCAGCCTGACATTCTGCTCCACCGTCCGCCATGGCAGCAAAGTAGGCTCCTGGAACACGGCGGCGATGCGGTTCGAGCCGCCTTGCGGCAGCTGGAAAGAGCCAGAAAAGTCTTTGTCCAGTCCAAGCAGGATGCGCAACGTCGTGGTCTTGCCGCAGCCCGACGGCCCAAACAGGCAAGCGAATTCGCCCTGCCGCACCTCGAAGGACAGACCCTCGAGTGCCGTGATCGACACGCCTTGCGCCGACCTGAAGGTCTTTTCGGCGATGTCGACCCTAAGCGGGACGGCGGCGCCAACGGGTTACATGTCGTTCAATGGGCTGCACCAGGAGAAGTTCGATGACAAGCATCACCGCCACGAAAGCCAGCGTGTAGGCAAGAATGGCGGCGACGTCGAAGAGCTGGAAATAAAGATAGATCTGGAAGCCGACGCCATTGGAGCGGCCGAGCAGTTCGACCACCAGGACGATCTTCCATATGAGGGCGATGCCGGACCGCGAGGCCGCAGCAAAATAGGGCTGCAGTTGCGGCAGCAGGACATGGCGGATGCGCTCGAGCGGGGCGAAGCGGTAGACGGCGGCCATTTCGGCATAACGCGGATCAAACGCCCTCGCGCCTTCGCGCATTGTCACCACGACGTTCGGGATCTTGTTGACGGCAACTGCGCCAATCGCCGCCGCCTCGTTGAGGCCGAACCAGATATAGGCGAGCGCGATGACCACCAGCGCGGGAATGTTGAGAAACAGGACCACCCACGGACTGAAGAACCGGTCCGCACCGCGGTAGCTCCCGAGGATGACGCCGATGAGGGAGCCGATAATCATTGCGACGACGTACGCCGCAGCAACCCGTCCGAGCGTGGCGCCAAGATGATAAAAAAGGTCGCCGCTCGCCGCTTCCCTGAGCAGCACCTGCCAGACCTGCCCTGGTGAGGGGAAGGCACGGCTTTGCCACAGATGGGCCGCGAGGCCCCACAACAGGCAAAGTCCGAGCAGGGAAACCGTTACCGTCAGCGCTGGCGTTAGCGGCGACGCAAAGCCGGATCGACCCGACTTGTCTTCCGTTGCGGTCATTTCGCGAGTTCCGCCCAGAACGTGCCGGGCGCCATCTCGGGCGCCCTGCCAACCAGCTTCTCGCCGCCTATCGCGGCCAGCACGTGATAGAGTTTACCCGCATCGACCGCTTCTTCGGCGACCGGCCGTCTTGGGATGCCCTGGCGATAGCGGTCGCGCAGTTTTTCCAACTCCTTGCCTTCTGCGCGAATGAGTGGCGCCAGGCGCAGCCATTCATCATCGGACCTGCCCAGCAAGTCCTTGGCCTGCATGGATGCCTTGACGAAGCCCCGGGCGGCATCCGGATTGTCGTTCGCCCATTGGTCATGGAAGACATAACCGAGTGCCGATACGGGGCCCGAGGCACCAAGCGCTTTCGTCGCGTCATCCGCGCCGATCAGCCGACGAAAGCCGTTGGCCTCGAGCCGGGCGCAGAAATGCCAGAAATTGAGCACGGCATCGAGTTCGCCTTGCATCGCCTTTTCGGAAATCAGCGGCGGCGCACCAAAGACGACGTCGCAGGCTGTCGGCAGGTCGAGGCCGTGATCGCGTCTGGCCAACGCCTGGACCAGTAGCCAGCTCTTGTCGAGCGGGCCGCCGGCGACACCGATTTTCTTTTCCTTGAGGTCGGCCAGCGTCCGGATCGGCGATTCCTCCTTCACCATGATTGCCCCCACGGCGGTCGAATAAGGGGCCAATGTAAGGTCGCCGCCCTCGGAGCGCTGGCGCGAGACCCACAGCCAGTCGGTCACGATTATGTCGATCGCGCCGGCCAGCAGCGCGACGTTGGTCGCATCCTCCCCGGCGAAGTAGACAATTTCCAGATCGATCCTGTTGGCCTCGTCGAGCTTGTGGCGTTTCAGCGTATCGAGTTCCCAGCTCACGGTGCCGAACTTCAGGACACCAATTCGGACCTTGGCTGCCGCAAAGACGGCAAACGGCTTTGAGGCGAGGATGGCCCCCACAGCGGCCAAGCGCAGCATCATGCGCCGCGAAATCATCATGGCGTCTCCTCTTTCAGGGTCGTCGACGAACCAGGAATGTCGATCAAATCGCTCGTTCCTTGCTCGGAACGGCACATTTCCAGCGCACGACCTTGAGACTTGGATGTTCCTGAGACCATTTTGCGATCTCGGCGGGCGCCAGGAACATGCATTGGAACAGAGAGCCGCGGCTCCCGAAATAGAGGTGTTCATCTCGGCAATTGCCCGGATTGGTGCTCAGGCACACCGTTAATATGAGATCGACCATATCCATTTGGCACCTATCGTCGCCTGTGCAGCGATCTCTCCAGAGTTCGTGCTTTGGAGTTTCATCGGATTTCCTGAAGGTGCCCAAACAGGAAACGGGTTGGAGTGAGGCTACGCGTTCGGCCAATAGGCGTCAATGATGTGGGACTGCGTGTCGCTACACACTTCCCTTCGCGCAGTCGGGAAACGAAACAGGACCTTTGTACGATTGACTTCTTTCATCGGCAGTCTAGCTTTTCGAGGCGTGCAGGTGCTGCCAGTCCGGGGAGGAAGGACGAATAGTTCGCTCTCCCGCGTAAAAACGGATGCCGGCAAGGCATCGACACGCGTAAAGTGTCCAGGGCACTCACACGATCAATGAGGAAATGCCATGCGCGCAGTCGCATTTTTCGCCGCCGTGTCCGTCGCCACCTTTGTCACTACCCAGTCTCAGGCACAGGATGCCGCGGCGGGTGAGAAGGTCTTCGCCAAATGCAAGATCTGCCACGTCGCCGACAAGGACCAGAACAAGGTCGGTCCGTCCTTGAACGGTGTCATCGGCCGAACGGCCGGGACGCATCCGGGGTTCAGCTATTCCAAGGCCATGACCGAGGCCGGAAAATCCGGCGTTAAATGGGACGAAGCCACGCTGACGACCTACCTTCACGATCCCAAGGCGATGGTCAAAGGAACGAAGATGGCGTTTTCCGGCCTCAAGAAAGACGAGGACATCGCCAACGTCATTGCCTACCTGAAGCAATTCTCGAAATAACGCGGTACCGCCGACCAATTGGACTGCGCCCGGCCGGCGTTGCCCTGGGCTTTGCGCTCGAGGTCACGCAGCGTCTTGCAGCCTCTGCATCGCGGACGGGATATCGAACAGGCTGTCGCAAACGAGGTCGGCGCAAAGCTCTTCAACGGGAATTTGGCTGTATCCTCCACGCAGCAGAATGACTGCCATCCCGGCGGCACGTGCGGCGGCCACGTCGGCGCCGCTGTCTCCGACCATCAGCGTGTCACGAGGTTCGACCTGAAGCTGGTCGAGGGCCAGCAACAGCGCGTCTGGGGCCGGTTTCAAGTATGTCACCGCGTCTCCGCCGACGATCGCGCCGAGATATTCCGTCAGCCCAAAATGCAAAAGGATTTCGCGAGCCGCCAACTGCGGCTTGTTGGTCACCACGCCCATGGCTATTCCGCTCAAGTGGAAGTGCGTGAGAACCTCCCTGACGCCAGGCATCAGCCTCGTGCGGCCGGTCAGATGCCTGCGATAGATCGGCGCCATGACGCGGTTGGCCTCATCGAGCGTGCTACCGAGGAGCGGCGTGCCGGAAGCCGCGAAGGCTCGTTCGACCAGTTTCCTGATGCCGCCGCCGATCATGGCCTTGACCTGATCCAGCCGCAGCGGCGGCAGATCGCGGTCGGCCAGCAATTCGTTGACGGCGGCCGCTATATCAGGCGCCGAATCGACCAGTGTGCCGTCCAGATCGAACAGGATCGCCTTGGGCGAGCGAAACGGCCTGCCTGCGCCGACGTTCATGCAGCATCCTTCCACTTGATCGAACAGCCGATCGAAGCGATCTGGTCGAGCGGTCCGTCGCCGGTTCGGGCAACCTGCTTCATCGCCTCGAACAGGTCGCGCCTCAGCCCGGGCAATGCGGCGTCGCGTCGCGACGCGTCCAGCCGGCCGCGATATTGCAGCGTCAACTCGCTGTTGAGCCCGAAGAAATCCGGGGTGCAAACGGCTCCGTAGGCACGCGCCACCGTCTGGTGCTCATCGTGGAGATAGGGGAAAGTGAAGCCGTTCGTCCTGGCGAAGAGCTTCATATTGTCGAAGGAATCATCCGGATAAGCCCCGGCATCGTTTGAGTTGATCGCGACAAAGCCGATGCCTTCGGCCTTGAGGTCGTTGGCGTCGCGCACCATGCGCGAAATCACCGCTTTCACATAGGGGCAGTGATTGCAGATGAAGGCCAGCACCAGCCCGTTCGGGCCGGCATGGCTGAAGATCGAATGCGATTTGCCGTCGACGCCGGGCAAAACGGCGTCGATGGCTCGCCAGCCGAAATCGCAGACAGGTGGGGTTGCCGCCATATTTGCCCTCCGATGAGACGATTATGCAGCTTTCCGGATCGCCCCGTCGGCCGCCTGCCTGATGGTGCCGATATTGGCGCGATAGGCAGCCTCGGTGCCACCCCTAAAGATGGCAGAGCCGGCGACCAGCACATTGGCGCCGGCCGCGGTGACCAGCGGAGCGGTTTCGGGCGTGACGCCGCCGTCGATCTCTATGTCGATCGGACGATGGCCGACTAGGGCCTTGACCCGCCTGACCTTGTCAACGACCGCCGCAATGAAGGCCTGGCCGCCGAAGCCCGGATTAACCGTCATCAGAAGCACCAGATCGAGCCGGTCGAGCACATATTCGATGACGCTTTCTGGCGTCGAGGGGTTCAGCGAAACGCCGGCCTTCTTGCCGAGGTTTCTGATTGCCTGCAGCGAACGGTCGAGATGCGGTCCGGCCTCGGCATGCACCGTGATGATGTCGCAGCCGGCATCGGCGAAGGCGCCGAGATAGGCGTCGGCCGGCGCGATCATCAGGTGGCAGTCGAAGACCTTGTCCGTTCGATTACGGATCGCCTTGATCACCGGCGGACCGAAGGTGATGTTGGGCACGAAATGGCCATCCATCACATCGAGATGGATCCAATCGGCACCCGCCCGGACGACCGCTTCCACCTCGTCGCCGAGCCGCGAGAAGTCCGCAGATAGCACCGAGGGCGCAATGATTGTCTTGGTATCCATGATCGTCGGCTCCCATTCTGTCGTCCGTTTCCGGTCGCTGCACACACAACCGGCGTCGTCTTGTCAGCGCACCTTCGTCTCCGGTTCGCCTTCGAGCTTACCTTCCGCGAATACGCGGCTGCCGCGAATGTCGGATTCCTCGATGGTGATAAGGTCGGTTTTCGTCAACGCCCGGTCGCGCGATGCGAAAAGCCGGCTGGCCTGGCGAAGCCGGGCCCGGTCGAGGCTATTGCGGACCGAGCGGGCGTTGGAGAAATGCGGCAGCCGCATGCGGATCGGGAGATACTCGTCGAGCGCCTTAGCCGCCGCTTCGCTGAGACGGTAATTCTGTTGCGCCAGCATGATCTCGGCGATGGATTTGAGTTCGCTGACGCCGTAGTCCGGAAAATCGAGGTGATGGGCGAGGCGCGAGCGCATGCCGGGATTGCTGTCGAAGAAGCGGTCCATCTTGTCCTTGTAGCCGGCAAGAATCACAACCAGATCGTCGCGGTTGTTTTCCATGCATTGCAGCAGGATTTCGATCGATTCCTGGCCGTAGTCGCGTTCGTTCTCGGGCTTGTAGAGATAGTAGGCCTCGTCGATGAAAAGCACCCCGCCCATGGCGCGCTTGATCACGTCGCGGGTTTTGGGCGCGGTGTGGCCCACATACTGGCCGACGAGATCGTCGCGCGTCACCGCGACCATGTGGCCTTCGCGGACATAGCCGAGACGATGCAGGATTTCTGCCATTCTCAGCGCCACGGTGGTTTTTCCGGTGCCGGGATTGCCCGTAAAGTTCATGTGGAGCGTCGGCGCGCCCGAGGTCAGGCCGAACCTGCGGCGAAGTCGGTCGACCAGGAGCAGCGCCGCGATCTCGCGGATGCGGGTCTTGATGGGCTTCAGGCCAACGAGTTCGCGGTCGAGCTTGTCCATCACCTCATCGATGCTGGATGCCTCGAACTCGGCCTGCAGATCAACCGATTCGTCCTGCGCGGCAGCGCCCTTTGCTATCGCGTCCAGCATGGTGTCGCCTAGCTCCGCTCGCCTTCGGGCCTGTCGGTCGCATAAGGCACGATCGAATAGCCCTGGCTGCGGCCGTCACGCTCTTGGCGCAGCAGCCGGAACCCGGGTTCATTAGGTGGCCGGTTGACGATGAATGACATGCGCGGCGCTTCCCAGCCCTTGGTCGAATCGAAGGCGGTGACCCGGACATACATGTTGGGCATGGCTTTCCGGCAATTGTTGACTTCAAGCAGGATGCCCGCCGGGTCCCTCAGGTCGAACATCGGGTTGCCGTACATTTCCCAATAGGTGTTTCGCGGATGCGGATCGTCGGTGTATTCGACGCTGACCGCCCAGTGGTTCTTCAGCGCGTATTTGATCTGCGCCGAAATCTGCTCATCGGTCAGTTCGGGCAGGAACGAAAACTGTCCCTGCGTGACCTTGTTTCCCGGATTGGTCATCATGGCGACGGTTCCTTTCGTCTAGAAGCTCGGCGTTGCGGTTGGCACAAAGTCGGCCGTGTCGGTCGATTCGTAGTTGAAGGTGACGTCCTTCCACGTCTCCAGGGCCGCCTTCAGCGGCGTGCACCATCTGGCCGCCTGTTCGAGGATCTTGGTCCCTTCGCGCAGATAGTCGCGGCCCTCGTTGCGGGCGAGGATCATCGCCTCCAACGCGACGCGATTGGCCGTCGCGCCGGCCTGGATGCCGTCCGGATGGCCGATCGTGCCGCCGCCGAACTGCAGGATGACGTCCTCGCCGAGATAATGGATCAACTGGTGCATCTGGCCGGCATGGATGCCGCCCGAGGCGACGGGCATCACCTTGTTGAGCGACGCCCACTCCTGATCGAAGAACAGCCCGGTTTCGAGGTTCTGCGGCGTGCGCTCCTCGCGCAGCGTGTCATAAAACCCCCTGATCATAAGCGGGTCGCCTTCCAGCTTGCCAACCACCGTGCCGGCATGGATGTGATCAACGCCGGCCATCCGCATCCATTTGCAGATGACGCGAAAATTCATGCCGTGGTTCTTCTGGCGCGAATAGGTCGAGTTGCCGGCGCGGTGCAGGTGCAGGATCATGTCGTTGCGGCGTGCCCACTTGGCCATCGACTGGATCGCCGTGTAGCCAATGACGAGGTCGATCATGACGATGCAGGAGCCAAGCTGTTTTGCAAATTCGGCGCGCTCGTACATGTCCTCCATCGTGCCGGCGGTGACGTTGAGATAATGGCCCTTGACTTCGCCGGTGGCGGCCGACGCCTTGTTCACTGCCTCCATGCAGTAGAGGAAACGGTCGCGCCAATGCATGAAGGGCTGTGAGTTGATGTTCTCGTCGTCCTTGACGAAGTCGAGGCCACCCTTCAGCGCCTCGTAGACGACGCGGCCGTAGTTGCGGCCTGACAGGCCAAGCTTCGGCTTCGTCGTTGCACCGAGCAGCGGCCGGCCGAACTTGTCGAGCCGCTCGCGTTCCACCACGACGCCGGTCGCCGGGCCTTGGAAGGTCTTGAGGTAAGCCACCGGGATGCGCATGTCCTCGAGCCGCAAGGCCTTGACGGCCTTGAAGCCGAACACGTTGCCGATGATCGATGCAGTCAGGTTGGCGATGGAGCCGGGCTCGAACAGGTCGAGGTCGTAGGCGATATAGGCGAAGTACTGTTGCTCGATCCTGGTGCCTGGACCTGTGTTCGGGACCGGCTCGGATTTGAATGCCTTGGCGCGGTAGAGCTCACAGGCGGTCAGCCTGTCGGTCCACACCACGGTCCATGTCGCGGTAGAGGATTCACCGGCGATGGCCGCGGCCGCCTCCTCATGGTCGACGCCGGGCTGCGGCGTGATCCGAAACATGGCGATCAGGTCGGTCTCCTTGGGCCGGTAGTCCGGCTCCCAGTAGCCCATGTTCTTGTAGGGGATGACGCCCGACCTGTAGCGTTCCTTGCCTTCCTTGAGCGTGCCTGCTGAGGGCATGTCGATCTTGTTCATGGCAGGTCTCCTGTTTGCCGCTCAGGCGGCTTTCGCGGTTGCGATTTGGGGGTCGAGCTTTCCCGCGGCGTAACGTTTCGCCATCTCATCCATGGCGATCACCCTGATCTTCGACGCGTGGCCTGCGGTGCCGAAGCGTTCGAAGCGATCGCGGCAAAGGTCGCGCAGGGCGTCCGTGGCGGGTTTCAGGAATTTACGCGGATCGAATTCGCGCGGGTCCTCCGTCGCGACGCGGCGGAACTGTCCGGCCATGGCCATTCTGCAATCGGTGTCGATGTTGACCTTGCGCACGCCGTAGCGGATGCCGCGCTCGATTTCCTCGACCGGGACGCCAAAGGTCTGGGGCATCTCGCCGCCATAGTTGTTGATGATGTCCTGCAGTTCCTGCGGCACGGAGGAAGACCCATGCATGACCAGATGCGTGTTGGGCAGCTTTTCGTGGATCGCCTCGATCACCTGCATGGCCAGGAGGCCGCCGTCGGGCTTGCGGCTGAATTTGTAGGCGCCGTGCGAGGTACCGCAGGCGATCGCCAGCGCGTCGACCTGCGTGGCGGTCACGAAGTCGACCGCCTGATCGGGATCGGTCAAAAGCTGGTCGTGGGAAAGCACACCTTCGGCGCCGTGCCCGTCCTCGGCCTCGCCCTGGCCGGTTTCCAGCGAGCCGAGCACGCCAAGCTCGCCTTCGACCGAAGCGCCGACCCAATGCGCCATGCGTGCGACACGTTCGGTGATGGCGACGTTGTAATCGTAGCTCGCCGGCGTCTTGGCATCCGCCATCAGCGACCCGTCCATCATCACCGAGGTGAAGCCGTGGCGGATCGCCGACAGGCAGGTGGCTTCGTTGTTGCCGTGATCCTGATGGATGCATAGCGGAATGGCCGGATGGATTTCGGTCAAAGCCTCCATCATCTTGGCCAGCATGATGTCATTGGCATAGGAACGGGCGCCGCGCGAGGCCTGGATGATGACCGGCGCATCGCAGGTCCTGGCGGCCTCCATGATGGCGAGGCCCTGTTCCATGTTGTTGATGTTGAATGCCGGCACCCCGTAGCCGTGCTCGGCGGCATGGTCGAGAAGCTGGCGAAGGGTGATGCGGGCCATGGTCGTCCTCCTAGATGATGAGCTTCAGCGCCGCTGCCGCGACGGCTTCGGGCGTGATGTCGAAATACAGGTAGAGATCCGGGGCAGGGGCGCTGGCGCCGAAACCGGCCATGCCGACGAAAGCGCCGGTGTCGCCGATCCAGCGGTCCCAGCCGAGACGGGCGGCTGCCTCCACGGCAACGCGCGGCGCTGAACCGAGGACGGCCTTGCGGGTGCCGGCGTCCTGTTCCTCGAACAGCTCCCAGCACGGCATCGAGACAACCGCGGCCGCGATGCCGTGCTCGGTCTCAAGCCGTTCGGCGGCGGCAACCGCGATTTCGACCTCCGAGCCGGTGGCGATCAGGGTCACCGCGCGGTGCCCGGCTGGCTCGCGCAGGATGTAGGCGCCCCGGCTCGACCGGTTCTCGTCGCTGTGTGGCTCGCCGCTAGGTGCTTGGCGCAGCATCGGAAGGTTCTGGCGCGAGAGCACCAGCACGCTCGGCCGGTTCGCGCTCTTAAGCGCCAGTTCCCAGCACTCCGCCGTTTCGATGATGTCGGCCGGACGGAAGACGTTGAGGTTTGGCGTCGCCCGCAGCATCGCCAGGTGCTCGACCGGCTGGTGGGTCGGGCCGTCCTCGCCGAGACCAATGGAATCATGCGTCATCACATAAATGACGCGCTGGCCCATGAGCGCCGAGAGCCGCATCGCGCCGCGCGCATAGTCGGCGAAGCACAGGAACGTGCCGCCATAAGGCACGAAACCGCCATGCAGTGCGATCCCGTTCATGGCTGCGGCCATGCCGTGCTCGCGGATTCCATAGTGGATGTAGCGGCCGGCGTAGTCGCCCGGCGCTATGCGACCCATACCCTTGGTGATCGTCAGGTTCGAATGCGTCAGATCGGCGGAGCCGCCGACGGTCAGCTCGGTTGCGGCGTTGATTGCACCCAGCGCCATTTCCGAGGCTTTCCGCGTTGCAACCTTGGTCGCCTTCTCGAGATGCTCCTTACGGAAAGCAACGAGCGCTTCGAAGACCGCGTCGGGCAGGGTGCCGGCGACCGCGCTCTCGAAGGCCTCGCGCTGCGGCGAGGCGGCAAGCCGCTGCTCCCAGGCGCGACGTGCCGCTTGCCCGCGGCCGGCGATCTCGCGCCAGGCGAAAAGGATATCGTCCGGCACCTCGAACGGCGCGTAGGCCCAGCCGATGTTTTCGCGCGTCGCGGCGATCTCCGCATCGCCCAGCGGTGCGCCATGCGTCTTTTCCGAACCGCCCAGATTGGGCGCACCCTTGCCGATCACCGTGCGGCAGGCGATCAGAGACGGCCGATCCGACTGCTGCGCTGCTTCGATTGCAGCCCCAACGGCTTCCATGTCGTGGCCGTCCACCGACTGGACTTGCCATCCAGCGGCCTTGAACCGTGCCGGCTGGTCCATCGAAGTCGACAGCGAAGTCGGTCCGTCGATCGAGATCGCATTGTCGTCCCAAAAGACGATCAGCCGGGAGAGCTTCAGGTGACCGGCAAGATCGATCGCCTCGTGGCTGATGCCTTCCTGCAGGCAGCCGTCGCCGGCGATCGCGTAGGTGAAATGGTCAACGACATCTGCGCCGTGACGGGCAGCGAGCATGCGCTCCGCCAGTGCCATGCCGACAGCGGTCGAAATGCCTTGTCCAAGCGGGCCGGTCGTCGTCTCGATGCCAAGCGCATGGCCATATTCCGGATGTCCGGCGGTGCGGCTGCCCAGCTGACGAAACCGCTGCAACTCCTCGATCGGCATGTCCTCGTAGCCGAGCAGGTAATGCAGCGCATATTGCAGCATCGAGCCGTGCCCGGCCGAAAGCACGAAGCGGTCGCGATCGGGCCAGTCCGGCATCGACGGATCGATATTGATGAAGCGGCTGAACAGCACCGTCGCGACATCGGCCATGCCCATCGGCATGCCCGGATGACCGGAATTGGCCTTTTGGACGCTATCCATCGCCAATGCGCGAATGGCGTTGGCCATGTCGCGTTCCGAGACGGCGGCGACGGGCTTCAATGCTGCGGCTTGGCTGTTCATGGCGTCCTCCTCACGACACACGGTTCTTGCGTTCGATCAATTGCAGGATGAGCGGCGTCAGGATCAGCTGCATGGCAAGGTCGAGCTTGTTGCCGGGCACCACTATGGAATTCGGCCGCGACATGAACGAGTCGTGGATCATCGAAAGCAGGTAGGGGAAATCGATGCCGCGGGGGTTGGCGAAGCGGATGACCAGCATTGATTCGTCGGGCGTCGGAATCCAGCGCGCGATGAATGGATTGGACGTGTCGACAATCGGCACGCGCTGGAAGTTGATGGCGGTCTGCGAAAACTGCGGGACGATGTAGCGGACATAGTCCGGCATGCGACGCAGGATCACGTCCATCACCGCCTCGGTGGAATAGCCGCGCGTTGCGCGGTCGCGATGGATCTTCTGGATCCATTCGAGATTTATGACCGGCACCACGCCGATCTTGAGGTCCGCGTGCCTGGCCAGGTTGATCTTGTCGGTGACGACGCAGCCATGCAGGCCCTCGTAGAAAAGCAGGTCGCTCGGCGGAAATTCGCGCCATTCGGTGAAATGTCCCGGCGGCGTGCCGTACTGCTTCTCTTCATCCTCGTCATGGATGTAGGTGCGGGTCTTTCCGGTTCCCCGGCGGCCATATTCCTCGAACACCTCTTCGAGGATTGCCAGTTCATTGGCCTCGGCATGGAAGTGGGTGAAGTTCGGATTGCCTGCCTTTTCCTCCTCGGCCACCTTCGCCTTCATCGTGGCGCGGTCGTAGCGATGGAAGGCATCGCCTTCGATGAAGGCGGCCCCGATGTTCTCGCGCCGGAAGATCAGCTCGAAGATGCGCTTGACAGAGGTAGTGCCTGCGCCCGACGACCCGGTGATGGTAACGATGGGGTGCTTTGCCGACATGGTCTTCAGGCCCTGAAAAGGCCGCGGCGGCTGAACAGCGGCGCGCGCTCGCCGATGGCGCTCGGCTCGGTGTGGTAGCGGGTGATGCGCGCGACTTCCCGCGCCGATCCGAAAATCATGGGCACGCGCTGGTGCAGGCTCTCGGGTTCGATTTCGAGGATGCGGGTGATCGTATCGGTGGCGGCACCGCCCGCCTGTTCGATGAGATAGGCGATCGGGTTTGCCTCATAGACGAGGCGAAGTCGCCCCTGCCTGTAGCCCTTGCGCTTGTCGCCTGGATACAGGAAGACGCCGCCGCGCATCAATATGCGGTAGCAGTCGGCGACCAGGGAGGCGATCCAGCGCATGTTGAAGTCCTTCTCGCGTGGGCCTTCGGTGCCTTCGAGGCAGTCGTCGATGTAGAGCCGCACCGCCTCGTCCCAGTGCCGGTAGTTGGCGGCGTTGATGGCAAATTCCTGGGTACGCTGGGGGATGACCCGGCTCTCATAGGCCTGGACGAACGTGCCGAGCCTGGCTGAGAGAACGAAGACATGCGTGCCGCTGCCGAGAGACAGAACGAGCGCCAGCTGCGGCCCGTAGATGAAGAAGCCGGCGCCCAGCTGGTTCACCCCTGCCTGCAAAAATGAGGCGGCCGGATTCTTATCCGGCGCACCAATTGCAGGGAGAAGCGAGAAGATCGTTCCGATCGACACGTTGGTGTCGATGTTGGAAGAGCCGTCGAGCGGGTCGATGGCGATGGCGAGAGGCGCTTGCGGGTCGAGAAGCACCGGCTGCTCCAGTTCCTCGGAAGCGTAGAGCGCGACCGGAGCGTGGCGCATGGCATCGAGAAAGATGTCGTCGGCGAAGACATCGAGATCCTTCTGAACATCGCCGTCAGCATTGGCGCCACGGGTTCCGGCAAAGGCGGTGCCGAGTACCCCTTGATTGATGGTGTTGCGGATCGTGGTGGCCGCCTGCGTCAGCCGACGGACGGTCATTACGACCGCGGCGCGCAGTTCGTCCGGCTCGCCGAGATAGGAGTTCAGAAAAGCGTCGAGCGTTGCCGCTGGCATCGTAACCTCCCGATCCAGCCGCCTCTCCTCGGATCGGCCGGATTGGGGAATGAAAACAAACGATGGTGGATAAGTAAAATTCAATAACTTTACTTTGACACTAAAAAAATTTTAGTATGCTGCATGAGAAATCTCACGCTCAAGCAGTTCAAGACCGTTCAGGCAATCGTCCGCCACGGGAAAATCGTCAGTGCAGCCAAAGTGTTAGGCCTGTCTCCTCCAGCGGTGACGATCCAGTTGCGGCAGGTTGAGGAAGAGTTCCAACTGGCCTTGTTTGACCGGACGGCGGACGGCATGCGTCCCACTGCCGCAGGTCTTGCCTTCGTCGAGACTGCACAGGCCATCGAGGAGCGGCTTCGTCTGCTCGAAGACAAGATGGATGCGATCAAGGGCGTGCGCGCCGGCAGCTTGCGACTCGGTGTCGTTTCCACGGCCAAATATTTCGCACCGCGGCTGATGGCTGCCTTCATGAAGGAACATCCCGACATCGACATGCGGCTTGCCATTGGCAATCGCGCTGAGACGATCGACAATCTGAAGAATCACGACATCGACATCGCGCTGATGGGACGCCCGGCGAAGGAAGTTCCGGTGCGTGCCTCGGTCTTCGGCGATCATCCGCTGGTCATCATCGCGCCGCCCGACCACCCGCTGGCCTCGGTGCGCGAGATATCCAAGGAGCGGATCGCCCAGGAACATTTCCTCATTCGCGAGTCCGGCTCCGGCACGCGCATCTCGCTGGAAATATTTTTGAGCGACGTGCCTGGCCGCATCGACGATCTCGGCGTCGAGATGGGCTCGAACGAGACGATCAAGCAAGCGGTGATGGCCGGGCTCGGCATCGCCTTCATCTCTGCCCACACCATCGCCGCAGAAATCGAGGCTGGCCGGCTGGTTATCCTCGACGTCGTCGGCATGCCGATCCGCCGGCAATGGTTTTCCGTGATGCGCAGCGATCACGCCATCTCGCCGGCGATGGCGACCTTCCACGATTTTCTGATGCGCAAGGGCGCGATGTACCTGCCACTGTTCGGCAAGCTCTATCCGCACGAGGAACTGAACAGTAGAGGTCGAGCGAGTTAGGGCGCGCGGCCCAAGACAAACGCTTCAGGCAAACGATGGTGCGTAGCAGCGGCTGATCGGCTGTGGTCTCCAGACCGACGTCCACGAGCAGAGGATCGGGAGGCTTCGCTGGTGGCACGCATTTGCCGAGGCGACCGCTACCGAAGCGCTGGGGCCACGGGGTAGCCCCCCACGTTCACGGAACGGGTGGGCTTTGACTGAGCGTCTGCTAGCCTACAATTGGTTCGGCGACAGCTTCTTCGAGGCCAGCTGCCGCTTGGGCGGCAAGACCGCGGGCCGCTGCTTGTGAATCGTAAAATTCCTCAAGTGCATAGACTCTGCCCCACCGCAGGGTGAACACGTGCAGACCACGGTTGACGTACGACGCGTCGCCATTGAGCAGCGTTGCAATGCCGTCCCACTGGGCAAACACGGTGGTATGCCACGGCCAGCCCTTCACCGAGATATGGTTGACCGTGAGATGGAGATTGGGCAGGACGCGGCCGAGGCGCTCAAACCAGCGGCGCATGGCTTCTTTGTCGTGGCGCTCGCCACCAAGCGCGTGGGCGCCGGAAACGCGGTGATGACATGCAGGGCGAGTGCCTTCGCCGCCTCATCCCAGCGATGGTTGTTGACGTGGTCGAAGCTCTCTCGGATCGATTTCTCGACAAAATAACTGTATAGCATTTGACCTCTCCTCAAGCATATTCGATGGCGTGATCGAGGGCACCGTGGCGCTCCGTCCGCTGATTTCTGACGATGCTCGCCGCCATTGGGGAACGCTGGCGTTGATCCGGTGGAACCTCGTTGGTTTCTGTCCGGTGGCCCCCTGTCGTCGCCGTCTCTAATACGGCTTTTGCCTGCTCCTGGCGGTCTCGAGAGGACCATCCGAACAGGACGCCCGCCAGCACAATGGCGGGTCTCGTTTTCATGCCCATCTCCTCATATCGAGTAGATCGCGTTCGACCTCTACGTCGGCCGCGCGGACGCGAGACCGACGGTCCGTAGCACGCAGGTTGCGGTCTGCACGTCGGGTTAGCGCATTGTCGCGTCGGCTCGCAGATCCATGGCAGCCTCGGTCGAGACCGTCACCTGCTCGCCGGACCTTTCGAACGCGTAAAGCGAGCCCTGGTGGCCCGGCATGGAAAAAGCCACGGAGTCATGGTCGGCGAGACCCATTACAACGCGCAGCGGATCGCCCCCGGTCTTCGGCGCGAAGGTGGCGGTGACCTCCAGGAGGCCGCCGTCGACCGGGACGTAGTAGACCACCATGTCAAGGTGTCCCTCGTGCAGGCTGACGCCCTCGATCGGGCGTCCGATGGTGGCTTCCTCGGCAAAAGCCGGGGTCGCAAGAAACAGCGCGGCCAGAAGCGATGCGCTCAGGATTTTGCGGGTCATTTCGTATCTCCTTTTTTAGATTGCGTTCGAACTCTATATAAGGTATAGATTACGAATGCAATCTAAAAAAGAGGTCGACAATGCGCGTAAGTCGTACTCAGGCCGCGGAAAACCGCGAAACCGTAATCAACGTGGCAAGCCGCCTTTTTCGCGAGCGCGGCTTTGACGGTATCGGCCTTAAGGATCTGATGAAGGGTGCCGGACTGACCCAAGGCGCGTTTTACAAACAGTTCGCATCCAAGGACGACCTGGCGGCGCAGGCGTCCAGGCGGGCGATGGAGAGCGCCACCCGTCGATGGTCGGCCGCGACGGCCGAAAACCCTGATGACCCGCTTGGGGCGGTGATCGCGTTCTACCTCAGTATGGACCATCGCGGAGAAAAGATGGACGGCTGCCCGATCGTGGCGCTCGGCTCGGATGCCGCCAGACAGGGCAAGGACGTGAAAGCGCCGTTCGAAGCCGGGATCAAGGAGCATCTCGAGATCCTCGGCCGTTTCCTTGCCGAGGCCAATGGCGGGGAGTTCGATGGTAAGGCCATGGCCATTCTCTCGACGATGGTCGGTGCGCTGATGTTATCGCGCGTCATCAACGATCCTGACCTCGCGCAGGCCTTTCTGGATGCGGCGGCCAATCAGGTTCGTGAATCAGCCGACGCTTGAACGGCGTGGCTGCGCCGGCGGCGCGCCCGAACTGATAGGAAAATAGATGCGACGGATTGTTGTTACGGGCATGGGTGCGGTCACGCCCCTTGCTGCCGATGTTGAAACGTCCTGGTCGCGTCTCCTGGCCGGCCGCTCGGGCATCCGGAGGCTTGCGGATGATGTGGTGGGCGACCTGCCGGCGAAGGTCGGCGGGGTAGTGCCCTCCGCAGAAGAAGATCCGGACGCCGGTTTCGATCCGGAAGCCGTCCTTCCGCTGAAGGATCAGCGCAAGGTAGACCGGTTCATTGTCTTTGCGTTGGCGGCGGCAGAAGAGGCGCTCGCCCAAGCAAGATGGGTCCCCGCCTCGAAAGCGGATCGCTTGCGCACGGCCACGATCATCGCCTCGGGCGTCGGCGGGTTCCCGGCCATAACCGAGGCGGTGCGCACGGTCGACCGGCGCGGCGTCCGCCGTCTATCACCTCTTACGGTGCCGTCCTTCCTGGTGAACCTCGCGGCAGGCCACATCTCGATACGCCATGGCTTCAAAGGTCCGCTCGGCGCACCGGTGACGGCGTGCGCGGCCGGCATTCAGGCGATCGGCGATGCGGCTCGGCTAATCCGCGCCAACGAGGCCGATATTGCTGTGTGCGGCGGGACGGAAGCATGCATGAATCTTGTTAGCCTCGGTGGGTTTGCCGCGGCACGCTCTCTTTCGACCTCCTTTAATCACCGTCCTGATGAGGCCTCCCGACCGTTCGACAAGTCGCGGGACGGCTTCGTCATGGGCGAGGGAGCCGGCATGCTGGTCATCGAGGAATTGAGCCACGCGCTGGCGCGCGGCGCAAGACCGCTGGCCGAGCTTGTCGGCTACGGCACGACTGCGGATGCTCATCACGTCACCTCCGGTCCCGAGGACGGCGACGGTGCGCGCCGGGCCATGGAGATCGCAGTCGCCCAAGCAGGGATCTCGCCCCGCGAGGTTCATCATCTCAATGCCCATGCGACCTCCACGCCGGTAGGCGACCTGGGTGAGATCGAAGCGATCAAGAGCGTATTCGGGCGCGATTTCGCGATAGCTGTCAGTGCAACGAAATCGGCGACCGGACACCTGCTCGGAGCCGCCGGCGGGCTCGGAGCTATCTTCGCAATCCTGGCACTCAGGGATCAGATGGCACCGCCGACCCTCAATCTGAGCACTCCCGATCCAGCCGGCGACGGGATCGACTTCGTCGCAAACCGGGCCCGGCCGATGGCGATGGGCTATGCGATCTCCAATGGCTTCGGCTTCGGAGGCGTTAATGCCAGCGCGCTGTTCCGGCGCTGGACGGATGATCTCGCCGGTGCGAGCACCGGAGGCGCTCGTGATTGATGCCTTTCGCTCCGACCTGTCGTGCTTCCCCCAACGTCAATTCAATACGAAGAAAGAAGTGACCTTCATGAATAAGACCAATCTAGGCGTCGCCCTGGTGACCGGCGCATCCAGCGGCATCGGGCACACAACGGCCAAAGCCCTGCAGAACGCGGGCTTTCGTGTGTTCGGAACCAGCCGTCGCGCGGTCGCCGACCGATCCGACGGCGTTACCATGCTGGCCTGCGACGTGACCGATGACACGTCCGTGGCGAAACTTGTCCAGGACGTGCTGGCCGAGACCGGGCGCATCGACCTGCTCGTCAACAATGCCGGCGTTGGCCTGCTTGGTGGCGCGGAGGAGTCCTCGATGGCCCAGGCCAAGTCGTTATTTGACGTGAACGTCTTTGGCGTTATGCGGGTAACCAAAGCGGTGTTGCCGACAATGCGCCGTCAAGGCAAGGGCAGAATCGTCAATTTGAGCTCGGTGCAGGGGTTCATCCCAGCTCCCTATTTCGCGCTCTATTCGTCGACCAAACATGCCGTTGAGGGCTATTCCGAATCGCTCGACCACGAACTGCGTACTTTCGGAATTCGCGTCGTGTTGGTGGAGCCCGCCTATACCCGCACCTCGTTTGAAGAAAATCTCGCCAGGCCGGATCAGTTGCTTGATATCTATGACTCTGCGCGCGCTGGCATGAATGCAGCTGTGCGGAAAGCGATGGAAAAAGGCGATGCGCCGGAAGTGGTAGCCAGGACCGTTTTGGCGGCTGCGACCGATCCCGCTCCGAAGAGGCGCTATGCGGCTGGAAAAATGGCGCGCCAGGTCAGTTTCCTGCGCCGTTTCGTCCCCGCATCCGCATTCGACAAAAGCCTGCGAAAGCAGAACGGGCTTCCGGTCTGAGGTCGACAACAATGATAGTCCTGTTTGGGTCGAGCCTATGGGAGCGCGCGTTCCAGGAGTTCACATTTTTTGGCACTGGCACAGCCAGACGCGCATCTTCGATGCGCACGCGTCCGCGACTGAGCCCTGCGGTCATTGGAGTTAGATTAGCGTCATGTTATATTGCGGCGCGAAAGAGCGGGGGCCACGTTCCTTTCACACCCGTAAGTGATCCGTATGTGCGACCCCTGCAGACTGGTCGGTATCACGGAAGCTCCCGGGCATGGGGTTCGGGATTCGATGGGGACAAGGGGTAATGCTCTACACGCTGGTTATGATGGTCTGCCTGACGGATGTGCCGCAGACCTGTGAACAACGCGAACAGATGGTGGACGGCCTGGCGATGAATCCCGGGACCGCCTTCGTGCAGGCGCAATCGCTGGTAGCCCAGTGGATCGGGACGCATCCCGGTTATTTCGTTCAGCGCTGGCGCGTGCTGCCCGGCCGCGGATCGTGATATCCGCCGCGAAGATTGAATGAGGTTCTATTTCTTCGCGGCGAGCGTTTCCGAGACGACCTTGGACAATTGATAAAGCCGCTGCTCGATTATCGTCGGCACTTCACAGACGTAAGTCAGTGATTGGACGCGTTCATTGAAAATTCGCGTTGCGAATTTCAGCTGTTCGGTTCGCCGATCGATCTCGCCGGGATCTGCATCCGGCCTTGCCCGCAACGCATCGACATCGGACGCTTCCTTGCGCAATGCGGCGGCCATTTGGAGCTGCTTGTGGGCATAGCGCGAAATGCCCGAGATCACCTGCGAGCGCTCGGCGTCCAGGTGATCGAACATGCCTTGCACCAGCATCGCCATTTTGGATGCAAGTTGCTCGGCCGGCAAGGAGGCGGCGAAATCCCTGATCTTCTTTTGAGCTTCCGCAATCGGCGTCCGGCGAGCTGCCACTTCCTCGACCAGGGCGGAGATGGTGGGGTCCTTCGACCAGTCCTTCGCCGCTGAAGGAAGGTCCGGTCCGGTCCAGATCTGGCCCAGCGAGAGTTGCGGCACCTTGCGCTGTATGCAGGGCCAGTCCGGATCGGGGTTGGCCGCCATGACGTTGACGCCCGGCGCCAGCATCGCGACCAGAGCCAGGCCGCGAACAAGGCTCATTCGTGCCATCAGGCATTTCCTCCCGTGTCCTGTTTGCGGGTCATCAGGCCGCGCGAAGGGTCGTAGGCGATGATGGCGGCGGCAAGGAACAGCAGCGTGCAGCCGGCAACGACGCCCAGCGACAGCCAGTCAACCTGGCCGTAGAAGGCGAAGCGGATCAGTTCGACGGCGTAAGTAAACGGATTGGCGAGGCAGATTTTGTAGAGCAGGGGGCTAGCCTCCTGGATACGCCACAAGGGATAGAGTGCCGGAGAAGCGAAATAGCCGGGAAAGATGACGAAGTTCATGATGCCAGCGAAGTTTTCGAGCTGCTTGATCATCGAAGACAAAAGCATGCCGAGCGCGCACAGCATCATGCCTGACAGGAACAGCGCCGGCAGTACGGTGAGATAGCCAAGCGGCGGCGCCTTGACGCCCCAGAACCAGGCAACGATCAGGAACGCGTAAACCTGCGCGATCGACACGGCGACACCGGCGAGCATCTTCGAGATCAGTAAAAACCAACGCGGGAAGGGGCTGACCAGCAGGGTGCGCATGTTGCCCATTTCGCGGTCATAGACCATCGACAGTGAAGACTGCATGCCCGAAAACAGCAGAATCATGCCGCACAGGCCCGGCGTGATGTAGACCTCGTAGAGCACGTAGGTCTTGTAGGGCGGGATGATTGATACGCCGAGCACCTGCCGGAATCCTGCGGCAAAAATGAACAGCCAGACGAGCGGCCGAACCAGCGAGGATATGAAGCGCTCGCGCTGATGCAGGAAGCGCAGGCACTCCCGCACGACGATCCCTTTGAGGCAAACGAGGTAGTGGCGGAGCCCAAACTGTTCGAACTTCACCGGCGTGCGGGCGGCGACTTTTGCGGGCATTGCCGGAGCGCTCATGGCGACATCTCCGCGATGCCGCTTGTTTCGATGCGGTTGAGCCTGGAAAAAGCGTCGCGGATCGAACTGGCACCGCTCGTCGCAACGACATCGGCCACCTTACCCTTGGCAACCAGGTCGCCCTGCCGCAGCACGACGACATGGTCGCCGTCTTCGACCTCATCAATCAGATGCGTCGCCCACAGCACGCCGATGCCCTCGGTTTCGACGAGTTTGCGGATGGTGGCCAAAATTCCCGCACGCGACTGAATGTCGAGACCGACCGTCGCCTCGTCGAGCAACAGCAGGGAAGGCCGGTGGAGCAGCGCTCGCGCGATCTCGATTCGCCGCATTTGGCCGCCGGAAAGACTGCGTGCCTTATCATGCTGACGGCCCTGCATGTTGACTGTATCGAGCAGCGCGGCAATGCGCTGCCGCGCTTGGTGTCCGCCAATGCCATGCAGCGAGGCGTGGTAGGAGAGGTTCTGGTGGACGCTGAGGTCGAGGTCGAGCGTGCGTGCCTGGAACACGATGCCGACACGCCTGAGTGCTTCGCCCGATGCGCGGCTGACGTCATGGCCGAAGATGCGGATCGACCCGCGGCGGGTGCCGTAGAGATGGCTGATCAGTGAAAACAAAGTTGTCTTGCCGGCGCCGTTGAGGCCGAGCAGAACGGTGAAAGTTCCCGGCGCGATTGAGAATGAGACGTCGTGGAGCGCCCGCTTCGGACCATAGGAATGGCTGATACCGGCAACATCGAGCGCCGCCACCTCCTCTCCAGCTCCGCCTGTCATCACATGCTGCATGCGGCTGGCTCCTTCGGTGCGCGCTGGTTATCTAGTGCACTTGCAACAGCCCCGCGGCAAAGATTTGTCATGTCGGCCTCCCTGATCATCGCTGCGGTTTAGTGGGGCGAAATGGCCACGCCCCAAGGCTGCTGGCCCACCGTAACCGATTGAACCGGCTCGTCGGTCGCCGTGTCGATGAAGGTGATGTCGTTGGAATTGCCGTTGGTGGTGATCAGCGTCTTCTGATCAGGGGTGAAGTCGAGATGCCAGACGCGCTGGCCGACCAGGATATATTTTTCCACCTCGTAGGTTTCGGTGTTGATAACGGCGACATGGTTCGCTGGGCCGAGCGCGACATAGGCTTTCTTGCCGTCGGCGCTGATCGCGATGCCAACTGGCTGGATAGTTTCGGGCCGTAGTCCCGCAATCGCGAACTGAATCTTCTTCACCACCTCGCGTTTGAGACTGTCGATGACGCTGACGGTGCCGCCGATTTCGGCGCTGACCCAGATCTGTGATCCGTCGGGCTTGAATTGCGCAAAGCGCGGACGCGTGTCGACCAGGACATTGTCGGTCACCTCATGGCTGTCGGTGTCGATGAAATGCGCCATGCTGGTGGTTTCGGAGGTGTTGACCATGGTTTTGCCATCGGGACTGACGGCCATGCCTTCAGGCTCCACCCCAACGGGAATCTCGGTCATGACCTGCTTGCTCTCGATGTTGATCGCGGTGACGAGATTGTCGTCCTCGTTGGCGACGTAGAGCGTCTTGCCGTCGGGCGATAGCACGAACAGTTCGGGATCGGGGCCCGATGGCAGCGTGCCCACGATCTGCAGCGTCGCGGTATCGATGATCTCGATCGTATCGTCATCGCTGGCGCACAAATAGATGAATTTGCCGTCATGCGAGATGGTGATGCCGCGCGGCCTCTGGCCGACTTCGACGGTCTTCACCACTTTCATCGTCGCCGTGTCGACGACCGTTATCGTATTGTCTTTCTCGTTGGAGACATAAACGGTGTAAGCCCACGCCGGATTGACCATGAAGCCGGTTGCGAGAATGGCGAGTGCGCAAGCTCGTCTCTGCACGAAAATTCCTCCCGATTGGTCTACTTAAGGACGCATTTGGTTTCCGGCTGATCGACGCCGAGCGTATCGAGCTCGGAGATCTGGTGGAGATAACCCTCCTGTGGCGATGTCGAGACCACGGATTTGGTGTCGCCGAGCAGGATTGGCTGGCGAAGCTGGTGGTTCCACTTGCGGAAGGTCAGCTTCTGTCCCTTGAAGGCGGCGACCGAGAAATCATCCGAGCGGATGTAGTCGCTGATCTTCTTCGGATCGTCGCCATTGGTGCGCGTGCTGGCTTCGCCCACGGCCCGCACCGCCGTCCAGGCCGACATATCCTTGGACAGCATTCGCCGGCCGGTCGTCCTCAGGAAACGGCTTTGCATTTGAATGCCGCCCCATTGCTCGCTCGCGGGGTGCCAGGAGGATGCGACAAGACCGGCCGTGCCAGCGACCAGCCGCGGTGTCCATGTGCGGTAGGGTACATAGGTTCCGAACACCTCGCTCTCATCGGCAACAAGCACCACGTCATGGTCCGGCAGATCCTGCGTGAACACGGAAATCTGCTGCTGTATCTGCGTGGCGCCGGTGTCGGTGCGGCGCGCCGTGCCGGTGTCTTTGAATTCCTTCTCGGCGACGATCTGACCGCCGAAGCGGGCCGCCGCGCGGCGCAACGCGGCCGCATAGAGATGATCCGGCTCATGCGAACCGTAGAGCAGCACCCAATTCGGCCATTTCTTTACCACCAGATACTGCGCCAGAGCGTCGGCCAGCATGCTTCGCGTCGGCGCCACATGGAAAATGTTTATGCGGCAGTCTTCCTCGCGCAGGCTGTCGTCAGTGGCGCCGACATTGAAGACCAGAACGCCCTTGTCGCGGGCGATATCGGCGATCGACAGCAATTGCTTGGCCGAGAGGTCCGCGACGACATAGCGGTCACCTTTGGCAATCAGATCGTTGAACGCCTGAACCGCGTCGGCGTCCGGCTTGACCTCGGCTATATCGAGGTTGAATTTCTGGCTGAGGAACTTTCCTGTCGTATTGTTATCGCCGATCGCCACATTGGCGCCGGCGACACCTTCGTCGCGTGGCGGCAGGTCCAGAAGCGAAAGTGCCAGTTGCGGCGCGTAGGCCCGCAAATAACCTATTCTGATTTCAGCTATCTTTCTTTCTGGCCTGTCGGTTGCGACCGGTTGCTTGCCCGTCGCTTCCTGGGCCATCACGTCCGCAATGTTGGCGGTCTGGAAAAATAAGCACAAAAAGGCCGCGAGAGTGCCTGGCACCGCGCTCATCATCGATAAAACTGCCCATTCTTGCACTAAAGTCCGATTGTTCCCGGACCAGCGCGAATTCAAGGTGCCCACAATGAGCTTAGCGGACCCGACAAGATTTATCAAAGCCCTGCAAGTGGACTTGCGTGTCTGCTTTAGTCCTATGGCTTTTCGCGGAGATACGCGGTGAATGAGCGTGTTGCGGTCTTCGACTCCGAGATCATCCGCAGCAATGCCGGAATGTGAAACTCTATGGGTTGTCTTGGGAGGATTGCCTGATGAAAACGCGCGCCGCTGTCGCCGTTGCCGCCGGAAAGCCGCTGGAGATCATGGAGGTCGACCTCGAAGGTCCCCGCGATGGCGAGGTGCTGGTCGAGATCAAGGCAACCGGCATCTGCCACACCGACGAGTTCACGCTGTCGGGCGCCGACCCGGAAGGCCTGTTTCCGGCGATCCTCGGCCATGAAGGCGCCGGCATCGTCGTCGACGTCGGCAAGGGCGTCACCTCGGTCAGGAAGGGCGACCATGTCATCCCGCTCTATACGCCGGAATGCCGGCAGTGCCCGTCCTGCCTGTCGCGCAAGACCAACCTGTGCACCGCCATCCGCGCCACGCAGGGACAGGGCTTGATGCCCGACGGCACCTCGCGCTTCTCGATCGGCAAGGACAAGCTGTTCCACTATATGGGCTGCTCGACCTTTTCCAACTTCACCGTGCTGCCCGAGATCGCGGTGGCCAAGGTCAATGCCGACGCCCCGTTCGACAAGATCTGCTACATCGGCTGCGGCGTCACCACCGGCATCGGTGCTGTCATCAACACGGCCAAGGTCGAGCAAGGCGCGACCGCCGTCGTCTTCGGCCTCGGCGGCATCGGCCTCAACGTCATCCAGGGCCTGCGCCTAGCCGGCGCCGACATGATCATCGGCGTCGACCTGAACAACGACAAGAAGGCATGGGGCGAGAAATTCGGCATGACGCATTTCGTCAATCCGAAGGAGATCGACGGCGATGTCGTGGCGCATCTCGTCAACATGACCAAGCGCGGCGCCGACCAGATCGGTGGCGCCGACTACACGTTCGACTGCACCGGTAACACCAAAGTCATGCGCCAGGCGCTTGAATCGTCGCATCGCGGCTGGGGCAAGTCGGTCGTCATCGGCGTTGCCGGCGCCGGCCAGGAGATCTCGACGCGGCCGTTCCAGCTGGTCACCGGCCGCACCTGGATGGGCACCGCCTTCGGCGGCGCGCGCGGCCGCACCGACGTGCCGAAGATCGTCGACTGGTACATGGCCGGCAAGATCGAGATCGATCCGATGATCACCCACACGCTGAAGCTCGAGGACATCAACAAGGGTTTTGACCTGATGCATGAAGGCAAGTCGATCAGGAGCGTGGTGGTTTACTGAGGAGGAGAAAGCCGCCGGCTAACCAGCCAGCGGCCGAAAAATGCAGATGTTCAAAACGGGAGGAGACAAAAATGCCGGAAAAACTGCATCCTAAAATCGACAATGGACTGCCACGGGAAAAGGCCGATTTTGCCGGCGGCACGCTGGTCTGCGCCTGCACCAGCAACCCGGTCAAGGTGAAGGTCAAAGGCCAGATCGCCCACAACCATGCCTGCGGCTGCACCAAATGCTGGAAGCCGGAAGGCGCACTGTTCTCGGTCGTGGCGGTTGCCGGTACAAACGACGTGACGGTAACCGAAAACGGCGACAAGCTGAAGGTCGTCGATCCGGGCGCGCTGATCCTGCGCCATGCCTGCACCGGCTGCGGCGTCCACATGCACGGCCCGGTCGAGCGCGACCACGCGTTCAAGGGGCTGTCCTTCATCCATCCCGAGCGCTTCCAGGAAGACGGCTGGTCGCCGCCGGGCTTCACCGCCTTTGTCTCGTCGATCATCGAGTCCGGTGTCGATCCGAGCCGCATGGACGGCATAAGGTCACAGCTGAAGTCGATCGGGCTCGAACCTTATGATTGCCTCAATCCCGGCCTGATGGACTATATCGCCACCTGGACGGCCAAGAGATCCGGCGCGTTGCCGGCCTAACGACCGATCAGACATTATCCTTTGGGGGCCGGACGAAATCGCCCGGTCCCATGCGTTGGAACGAACGCAGGCGAGCGCGTAGACGGACGCGCTTCGTAAGTCATTGCCGACGTGCTGTCAGCCTCGGCGGCGTTGGGCTCAACGGGAATACGCTGGAATTGGTCCAACCGGATCGTGTGGCTTCAACATCAGCGACTGCGATCAGTTGGTTCTGACTTGGCGCAGCCCAGATCGGCCGATTTGGGCCACCGGGCAAGGCATTGCATTTTGGAACGGCCACATCTGCCGCGTGGCGCCGCGGGAATCATGGGCACATTCTGCTTTAGCCGGCCAAGATGGCAATGTACTATTTGCCAATAAGCTGGCCATGGTTGCAGGACTATTCTAGGCCAAACCAAACCGAAATGAAGCTGATGACCGATCGCGCCAGGTTCCTGATCATTGACGACCATCCGCTGTTTCGCGAGGCCCTGCATAGTGCCGTGCAGATGGCCTATCCGGAAGTCGACACGGTCGAGGCACGCTCGATTGCCGAGGCGCTCGAGCTTCTGACGGATGCCAAGCCATTCGACCTGGCGCTACTCGATCTCAGTATGCCCGACGTGCATGGGTTTGACGGGCTGCTGCAGCTCAGGACGCGCTATCCGCGCCTGCCGGTGGTCATCGTCTCCGGCTATGAGGAACCGAAGATCATTTCCGAGGCGCTGTCCTACGGTGCGGCTGGCTTCATCCCGAAATCGGCGCGCAAGAGCGACCTTGCGGCCGCCATCCGCTCGGTGATGGAAGGCGCGATCTATGTTCCCGAAGCTTATGAAGGCCGGCCGCGCGACGTCGAAAGCACCGACCGCGCCGAGATGGTGCAGCGCCTGGCTACGCTGACGCCGCAGCAGCTCAAAGTGCTGCAGATGCTGCGCCAGGGCCTGCTCAACAAGCAGATCGCCTATGAGCTGCAGGTCGGCGAGACCACCGTCAAGGCGCATGTCTCCGAAATTCTGCGTAAGCTCAACGTCTACAGCCGTACCCAGGCGGTGATCGAGGTCTCGAAGCTCGACAATGCCGAGCTGTTTCGGGACCAGGCAGGGTTTTGAGAGCGCTCGCTAAAAAGCGCACTGTCACCGTAGTCGACCGCACTCGTGTCACCGCAATCGGGCTAGACTAGTTTCCGTCCACAAACGTCAAACTGTTGATTTTATTGCCTAAATCGTGACTTTGCGCGGGCAAGGCCCGGCGGTTTCAGGTACACTTTGGTCTCATGCCACTGATTCCAAAGTACAATCTGCAACCGCCGGAGCCGACAATGCGCCAAGAACGCACCGTCCAAGATGGGGTATTCGGCTTGCGCCCCATCTTGGCGGAGCGGCATGGAGGTGCTGCGCTTCGAGCTGATGGTAGAACGTGGTCTGTCCGAAACAGCCGCAAGCATCAGGAAAGGAAGCGCAGCATGAAACATTATGCAGGATTGGACGTCTCGGTGAAAGAGACGGCAGTGTGCATCGTCGACGAAACAGGCACGGTTTGCCGCGAGATGAAAGTTCCCAGCCATCCGGAGGATCTTGCGCGGGTGCTCAAGGATCCTGCCTGGAACTTTGAGCGGATCGGTCTTGAAGCCGGGCCCTTATCGCAATGGCTGTTCGAGGGCCTTGCAAAAGCCGGCCTGCCGTTGATCTGCATTGAGACGCGTCACACCAAGGCATTCCTGAAGGCGCAGGTGAACAAGACCGACCGCAATGACGCGCGCGGCATCGCACAGATGATGCGGGTCAACCTGTTCCGCCCGGTGCATGTGAAGACCCTGACGAGCCAGAAGCGTCGGGCGTTGCTGACGGCGCGCAAGCTGCTGCAGGAAAAGGCGATTGCCATCGAGAACGACATCCGCGGGCTGCTGCGCAACTTCGGGCTCAAGGTCGGCATCGTCGGTACGGTCAAATTCGAGCAACGCATCCACGAACTGGTTGAAGGCATGCCTGATCTGGCCGAAATCGTCGAACCGCTTCTCGACGCTCGCGGCAAGCTGCGCCAGCACTTTGCCACCCTTCACCGCAAGCTTTTGGCGATCGTCCGGGATGAGGAAGTTTGCCGCCGACTGATGACGACACCAGGTGTAGGCCCGGTCGTGGCTCTGGCCTATACCACCACCATCGACATTCCGGCCCGCTTCCGCAATTCGAAAGCGGTCGGACCGGTTTTGGGTCTGACACCTGTGCTCCATGAGTCGGGCGAAAGCCGCCGGGTCGGCCGGATCTCGTTATGCGGTGACGATATGATGCGAACGCTGCTCTACGAAGCCGCGCAGGTCCTACTGACGCGCGTGACGAAGTGGTCCTGGCTGAAGGCCTGGGCGATGAACGTCGCCAAGCGGCGTGGTCGGCAGCGGGCCATCGTTGCGCTCGCCCGTAGACTAGCGGTGATCATGCATCGCATGTGGAGCGATGGCACACGGTTCCGCTGGACAAAGGAAAGCACACCGGTCGCCGTCTGAACTGGGCCGTTAAGAAGGAGACAACAAAGTTCCACTTGCCGGTGGAAAAACGTCCTTCGCGGGACGATGGATGAGGTGAGTTCGCTATGCTGGCGGTGCCGATCGTACATCAGGACGCGTCCAAGATTGTTCCACCTCGTTCTGCGGATTCCCCATACTGGGAGGGCCAAGGCGCCGATCCCGAAGAGAAGCAAGACCCGCGAAAGACGTCAGATGCCGGCGAAGCGGAAAGCTCGAAAGTGCTTGACCTCAAGCCGCCGAATAGAGAAGAAGCCAGCATATTCGATCTTTTCGCCACACACGAGATCGGCCACGAGTTGAAGGCGATGTCGCAATGGCTGGATGAGCATTGCGA